>NZ_FNKP01000002.1:2400000-2705550 GCF_900099835.1 Paraburkholderia fungorum
GCGCTTCGCCCGCGCACCACGTTTCCATGCATCATCGGAAACGCCGACGATCGGACCATGAAAAGACTTCTCCTGCTCGCCCCTGCTGTTGCCCTCACCGCCGTCACTGCCTGCCTCACCGCTTGCGGTTCTTCCGGCCCTACGCGCGATGCGTCTATCCCGCTCGTGTACGTGTCCTCGCAACGCGCGCCCGCCGATATCGCCAACTGCCTCGAAGGACGTTTGTCGCGCGTACGCACGTCGCACGCCGGCATCGCCACGCAACTCGCGGTCGGCTCGGATTCGAACAACTCGTACTTCGTCACGCTGACGCCAACCAATACCGGCTCGGTCATCAAGGTCATGCATCCCGCTAATGCGCCGGACGATCCACCGGAACCGGAAATGCGCTTCGATATTGCACGCTGCGCGACCTGAGTTTCGGCCTCGTGTGATTGCAATGTGAGTGCGATGCCGCTGCAACGTCATCGCATTCAGAAGACCCTGCCGCTGTGCGAATTTTTTATCTCGCACAGCGGCTATTTTTTTATCGGCTCATCTGCGAACATAGCCGCCCTTCCGGTTTCAGGCGACGTAGTGCGCCGCAAGTCTTTCGATGGCATCCAGCAAAGCACATCACGCAACCGGTTTCGCAGCCGGCGTCATCGCAGCGGCAGTCGTCGCCCGCGTCAGCGGCAGCAATGCATTTCATCTCGACGTACTGTTGAGTTTCCTCACGGGCATCTGGGGCAGCACCGCGCCCGACTGGCTCGAAGTCGCGTGGTGGTCACGCGCGCGACGTTTGTGGATCACGCATCGCACGTTGACTCATTGGGGTGTGGGATGGCTCGCGTTGCTCGCCGGGTCGTATCACTGGCTCGGGCATTCGCTGTATGCCGCGCCTGCTTTCGGATTCGCGTGCGGCGGCCTGATGCATCTGTTCGCGGACTGGCCGAATCCGCTAGGCGTGCCGTGGATCGCCGGACGTCATTCGCTGAATCTGTGGAAGAGCGGCAGTTGCGATCTGATCGTCGTGGCCGCGTCGTGGGCGGCGGCGTTTTTTATCGGCGAGCATGTGTGGTTGCACGGCGTTCACGAGATGCCTTTGCTGCGGTATCTGCGAAACGGCTGACGCCGGGTGTGTAGCGCCTGATGCGAAGGTCACGGCGTTTATATACATGAGTGGTGCATGCTGGCGGCCGCGCTCAACTGCATGAAGAAGCAGATGAACGTAGCCGCACCCAAAGCAACTTATTCGCCCTGCGGCAACGAGGCGAATAACGCCCGCATCATTTCCCGCCCGCGTCGGTGCGCTCGCCTTCGCGAACCTTCCCCTGCGACACGCTGCTGCCCGGCGGCACGCTGTGCGTGAGCCACACATTGCCGCCGATCACCGAGCCGCGCCCGATCGTCACACGTCCGAGAATCGTCGCGCCCGCATAAATGACGACGTGGTCCTCGACGATAGGATGCCGCGCGTTGCCCTTGATCAGCGTGCCGTCGTTATCGGCGGCAAAGCTCTTCGCGCCGAGCGTCACCGCCTGATACACACGCACGTGCTCGCCGATGATCGCCGTCTCGCCGATCACGACACCCGTGCCGTGGTCGATGAAGAAGCTCGGCCCGATCGTCGCGCCAGGGTGAATGTCGATGCCCGTCGCCGAGTGCGCGATCTCGTTGATGAAACGCGCGAGCAACGGCACGCCAAGGCGATGCAGCGCGTGCGCGAGCCGATGATGCGTCATCGCCCAGACGCCCGGATAGCAGAGCAGAATTTCGGTGATGTGCTGCGCGGCGGGGTCGCCGGTGAACGCAGCCTGAATGTCGCTGACCAGCAGCGCGCGAATCCCCGGTAACTGCGTACCGAATTCGCGCGCGACATCGAACGCACGTTGCTTCAGCTCGGCCTCGGATGTCGCACCGAACTCCGGCAGAAACCGCAACGCGCGGCGAATCTGTTCCGCGAGCAGCCGCAATGTACTTTCGAGCGTATGGCCGACGTAGTAGTCGACGGTTTCGTCGGTCAGATCGGGCGCGCCGTAATGCGTGGGAAAGAGCGCCGCGCGCAAACCGGCGACGATATTGACCACCGCTTCGCGCGAAGGCAACTCGCGAATACCAAGCGGATGCCGCGTGCGATGCAACTCTTCACGCGACGCCCGCAAGTCGGCGACGATCTGTTCGAGACCCCAGTTATGGTCGGGCACATTAGGCATAAAGACAGCACCGTGCATGAACACGGTTCGAAGTGAAATATGCCAAGAGATTACCGCGTTTTCCCGCGGTTCGCGCGACACCGGCCAGAACTGGCATGCCGCTCGCGTACATGCGGCATGGCACGACGACTGCACGGGACACTAAGAGGCAACGATGGACTTGAGGGCCGCTTCACGATCTGCGGCGTTCGGAATGAAGACGGATAACGCTTCAGATAGTCACGCTGCTAGCGTCGATCCAGCGCACCGCCCAGTCACGCGCATGAGCGATGGCTCCGGCTTCATCGGGAAAGCGCAGCTCTGAGGGGAAGAAGCGGTTGGCGACCAGTTCGCCGTCGCTCGAGCGTGAGATGACTACATAAGGTTGCCATGTTCCATCGCCCGCGCGCGCCGGCGCGCAATTCAACAAATAGCCGCGATGTGTGAATGCAGCATCGAAGTGCATGTGTCACCCGCCCTGACGGCCCCGTAAAAATGTTTTGAGTAGCGCGGCCTTTCGTTGGCCTTTTCGTTGTTTCCGACCATGATGAATTAGTCGGGGCCATGTCGTCAATTTAACCGTGCTTCACTCGTCGGAGTAAGATCATACTCTGTAGAAAATACGCGTCCATTAAAAAAAACGAAAAGAATTCACGACGCAATCACCGGATGAAATGACACGCTGCGCACCGCGTTGCAGGCGCATTGCAGGTCCTTCAGGCAAGCGTATGCGTGAGCCTGACATCAGGCGGAACGGGTTTTGCTGCACTTCAACCATGTCCTCTTCAAGGAGATTGCATGATGAACAGCGATATCGACAAGCAAGCAGACACCGGCACTCAACCGCGCACCAGCGGGCCGAATTCGACCGAGTTGCATAACGACCGCACGCACGACAGCACGGTCGACACCGACGGCAAGAACCTCGAAGCCGCACGCATAGCGGGCCACAGCCCGATTGCAGCCGACGAGATCACCACCACTAACGCGACGCACGTCAACAGCGTGCCCGAGTCGCGCGACGGCATGGCAGGCTTCGACAGCCGGGTCGGCGGCAATCACTTGCTGCTCGCGCTCGAACCGGGATACACGGTGATCGACAAGGGCATGGTCGAGCCGCAAGCCCCTTATTCGCAGGATCACCAATTCGACGACTCGCGTCCAGCTGGCAGTTGGCGCGATCGTGGACGCATTCATTACGCCCTTAATCATTTGCGGCCTACTCGCGTGATCGAATTACATCGCGTGAAATAGGTTTTGAAGCGGGCGCCGATGTTTGAATTCCGGCGTCTCGTCTTATTAATCAGCGAATAACGCTGCGCGCACCGTTTGAATAATGGTGCGCGTATTGTTTTGTCCGCGCTTTGCGTTCGTCATTGCGTTTGTTTCACCCCCTTCGATTGGAAACCCACGGTTTAAGGACCTGCGCGCGGCAACGACTTTTTCTTTCGACCCTGCACCAGGACAATCGTCGGCAAGTCAACCCAAGATGGAGCAGCAGATGAAAAAGATCGTCGTGATCGGCGCCACCGGCACGCTCGGCCAGGCAGTCAGTGCGGAATTGAAGGCGCGTCATGAAGTGATCGAAGTGGGCGCGACACGTGGCGCGCATCGCGTCGACAGCACCGACCCCGCGAGCATCGAGCGGCTCTTTCGCGAGATCGGCAAGGTGGATGGCGTGGTCACTACCACGGGCAAATTGCACTTCGGTCCGTTGACGGAAATGAGCATCGAACAGTTCTGGATCGGCCTGCGCGACAAGCTGATGGGCCAGATCAACGTCGTGCTGGCCGCGCAGTCGTATGTGAACGACGGCGGCTCGTTCACGCTGACGAGCGGCATCGTCGCCGACGAGCCGATTCGCGAGGGCGCGAACGCGACGACCGTCAATCTCGCGCTCGAAGGTTTCGTGCGCGGCGCGGCGATCGAATTGCCGCGCGGCATCCGTATCAATCTCGTGAGCCCGACTGTGCTGACCGAATCGATGGAAGCTTATGCGCCTTACTTTCGCGGCTTCGAACCGGTGAGCGCGCAGCGTGCAGCGCAGGCGTATCTGCGTAGCTTGGAAGGGGCGCAAACGGGGCGCGTGTATCGCGTGGGGTACTGAGTTGTAGCAATTGCAATGCTGAAGGGAATCACGCGATGCAGCGCCGCCGCATCGCGCTCCCCCTCTCGACGTGTCGCCGCTCTCCGGCAGTTCCACGGCACTGGCAACGGCCCCCAGGTGAACTCAGTGAATTTCCGGCTCGCCAGGCTTCTCCCCGTCCTGCGGCGAAACCGGAGCCAGGGCCGAGGCCGCGTGCGCGCCGCCTCGCTGCAAAAAATCGAAGTCGCAACCCTGATTTGCCTGCATCACATGCTGCTGATGCAGTGCGCCATAGCCTCGCGTGAAACGCGGCGCGGGTTTGATCCACGCTGCCATGCGGCGCGCGAGCTCCTCGTCGGATACCAGCAGGTTGAGCCTGCGCCGGGGCACGTCGAGTTCGATCATGTCGCCGCTTTGCACCAGCGCAAACGGACCGCCCACGAAAGATTCCGGCGCGACATGCAGCACGCACGCGCCATAACTCGTGCCACTCATGCGGGCATCCGAGATGCGCACCATATCGCGCACGCCCTTCTGCAGCAGTTTGCGCGGTATCGGCAGTTGCCCCCATTCGGGCATGCCGGGCGCACCGACCGGACCGGCGTGCTGAAGCACGATCACGCAGGTCTCGTCGATATCGAGCGCTTCGTCGTCGATCCGCGCGGCCATCTCGTTGTAGTCGGCGAACACCACCGCGCGGCCGGTATGCACCAGTAAGCGTGGCTCGGCTGCTCCGGGTTTGATCACGGCGCCGTCGGGCGCGATATTGCCGCGCAGCACTGCAAGACTGCTGTCCGGCAGCAGCGGCTTGTCGCGGCGGCGAATCACGTCGTCGTTGAAAATCTGCGCACCTTCGAGGTTCTCGCCCAGCGTATGGCCGTTGACGGTCTGCTGCGAGCGGTCGATCAGATCGCCCAGTTCGGCGAGCATCGCGCGCAAACCGCCTGCATAGAAAAAATCCTCCATCAGATACGCACCGGTCGGCCGGATGTTCGCGAGCACCGGCGTACGGCGCGAAAGCTCGTCGTAACGATCGAGCGTCAACTCGATACCGGCACGCCGGGCCAGCGCGATCATATGCACGATGGCGTTGGTCGAACCGGATAGCGCCAGACAGGTGATCACGGCGTTATCCACCGATTTCGCCGTGATCAGGTCCGACGGCTTCAGGTCTTCCCACACCATCTCGACGATGCGCATGCCGGTTTTCGCCGCCATCTGCGCGTGACGCGAATCGGCGGCGGGAGTCGACGCGAAACCGGGCAGCGTGAAGCCGAGCGCTTCGGCGGCGCTCGTCATCGTCGACGCGGTGCCCATCGTCATGCAATGGCCCGGCGAGCGCGCGATGCCGCCCTCGATGCCCTGCCAGTCCTCCTGCGTGATTTTTCCCGCCCGCAATTCGGCCCAGTATTTCCACGAATCGGAGCCAGAGCCGAGCGTGACGCCGTTCCAGTTGCCGCGCAGCATCGGACCGGCAGGCAGAAAGATCGCGGGCAGATCCATCGAAATCGCCCCCATCAGCAGACCCGGCGTGGTCTTGTCGCAACCGCCCATCAGCACGACGCCGTCGGCGGGATACGAGCGCAGCGTTTCCTCGGCTTCCATCGCGAGAAAATTGCGGTACAGCATGGTGGTTGGTTTCTGGAACGGCTCGGAGAGCGTCTGCACCGGCAGTTCGATCGGAAAGCCGCCGGCCTGCCAGATGCCGCGCTTCACCTCTTCGACACGCTGCTTGAAATGCGTATGGCACGCGTTGATCTCGCTCCATGTGTTGAGGATCGCGATCACCGGTTTGCCTGCGTACTCGTCGCGGTTGTAGCCCATTTGCGCGGTGCGCGAACGATGGCCGAACGAGCGCAGATCGTTCACGCCGTACCAGCGATGGCTGCGCAATTCGTCGGGGGTCTTTCGCTTCGTCAACGTGTGCTCCACGATTGGCCTGCATGATCCGGCGTTTGAGCGCCTGAACGCCCGAGCGCTTTAGCGCCGCTGCTCCTTCACGCGCGACACGATCTGCGTCGGGCTGACGAATTGCAACGCGATCAGCACCCAGATCAGCGTGATCGCCATATAGATCATCGCCATCGCGTCGATCGATTGCGGCGCGCGCACGCCGGTTGAAAATACAGCGTAGTACAACGCGACCACGAGCGTTTGCGTCGACGGCCCCGCAGTGAAGAAGGTCAGTTCGAACATGCCGATGGTACGCACCAGCACCAGCAGCCCGGCCGCGAGCATGCCGGGCACCAGCAGCGGCAACAGCACGTAGCGGAAATAGCGGAACGTATTCGCGCCGAAAATGCGCGCCGCCGCTTCGAGATTTGGATCGATCTGTTCGATGAACGGCGTCATCACCAGAATCACGAACGGGAGCGCGGGCACCAGGTTCGCGAGAATCACACCGGCGAGCGTGCCCGCGAGGCCGACCTTGTACATCACGGTCGCCATCGGAATGCCGTATGTGACGGGCGGCACCATCAGCGGCAACAGGAACACGAGCATCGCGATGCGCTTGCCGGGAAACTGCACGCGCGCGAGCGCATACGCGGCGGGCACGCCGAGCAGCACCGACAGCACCACCACCGCGCCGACCACTTCGACGGTGACCCACAACACGCTCGACAACTGGAAATCGCTCCACGCCTGCACGTACCAGTGCAGCGTGAAGCCTTGCGGCAACAGCGTGCCGAACCAGCGCGTCGCGATCGAATTGACCGCGACGGTCGCGATCAGCAGCACCACGTTGACGAGGAAAAACACCATCACGCCCCATACCAGCGCTTTCCAGAGGCGGCCTGCCACACTGCTGCGCTGCCGGTAGCGCTTGACGGGTTCGCGCGCGCCGTCGTCCTTCGAACCGGATGACGCGGACCACCCATGCTGCGCAGTACGATGCTCGGTTGTCATCAGCCTTTGCCTCCGCTCACCGGTCCGCTGTAGAAGAAGCGGCGCGCGCCGAGCAACGCAGCGACGACCAGCAGTTGCACGAAGCCCATCACCATCGCAATCGCAGACGCGAGCGAGTAGTCGTAGCTTTCGAACGCGGCTTCGGCGGCGGCGATCGACATCACGCGGGTCGGACCGGCAGGCGCGCCGAGCAGCACGGCCGACGGAAACACCGAGAACGCCTGCACGAACGACAGGCATGCGGCCATCGTCAAACCCGGCGCCAGCAGCGGCAGATAGATACGCCGGAACTGCTGCCACGGATTCGCGCCGAGCGTGGCCGCCGCGCTCGCCAGCGTCGGATCGATGCCGGTCACGTACGACAGCGTCAGCAAAAACGCGAACGGGAAACCCGACACGATCAGCGAGATCAGTACGCCCCAATAGTTATGCGTGAGACGCACCTCGCGTGTGTACAGATGCAGGCCGTGCAACGCCTGTGGGAACCAGCCGTTGGGGCCGAAATAGGTCAGCATGCCGTCGGCGATCAGCACGGTGCCGAGCGTCACCGGAATCACCAGCAGGGTCGTGACGAGCTTCTGATACGGCGAGTGCCGGCGCAATGCAAACGCCACCGGCACCGACACGCCGACGTTGATCAGCGTGGCCGGCACCGCGAGTTTCAGCGTGACGAAGATCGTCGGCCACATCGACGTATCGGTGAAGAACGTCAGATAGTTGGCCCACAGGCCGCCGCCGTTCATCGGCCGGAACGACAGCACCAGACCGTATGCAAACGGATAGATGAAAACCGCGACGATGAAGAGAAACGCCGGCGCGATGAGCCAGGCTTTGGCGTCGCGCGGGGCGAGCTGCGGCGATAGCGTGGGCGTGTTCATGACGCGTCCGTGGCGTCATACACGAGCACACGCGACGGCTGCACCCGCAGGCGGATATGCTCGCCCTCGATATAGTCGCCGGCCACCCGCGCCCATACATCGCCGAATGCGGTCTTCACGCGCAAGAGCGAATCGTGGCCGCCGTATTCGACCGTGGTGACGTGCGCATCGAACGCATTCTCCGAGCCCGGCGCGGCACGTTCCATATCCTCGGGACGCAGCGCTACATTCACGCGTTTGCTGTTGAACCCTGCCATCGGCGTGCCGATCAGACGCACGCCGTTAGCGTTGACCGCGACGCCTTCGCCTTGCGTGCCTTCGAGCGTGAATTCGGCCACGTTGCGATACCCCATGAAACGCGCAACATGCAGATTGCGCGGCCGCGTATAGACCTCCTGCGGCGACGCCACCTGCTGCACCACGCCCTCTTTCATCACGACGATGCGGTCGGCCATCGACAACGCTTCGTCCTGATCGTGCGTCACGTACAGCGTCGCGCGTTCGAGCTGACTATGAATACGGCGAATTTCCGCGCGCATTTCAATGCGCAGTTTCGTATCGAGATTCGACAGCGGTTCGTCCATCAGAATCAGCGGCGGCTCGATCACGATAGCGCGCGCAATCGCTACGCGCTGCTGCTGTCCGCCAGACAGTTGTCCGGGCAGTTTGTGCTCATGCCCGATCAGTTGCACGAGCTGCAAAGCTTCGCGCGCGCGCCGCGCGATATCGATCTTCGCGATACCGCGCATCTTCAGGCCGAAGCCGACGTTATCCAGCACGCTCATATGCGGAAACAGCGCGTAGTTCTGGAACACCATGCCGAAGCCGCGCTTTTCAGGCGGCAATACGTCGATGCGTTTTTCGTCGAGCCAGATACCGCCGCCGGTCAGCGGCTGCAATCCGGCGATGCAATTGAGCGCGGTGGATTTGCCGCAACCGGACGGCCCCAGCAACGCGATGAACTCGCCACGCCGGATCGTCAGATCGAGTCCCTGCAATGCCGCGACCGCCTGGCCTTCCGCGTTCGTGAAACTGCGGCTCACCGAGTCGAGCCGCAACTGCTCAAAGTGATGCTTCATGGCGGTTTCCTGATACGCGTGACGGGTCAGGCGCTGCACGATAGGAGCCACGGCATGGCATGGCTCTCGCGCGGCTTACTTGGTCTTCTGTGCGCCGACTTCGGTGTCCCACTTTTTGAACGCCGCGACCATCGCGGTCGCATTCAACGGCAACGCATGCGGACGATCGGCCAGCAGCTTCGCGTATTCCGGGCGGCCGTACTTCTTCAGCACGTCCTGGCTGTGCGCGGGCGCCTGATCGACGGTCACGCCCTTGATCGCCGGACCGGGGTAGAAGTAGCCGTCGTCATAGGTCAACGCCTGCTGCGCCGGCTCCAGCATGAAGTTCATCAGCTTGTAGATGACGTCGAGCTTTTCCTTCGGCACGCCCTTCGGAATCACCATGTAGTGCGCGTCGTTCACCCACGTCATGTTGTCGAATGCCTGCACGCGAAATTCCGCCGGCACGATGCCGAGCGCGCGCGGATTGATGTCCCAGCCCGTCACGGTGACGGTCATGTCGCGCGTGCCTTCGCCGAGTTCCTTCATGACCGCCGACGTGCCGCCCGGATAATAAGGAATGCAGTCGTTCAACTGCTTGAGAAAGGCCCACGTCTTGTCCCAGCCGTGAATCGGGTCCTGCGGGTCTTTATCGCCGAGTACATACGGCAAGCCCATCAGGAACGTGCGGCCCGGGCCGGAATTCGCCGGACGCGCGTAGATCAGTTTGTCGGGGTGCGCCTTGCACCACTGCAACAACTGCTCGGGCGTTTTCGGCGGATCGCTGACCTTCGCGGGGTTGTATTCGAGCAGCGGACCGGCCGGCATATACGCGACCTCCAGCCCGTAACCTTGCGCGAGATCCTGCATCTTGCGCGGACCCGGCGCGTATTTGTCGAGCACGCCGGGGAATTGCGCGGCGTTGTCCGGCAGCAGCTTGATCCACAGATTCTGTTCGATGCCCGCGGCGAGCGCGTCAGTGCCGGTCAGCACGAGATCGATGTCGGAGCGGCCCGCGCCCTGCATCGCCTTGATCTTGCCTGGCAGCTGCGGAGCCGGTGCGTTGGTGTACGTGATGTTGGCGACGAGGTTCGGGTATTTCGCCTTGAAGGCCTCGAAGCCTTTTTGCGTGAGCTGGAGATTGCCGGCCACGTCGACGATGTTGAGCGTGACCGGATCGGCCGCGTGCGCCGCCGACGTGAAAGCGGCGCTAGCCGCGAGAAATACCGACACCAGCCCGAGCGACAACCTGTCTGAAACAGTCATTGCGTCTCCTCGCTTCTTGGTATGGAAGTCGCCGCTCAGTCGCGTTGCGCACACGCTGCGGGCGATGTCTTTCTACTTCTACCAATGGAACATAGCGAAGCGGAACAGCCGGTGTCAAGCAAATGCTTTTTGCGCGTTTGCCCCGGGAAAATACGGGGTTTTCTCGCTAGCCGTTGTCGCGCAACGGCTAGCGAGTTGTATCGAGGGCAAACCCGGAGTCATTCGGGAGATTGGGCGCAGCCGGTCCGGTCAGCCCGCCCTTCTGCACTCAACCGCCCTGCACGCCTTGCGTGTTGACATACAGCGAGTAGAGGCCGTGACTCGCCGCCATGAACAGGCGGTTGCGGTGACGTCCGCCGAAGCAAACGTTCGCGCAACGCTCAGGCAGTGCAATGTGGCCGAGCACTTCGCCTTGCGGATTGAACACGCGCACGCCGTCGAGTTCGTCCGTGCCCATGCCCCAGCCGCACCACAGGTTGCCGTGGATATCGACACGGAAGCCATCCGGCGTGCCCGGACCTGCGTCGATCAACACGCGGTTGTTCGACAGCGTGGCGCCGTTGCTGCTGACGTCGAACGCGCGGATCTTGCGCGGCTCGCCACGCGATTCGACGATGTACAGCACCGACTCGTCCGGCGAGAACGCGAGGCCGTTCGGGCCGAGCACGTCGTCGGCAACCATCGACACCTCGCCCGACTGCGCGTCGATGCGGTACACACACGCCGTCAGTTCCGACTCCTGCTGCTCGCCCTCGTAGAAGCCGGCGATGCCGAAGGTGGGATCGGTGAACCAGATCGAGCCGTCCGATTTCACGATCACGTCGTTCGGCGAATTGAAGCGCTTGCCCTGATAACGATCGGCCAGCACGGTGATCGAGCCGTCGTATTCAGTGCGAGTGACGCGCCGCGTCAGATGCTCGCAACTGACGAGCCGCCCTTGACGATCGCGCGTATGGCCGTTCGCGTTATTCGACGATTGACGGAACGTGCTGACATTGCCGGTGGTTTCGTCCCAGCGCAGGATGCGGTCGTTCGGAATGTCGCTCCACAGCAGATAACGACCGTCGCCGAACCAGACCGGCCCTTCCGACCAGCGCGCGCCCTGGTACAGACACTCGACGGAGGCGGAAGCCAGGATCAGCGACTTGAAGCGCGGATCGAACACGCGGATGGAGGGGTCGGGATAGCGTCGGCTGTTGTCGGTCATGCTTGGGTATCGATTGGATGGTGTTTCAGGTTGATGGATCGGCCCGCGCGAAGTCGCGGTTCAGCGCGAGCAACTCACACACGCGGCACGCGCGATCTTCGCACGATGTTCCGGCGGCGTCGAACCGGGCAGCGGCGGATGCGGAGCCATGTCGGCGATTCTGGAGACGTGACGGCATCGTGCAGCACGTGGACCAGCGAGATGTCGTCGCGCACGATTTCGAGCGGCCTGGAGGTTTCGCTTAGAGCCTGGGCGGTTGAGCCGTTGCCTTATCTGAGCGAGTGCAGCAGTGTCACGACGCGGCGCGGTGAACTCTCCATCGCTGAACGGGGATTCGCTCAAAACGCCCTCGAATCGGCCAAAGACCGGGCGATCGAAGTCGCATCGGCGTCGCGATGTTGTCAAACAACTACAAAGTGGGCACGTCTCGCAGGATTTAATGTGACGCTCACCGAGCCACACAAGTGTGAATCGTCATTTTTGTATGACAATATGGGCAACGTGACTTGGGCCGCCATCCACGGAAGCGGTTCACGCCAGGGAATTTAAAATAAATACTGTCGATTGAATAACAGCCACAAGAAAATTATCCGTTTCAGCGCTTTGTGAATCTCAATTGCGCCACGAAGCGGATATCGATAGTAATTCGTTCTTTTCCTGAGGGAGCCGTTGGCGTCGCCCTGCCGTCAGGGCGTACCTCTGGCGCAGCGGAAAAATTTTTAGTGATAAATTGTGGAGCTAAAAGCGGCCGGATGAACGGCTGCCACAATTAACCGCAACGGGATGTTTGCGAGCCTGAGAGAGTCAAAAAATTGTCGCTACATTTTATCGAGCAGATGGCACCGCTGCTGGACGCCGCCGACGAAGCGGAATGGTTTGGTGCCATCACGGGCCTTGCCGAGACATGGGGATTCGACAGGCTGTTGGTCGCCATGCTGCCGCGTCCGACCATGCGTCTGGAAGACGCCTATATCCGCAGCACCTACGCACCGAACTGGCGCAAGACGTATGACAAGGACGGCCTGGTTCATATCGACCCCACCGTCGATCACTGCATGTCACGCACTGCACCGCTGATCTGGTCGCCGGATATTTTCTCGACCAGACCACAGCAATCGATGTATGAAGAGGCGCGCTCTTACGGTTTGCGCGCCGGGGTAACGGTGCCGATTCACGGACCGAACCAGGAAGCCGGAATGATGTGCTTCGTCAACGATAGCGCGCCGACGGACGCATTCCGCCGTCACGTGAACGCTACGTTGCCGAATCTGGTGCTATTACGCGACCTGGTGGTAGATACCAGCCAGCGTCATCTGGATACGCACGCGCAAACACTGCTGCCCAAGCTCACGCCGCGCGAACGAGAGTGTCTGAAATGGACCGCACGCGGCAAATCCACCTGGGAAATCTCCCAGATCCTGAATTGTTCGGAAGCCGTGGTGAACTTCCACATGAAGAACATCAGGACCAAATTCGGGGTGAATTCGCGGCGGGCGGCCGCCGTGATAGCCGCCCAGCTCGGACTTATTGACCCGGGTTGAGGAAGGCTGCCGCGTCGCGGCTGTACAGCACGCGCTCGGCACGGCCCAGGTCGGCGTCGGAAACGGTCTTGGTGAAATACAGGCCGAGCAGAATCGACACCGGCGCCGGAATCTCAGCGCCCGATTCGAAGCGGCTGCCACGCGACTGCGTGACGCCAAAGCGCGCCCAGAAGCGGCGTTGGCTTTCTTTTTTCTTCTTGCGATAAGCGATGATCAGCACGCGATCCACCGCCGAGGATGCCTCCGCCGGGCGCGTTTGGAGGCCGGTTTGCGGTTGCCAATGATTTTCGAGAAGTTCCATTTTCGAGCCCTGTCGGTTAAGTACGCTGCTGGTTCGAATTCTGCGATATCCGAAAAGCATGCGCACCTATCCAGGTAGGTAGGTGGCAGATCGATTCAAAATGCATAAGTTTTCCTGACATTGGCCCCCCACTCGTTCAGGAGAACGTCATGCAAACAGCAATCCGGATTGGAATGCGTCAGGAATTCGATAACTCGGACATCAACGAGATGTACCGGCTACGGGCCCGGGTGTTTCACGGGCGGCTCGGCTGGGAAATCCCGACCATCGCGGGCATGGAAATCGACGGATATGACGCGCTCGGCCCCTATTACATGCTGATACAGGGCGAAGGCGGAAAGTTACGCGGATGTTGGCGCCTGATGCCGACAGAAGGCCCAAACATGCTGAAGGACACGTTTCCGCAATTGCTGCATGGCGCGCAGGCCCCGGTCGGGCGGCACATCTGGGAATTGAGCCGTTTTGCGATCGAAACGGGCGGCGAGGAACAGTCTTTCGGCTTCACGGACATGACGATTCACGCGATCCAGGAAGTCATGTTGTTCGCAAAGCGTATGGGCATCACCGACTACGTCACCGTGACGACCACGCCGATCGAACGATTGCTGCGTAGAACCGGCATCGACATCAGCCGCCTCGGAGCGCCGTTGCAGATCGGCGTCGAGCGGGCGGTTGCGCTAAATGTCGCGGTGAGTCCGAAGACGATGACCTCGTTGTTCGGACCGATAGCAGTCGCAGCTTAATTGCCGTTAGTTGCACATTAGGCATCAATCAACGTGCGAGCTTGACCTCGCTGCGCTTAATTGCCAGTTAGTTGCATTGCACTACGGGTCGCCAGAATTGCCGCTTTATGGCGATGCGTAGTGCACTAGAACACTGATGTTTTGTCGCGAAACGCCAAATCAGTATGTTGGCGGAATTGTCACCGAACCGAATTACACGTCACACCGCATCCAGTCGGGAAGCGAAAAAATCACGAGCCGAACATACGTTCAAGCGCATTTTCCAGGTGCGTCCGCATCGCCGCCGAAGCTGCCGGCGCATCCCCGCGACGGATCGCGTCGAGCACCGCCCAATGCTCGGCCTGAACGAGCCGCTGCCGCTCCACCGTCTTGACCAGCGACAGGTTGCGCGACAAATTCATGCTGAAGAGAATCTGCTCTTCGATAAACGACATCATCGTGATGAAGAACGGATTCTTCGACGCGCGCGCCACCGCGAGGTGGAACATGAAGTCGTCCTTCGTGCCGATGCCTTGCGTTTCGATGATCTGCTCAAGCTCGTGCCACGCGTGCTGGATCGCGGCGATGTCGTCGGAATCGGCTTTGAGCGCGGCCTGCCCCGCCGCGCCCGCCTCGGTCACCATGCGGAATTCGTAGCAACGACGAATATCCGACAGCGTCTCCAGCGGCGCGAAGCGGCGCACGTCAGGGTCGGGCCGGCGCGCGACGGTCGTGCCCGAACCGTGGCGCGTCATGATGATGCCGTCCGCCCGCAGACGCGCCAACGCTTCCCGCACAGTGGGCCGCGACGTCGCAAAACGCTCGGCCAGCGCGTGCTCGGTCGGCAGTCGCTCGCCCTCCTTGTACTCGCCTTCGAGAATGCGATTGAGGATGTCGCCGTAAATCTTCTCGGGCAGGCCCGTGGTTCTGCGCTCGTTCATCAGCGGGCTAAAACTTGTCTGGGTAGAGCTTAATTGTAAGGCCAACCCATTGCCGGTTTCATCAGAGATATGCACTATGGATTCCACGATATCTCGTAGACGCCGGTGGACTGGGCATGCCGGGCAATGGTGTGTCGTCCACGAATTTGACAAGAGTTTGATTGACATCCCGCCGAATGCATCTTTTCCGGCAATCATCTAAGCTTCGCTGGTATAAAAGTTCAATGGGCCTGGTCGCCGGAAAGCGTTGAGCGCACGGAACGACCCAGCGCACAAAGCGGCCACGGCATCCGGTTTTTCCAGACGCGGAGTTGATATGTACACACGCATTCTTGTAGCGGTCGACGGCAGCAATACCTCACGGCGCGCATTCGACGCGGCGCTCGATCTCGCGAAGTCCAACAACGCTGTACTCCAGCCGTTCTATGTCGTCGAAAACACGCCGATGTATTTTGAAGCGCCGGGCTACGATCCGTCCGTGCTGCGCAACCGTCTGATCGAACAAGGCAAGGAGTTGGGCGCGGAGTTCGCGAAAGCCATGATCGAGCAAGGCGTGAAAGGCGAACTCGCGGTTGGCGAAGCGTCGTCGCTCGACGACGTGTCGGCGGTCGTGCTCAATGCAGCGACCGACTTCAAGGCCGACTTGCTGGTAATGGGCACGCATGGCCGGCGCGGCTTTCAGCGCCTGATTCTCGGCAGCGTCGCCGAACGTTGCGTGCGCCAGGCGACTCTGCCCGTGCTGCTGATTCCTGCTGCCGCGACTCAGCCGCAGTCGCCGAGCGAGCCTAAAGCGTAGGCTCATTGCGCCAGGTTGTGAGCGCCACCTGAAATCCGGGTGGCCGCTTTCTGGCTGAATACCTGCATTGCGCACCCGGTCTCGCACGCTCAGCCATGCGAGACCGCACATGCTTTGCAGCGAAGCACTCCCGCTGTTTATAACCGCGCTCAACGAGCGACTTAATTAGGATTACAAATGTCGCTTTTAATCGCTAGCGGTAAATCGTGCCCATTATGAAAGCGTAAGATTCGGCCCGTTCACTTATGACAAAAAGACTCGCCATCCAGATCAATGCCCACTATCTGGCACCATCGGCGAAAACAAAAGAGACAAGCCGAAGCGACTTGCCGCCCCGCCTCCGTATACCGCACTTCAATCATTTCGATTAGACTTGATCCGCCAACTTCCCGCTTCTCGCCTGCTCATTCGCAGCAGCGGCCGGGATTTTGACAAACGGGTTAAATGTCCAGCGTCGCAAGATGCTTTGCAAACCCGCACGACAAACGTTAAATACCGCCGACCGTAAGACCGTAGCCGATTTGAAGCGCAAAAAAAGAGTGCCTTGACCAAGGAGTTTCTCTTGCCCTGCCCTGCATCCAGCCTGCGTAGTCGTGTCGTTTCGTTTCTGATCCTCGGCTTGTCGCTTACGGCCGCCGCATGCGGTGACAAGCAGGACACACCCGCGGCCATACCGCCGGTTCCTGTCACGGTCGTGACCGTCGTGGCCTCATCGATTGCCGATGTCGTCGAGTTGCCTGGCCGGATCGAAGCGGTCCGTTCGGCGGAGATCCGGGCTCGCGTCGACGGAATTGTCGAGCGCAGGCTGTATCAGGAAGGCACCGACCTGCCGGCGGGCACGCCCTTATTTCAGATCGATCCTCGCGACTATCGCGCGCAGTTGCAGCAGGCCCAGGCCGCGCTGACGCGCGCCAAAGCCGTCAGCGACAACGCGGCGTCAGTGGTGGCGCGCTTCCAGCCGCTGGTCGGTCGCCATGCGGTCAGCGCGCAGGAATACGACGCGGCGCTTGCGACCATGCAGCAGGCGCAGGCGAGCGTCGCCGATGCCAATGCGGCGGTCACACTGGCCAAATTGCGGCTCGACCGCTGCACGGTCACCACGCCGATTGCCGGCCGCGTGGGCCGCGCGCAAGTCACCGAGGGCGCGCTCGTCAGCGCGGGCGCGGCAACACTTCTGACCGAGGTCAACCAGCTCACGCCGATCAACGCGGTGTTCACGCAGTCCAACACTGCCCTGCTCGACGTCGAGCAGCAGATCCAGTCCGGCGCGCGTCAGGCCGTCGACATGAAGCACGTCAAGGTGCAGCTCGTGCTCGCCAACGGTCAGATCTATGACGAATTCGGCTATCTGGATTTCGCCGACCTGGTCGTCGATCCCTCTACCGGCACGCAGACTGTGCGGGCCCGCTTCGCCAATCCGTCGCGCACGCTGCTGCCAGGCCAGTTCGTCCGGGGACGCATCATCACGACGGGCAATCATCAGGGCATTCGCATCCCCGAACGCGCGGTGCAGCTGGACGGCGGCGTGGCCAGCGTCTCGCTGGTCGCGGAAGACGGCACGGTCGTTCATCGCAACATCGATCTCGGCGAACAGGGCGAAGCACAGTGGGCCGTCCGCGATGGTTTGAAGCCAGGCGAGCGCGTGATCGTCGACGGGTGGCAGAAGGTCCAGCCAGGCCAGCGTGTCGAGGCGCGCCCCGCGCCGACGCCTGGAGCGGCCACGGCGCCAGCCACGGCCCCGGCTCCCGCTTCTGCCGCCAGCTGAGGGCGGCTCGATGAATCGATTCTTCGTTTCCCGCCCCGTCTTCGCGTGGGTCATCGCACTCTTCACGGTGCTGTTCGGCGGCATTGCGGTGCTGCTTCTGCCGGTCGAACAGTATCCCGATGTCGCGCCACCCTCCCTCAACATTTCGGCCGTGTTCAGCGGTGCCGACGCGCGCACGCTCGAGCGCAGCGTCACGTCGATCATCGAAGACGAGATGAACGGCATCGAAAACTTTCTGTACATGTCGTCGATCAGCCGCTCGAACGGCACCGCGCAGATCACCGTGGTGCTGAAACCCGGCACCAACCTCGACATCGCGCGGACCCAGGTTCAGGACCGCCTGAGCCGGGTCGAACCACGGCTGCCGCTCGAAGTGCGGCAGCTTGGCGTGACCGTCACGAAAGCGTCGACCGGCTTCCTGATGCTACTCGCGCTACAGACCACCGACGGCGCGACCAACGCGGTCGCGATGGGCAACTTCGCGTCGAATAACATCGTCAACGAATTGCGCCGGATCGACGGGGTCGGCGACGTGCAGCTATTCGGCTCGTCGTACGCGATGCGGATCTGGCTCGACCAGCGCAAGCTGACCGGCTTCGGGCTGTCGGCGAGCGAGGTTTTGTCGGCGGTGCAGGAGCAGAACAGTCAGACGGCGGGCGGCGGACTCGGCGACCAGCCCAACGCCGCCGGGTCCGAATTCACCGCACAAATCGTCACGCAAAGCCGCTTCTCGACGCCGGAGCAATTCCGCGAAATCATCGTGCGCGCGAATCCCGACGGCTCGACGGTGCGGCTCGGCGACGTCGCGCGAGTCGAACTCGGCAACGACAGCTACGGCAACCGGCTGACCGTCAACGGCAAGGAGTCGGCGGGTATCGCGATCCAGCTCGCGAGCGGCGCGAACGCGCTGGCCGTCGCCAACGCCGTGCGCGCGCGCATGACCCAACTGCAGCCGACATTCCCGCGCGGCGTCGTCTGGACCGTGCCGTTCGACACCACGCCGTTCATCAACACGTCGGTTCACAGCGTGATCCGCACGATGATCGAAGCGCTGCTGCTCGTCACCGTGGTCGTGTTCCTGTTCCTGCAGGACTGGCGCGCCACGCTGATCCCGACGCTGGTCGTGCCGGTCGCGCTGATCGGCACCTGCGCGGGCTTGTACCTGTTCGGCCTGTCGATCAACATCCTGTCGCTGTTCGGGATGGTGGTCGCGATCGGTATCCTCAACGACGACGCGATCGTCGTGGTCGAAAACGTCGCGCGGATCATGCGCGAAGAGGGGCTCAGTGCGCCGCGCGCGACCGTGAAGGCGGTCGGCCAGATTACCGGCCCGGTGATCGCGAGCACACTGGTGCTGGTCGCGGTGTTCATTCCGATGGCTTTTTTTCCGGGCTCGGTCGGCGGCATTTACCGGCAGTTTTCCGTCACGCTGGCCGTGTCGATCATCCTGTCGACCGTGCTCGCGCTCACGCTCGGCGCAGCGTTATGCGCGGCGCTGCTGCGCAACGAAACGGCTGATCGCGCGGCGCCGAAGAATCTGGCGTCACGAATGCTGCATCGTGTATTCGACGGATTCAATCACGGCCTCGGCGCGAGCACCGACCGCTATATTCGCGGCGTCGATTCGATGCTGAAGCGGCCGCTGCGATGGCTACTCGTTTTTGTCGTCGCGTGCGTGATCACCGGCTTTCTTTTCGTGCGCCTGCCCGGCGGATTTCTGCCGACCGAAGATCAGGGCCACATATTCATCACTTACACCGGCGCGCCTGGGTCCACCGAGGAACGCACACGGCAGGCCGTCGATCAGGTCGAAGCGTTCCTGCGAACCCAGCCGCAGGTTCGCAACGTGGCCTCGGTGACGGGCTTCAGCTTCTTCGGCCAGGGACAATCGGCGGCCTTGTCGTTTGTCGATCTGACGCCGTGGGGCGAGCGTACCGGCGAAGATAACTCGGCGAGCGCGCTGGTTCGCCGTGTCAACGGCGCGGTCCGCCAGATTCCTGAAGCGATCATCTTCGCGCTCGATCCGCCGCCTATTCCGTCCCTCGGCACCGCAACCGGCTTCACGATGAAGATTCAGGATCGCAGCGGCGTGGGCGGCGACGCACTGCAACTGGCCGCGCGGCGAATCATGATCGAGGCATCGCAGAGCAGTATTCTGGCCGGCGTGCGGCCGGAAGGCATGCCCGAGGCGCCGCAACTCTATGTAGAAATCGACCGGGTGAAGGCGCGTGCGCTGGGGCTGCAGATTGGGCAGGTGAACCAGGCGCTGGCGCTGTCGTTCGGCTCGAACTACGTGAACGACTTCGTTTTCGAAGGGAACGTGCTGCGAGTATTCATCCAGGCCGACGCCGCGCAACGAATGCGCGCGGAAGACGTAAGCGCGCTGCGGCTTCGCAATAATCGCGGCGAGATGGTGCCGTTTTCGGCGTTCTCCCGCATTCGCTGGATCTCCGGTCCGCAGCAGCTCGAACGCTATAACGGCTTCCCTTCCGCCACGCTGTCGGGTCAGGCTGCGCCGGGACGGTCGAGCGGCGCGGCGATCGCCGAAATGGAACGCATCGCGTCGCACATATTGACCGGCAATCTCACCTACGAATGGACCGGCACCGCGCTCGAAGAGAAACAGGCGGGCGGCCAGATCGGCTTGCTGCTCGGCTTGTCGCTGGTGGTCGTGTTCCTGCTGCTGGCCGCGCTGTATGAAAGCTGGGCGATTCCGGCCGCGGTGCTGCTGATCATTCCGTTCGGCGTGATCGGCGCGGTATTGCTGACCATGATGCGCGGGCTGTCCGCCGACGTGTACTTCAACATCGGGCTGGTGACCATCATCGGGCTCGCCGCGAAGAACGCGATTCTGATCGTCGAGTTCGCGATCAAGGAGGAATCCGAAGGAACTGACGCGATCACGGCCGCGAAAAACGGCGCGCAACAGCGTCTGCGTCCAATTCTGATGACGAGCGTCACCTTCGTGCTCGGCATGATGCCGCTCGTGCTCGCCACCGGTGCTGGCGCAGCGAGCCGGCGCGCGGTCGGCACCGGCGTGATGGGCAGCATGCTCACCGCGACGCTGTTCGGTATCTTCTTTACACCGCTGTTTTATGTGGCCGCTCGCCGCTGGCTGAGTCGCAAGAAACGCAATCGGGAACCCGACGACGATCTGTCCGCGCCCGAAGTGGGTAACGAAGAACCAGGCGGAGGGCCACGCGATGCGTAAGCGTCTGCTGATTCCGCTCGTCTGCGGCATGCTGGCCGCGTGCAATTTCGCGCCGCCGTATCGTCAGCCCGATCTGCCGGTGGCCGATCATTTCGACACGTTTCCTACCGGGAGTCTCGAACAGGCGCATCTCGCGAAAGAGGTCGACTGGGACACGTTTTTCGCGGATCCACAACTGAAGTTGCTGATCTCGACAGCATTACAACGCAACCGCGATCTCGTGGCATCGACGGCGCGTATCGAACAGGCCCGCGCGTTTTATCGCATCCAGAATGCTGCACGCCTGCCGCAAGTGAACGTGAACGGCAGCGCTACGCGCACGAAAGCGCCGCTCGGCTCGATCGATCCCGAATTCGACAATACCGACGTGTCGGTTCAATTCAATCAGTACAACGTGCAGGCTGCCGTCGCCACATTCGAGCTGGATTTCTGGGGACGTGTCCGCAATCTGAGCGAAAGCGCGCGCCGTCAATATCTGGCTACGGTAGAAGCCCAGCGTGCATTCCGCTTATCGCTGATCGGCAATGTGGCCGCGACCTACTACGCGATCCGGTCGGGAGAAGAAGGCATCGAGCTGGCCGAGCGGACCGTTGCAAGCCGCCAGTACGCGCTGGATGTCGCGAAGCTTCGTCTCGATGCGGGCGTCACGTCGTCGGTCGATTATGAGCAGGCCGCCATTCTCGTCACGCAGGCGCAGACCCAGCTTGCGGAATTGCAGAGAACCACCGCGCAGCAGAGGAATCAACTGACGGTTCTTATCGGCGGCCCGTTGGACAATGAATTGCCGCACGCGTCGTCGATTGCGGATGCCGCGCAATTCGGTGCATTGGACGCTGGCCTGCCCTCCGCGCTACTCGTCAATCGGCCGGACATTCTGCAGGCCGAACAGCAACTGCGTGCCGCCGACGCCGACATCGGTGCTGCGCGCGCCGACTTCTTTCCGCGCATTTCGCTGACGGGCAGCTTCGGCTATGTGTCGTCGGAACTCAGCGACTTTTTTGTGCCGGGAAAACAGGCATGGTCGATGGGCGCAATTATCGGCATGCCGATTTTCGATGCGGGTCAGCGTTCGGCTCAACTCGCTCAGGCACGCGCGCGCCACGACGAACTGGTGGCGACTTATCAGCGCACCGTGCAGACGGCGTTTCGCGAAGTATCCGATGCTCTGGTTGCACGGCAGCGCTATACGGAACAGATTGCCGCGCAGGAGCACGCTATCGAAGCGCAGCGTTTGCTCGCGGAAACCGCCGAGCTGCGCTACGAAAATGGCATCTCGATCTACCTGGAAGTCGTCGATGCACGCCGCAGTCTTTTCGCCGCCGAACAGCAATTGATCCAGCTTCGCGCGACGGCATTGCAGAACGGCGTATCGCTTTACGTCGCGCTAGGCGGTGGACCCGATTCGCCGTAAACGACAAACGGCGCGCCCGAATCGGAGCGCGCCGCATGAATCGACTATATGTCAGCCGAGATTGACGGAGACCGAGGCTTGCTCGCCATCACGAACCACGGTGACGGATACGCTGTCGTCGGCCTGCGAAATGATCTGCTTCAGTTGCTGGACGTTGCGAATCACGGTGCCGTCGACTGCGACGATGATGTCGCCAGCCTGAATGCCTGCTGCTGCAGCAGGACCGGTGGCCTGTTGCACGACCACGCCGCCGGGCAGCGACGCTTCCTGCCGTTCGTCCGCCGTCAGCGGCCGTACCGCGACGCCGAGGCGCGGGCGCGACTGGTCCTGGCTTCGGCCCTGGCCTTGATCCGGGTTCCGCTGCATACGCGGCTCGGCGGACGCGACCTGAGCAGACTGCTCACCCACCGTCACCGCAAGCTTATGCTCGCCGCCGTTACGCCATACGTTGATCGTCGCGGTCGTTCCGGGCGCGAGTTGCGAAACCTGCGCAATGAGATCGCGCGTGCTGTCGATCCGCACGCCATTCACGCCGACGATCACATCGCCCTGGTGCAACCCGCCCGCCTGTGCGGGACCGCTCGGGTCAATCGAGCCGACCAGCGCCCCACGCGTCGTATCAAGGCCGAGCGACTTCGCCCGTTCTTCGGTAACGGGCTGCACGCCCACGCCGATCCGGCCACGGCTCACGTGCCCGGTGCTGACGAGCTGGTCTTTCACGTGCATCGCCGCATCGATCGGGATGGCGAACGACAGCCCCTGGAAACCACCCGTGCGCGAATAGATCATCGAATTAATGCCGATGACTTCGCCGTTCAGATTGAACAGCGGGCCGCCCGAATTGCCCGGATTGACGGGCACGTCCGTTTGAATGAACGGGATCGGGCTATCGTCCGAAAACGTGCGGGACTTCGCGCTGATGATGCCGGACGTCACCGTGTTGTCGAAGCCGTACGGCGAGCCGATTGCGACCACCCACTCGCCGACCTTGCTATTGGCAGGATCGCCGATCTTCACGGTCGGCAGATTCGACGCGCCGATTTTCAGCACCGCGACGTCGGACGTTTTGTCCGTGCCGATCACCTGGGCGCGGAATTCACGGCCATCCGTCAGCTTGACGGTCACTTTGTCGGCGCCATCGACAACGTGATTGTTCGTCAGGACATACCCGTCCTGGCTAATGATGAACCCCGAGCCGAGAGCCTCTCCGCCGCCGCTGCTTTCGCCGTTTTCGTCGCGGGAAGCCGCATGGCTTGCGCCGATGTGCACCACCGCAGCCCCATAGGTAGACACAATGCCGGAGAAGTCCGGGGTGGACGCGCGCGCGCCAGCGGTTGCGGTGGGGGCGCTCACGGCGACGTGATCGCTGTGAACATCGCTCGCCGATGCTTCGGCGCCGCGGTGGCTAATCGCATAGCCACCTGCGAGCGCGAGCACGACGCAAGCGGCAGCGCTACCGCGCCATTGTTTTTTAGTGGCCATATGTGGGTACTGTTGCGGTGTTTGACGTGAAGGAAGCGTAATGTAGTTGCCTCCACTTAAAGGAATCTTAAAAAACGGCGACGCCTCGAAACACCCGCACGAGGCGGCTCCCGCGAGAATTTTGAGCAATGGAAAACACTGAGAAGACCGAACAGAATTTCTCATTTCGAAGGGGAAAAACAGCTATTTCCGCGCGTGTAACTACCAGAGCCGCAGCTTCATTTGCAAGCTTTTTTTAATCCTGGATTGCCTGAAATTCGTGCGTTCGCATGAATGAAATGAGGGAAGTGGAACATCACAAAGCCATTCATCGTAATGACAAAACGCCTGGACATAGTGCGGATAAACAAGTTTTTGTACGGTGAGTTACCCGTTGCAGAAATGCAACGGGTAACTCACCGTTTCGCTTTTTTTGCGCGTTGCACCGGTCGAATTTTCAGGGGTGGGGTTTAACAATCAACCATCGCGATTAGCGGGTTCGATACGCGTAAAAACCTTGAGAGGATTTCAATCGATAGCCAGGCCGTTCTTTGCGGACCACAACCTGCCGCTAACGCCTTCAGCAACGTCCTCGCATTCATCCGCTGATTCAGCGTTGTCAAGCTTTGCTTCCGTTTCCGCCCCTGCGTGTGCCCTAATTTTTTTCACCCAATATCGCGCTTTGACGTTATCGTTTCACAGCGACTTAATTCGTAGACCAATGGGAGTTCCGCGTGGGGAATCAATTGATGTCTCGGTTAAAGAAGGACAGCATTCCGGTAGTCAGCGAACGCGGCTCGCGTTTATCCCGGTTATCTATAAGCCTTGGCGTTCTGATGCTTTGCGCGGGTTATCCCGTCTATGGTGTCGCGGGCGTTTCGGTATTGCGTCCGCCGCGCGAAGCGGTCTCCAGCAAACCGCTTGAAGTGACAATCGTTTATTCCGGCGATCAACCGGACGGCACCGAAGTCAACGTTCCTGCAGAGCTGAACGTCGCAATCAGTAATACTGACATCACGCCCAAACCATTGGCGCTCACACGCGAAAGCGGCGCGCCAGATCACCTCAAGCTGGCAAACGGCGAACTCAAAGCGATCCGCTACAGCGGTCAATGGCCCGACTGGGCGCGCGGCGCGATGAAAATCGATGTGCCCGGACTCGACGTGTCACCGTCTTTTGTCCTGCTCACGCGGCCGCCCCACTCCGCGAAACCAGAAGCACTGGCTTCTGCGGGAAGCACGCAGGGCGATGTGTCGGCCGCAACAACAGTGCCTCAGGCGCCGGTCACAGCGGCTTCGCTTTCCGCCGGTTCCGCTGCGGCGAAATCGTCGGGACCGGACCTGAACAGCTTCCTCGTCAGCCGTCTCTCTACTTTCGAACCCATGTATTTTGCCGATGGCTCGAATGGAGAAAATCTCGCGAAATTCCAGTTGAGCTTCAAATTCCGGATGGTCATACCGGATGATCCGAGATCGCGTGGCTTCGTCGACAACCTGTATTTTGGTTATACGCAGACCTCTTTGTGGGATCTCGGCGAGTACTCCGCGCCTTTCCGCGACACGAGCTACATGCCTCAGTTGTTCTACTACCTGTCAGACACTGGCTGGAAGAGTTCGTGGTTCAGCAAGATGGGAATCATGGCCGGTTACGAGCACGAATCGAACGGCCGCGATGGTCCCGAATCGCGCGGTATCGACATATTTTTTGTGCGCCCGACATGGGACTTCGGCGATGTGGATACGTACCATCTGACTGTCTCGCCGAAGGTCTACTTCTATGCTCACATCGCCGGCGAGAATCACGACATTGCCGACTATCGCGGCTATATGGACCTGCTGATCAAGTACGGCAGCAACGACGGCTGGCAACTCGCTACGACCTTGAGAAAGGGGATGAAGTCCACGTACGGCAGTGTCGACACGCAATTCACCTATCCATTGTCGAAGCTGATCAACAGCCGGTGGGGCGGCTTCCTGTGGGTCGGGTTCTTTACCGGCTACGGCGAAGACATTCTCGATTACAACCAGCACCGCTGGATCGCGCGAATCGGTTATAGCGTTGCACGTTAAATCGCCCTGTTTCATGGGCTAAAAGAACATCCCGGCTTCCCGCGTGAAGCCGGTTTGAGCGATGCAAAATCTACGTCTCAGTAAAACTGCTGGCCGTAATTTCCCGCTAATTCCCAAGCATCAGGATTGCATTGCACCGCACGGAACCGTCCTCGACGACCTCCGCAGATGCAGTGCAAACCTGATGAGGATTAGCAATCGTGGCCGCCCAGATCACCCTTCCTGTCACGTGCGAATACATCGCCGCTAGCGTTACCGACAAAGCCTCCGTCGACATCGTCAAAACTGCAACGAACACCGGAACAGCTGCAGAACAGCAAGACCCGCTATCGGACGAAGATTTAATGCCGTTTTATTTTCTCTCGATGGCTGGAAGCTATTGAACCGAATGACACGCCGGCGATGGCATCGCGTGAGCGCTCAAGGACTCGGACGCGCAAGTGGAAATTCAGCCCGCGCGACGAGTCCCGAGTGTCCATCGGTTCGGCTCGACACGCTGGAATGGCCGCCATATTTGGCCAGCGTCGCGCGCACGATAGCGAGTCCGAGCCCCGTGCCCTCTACGTCGGTCGCACCCACGCGGACGAAGCGCTCGAATACGCGCTCCTGCAATTCCGGCGCGATCCCCGGACCATCGTCGATCACTTCGATGACAACAGTCGCGTTGTCAGTCGTCACGCGCAGGTCGACCGTGCCCCCTTCGGGTCCGTAGCGCAGTGCGTTTTCGACCAGATTCTTAACGACAACCCGCACGTCGGTTTTCGTCGCCCGCACGACCGCGGCATCGAGTTGATCCACGCCGAGGTCGATATTGCGCGCCATCGCAATCGGCAGATTGGCGGCGATCACCTCGGTGACGACCTCTCGCACGTCGACGTCTTCAAGTTGCGTAGTGCTGGCGCGCGTATCAGCGCGCGCGAGGCTCAGCATCTGGCTCACCAGATACGCGCTTCTGACAATGCCGCCGCGCAATTCTTCAAAACGCTCTGCATTTACGGGGTAAATCGAATGCCGCAGATTGTCCGCCTGCAACTGCAACGCGGTAATCGGCGAACGCAGTTCATGCGCGGCATCGGCGATAAACTTCTTCTCCGACTCGATCATGCGGCCGAGCCGCGCAGTCAGCGAATTGATCGAGTCGACAAACGGCAGCAGATCGGCCGGCACTTCGTCCGTCGAAATCGGCGTCAAATGGTTTACGTCGAGCGCTTTTACTTCGTTCGCCAGTCGGTCGACACGACGCATCGTCGCGCGAACCACGATGATCACCGCGACCCACATCAGCGGCATCAATAAAACCGTCGGCCAGAGCGTGGTGAGCGCCGCATCGCGCACTACGGCCTCACGCACCTTTACACGTTGGCCGACTTCGACGATGCGGTTCGCACTGTGCACGGTGAACACTCGCCACGCGTCGCCGCCGGCTTCCTGCTGAGAAAAGCCCGGCTGCGCGTTGCGATTGAAAAGAATAGAGGGGTCGGTGGCGCGAGATGGAGTGATTTCGTCGCCGCTCCAGATCTGGATCTGCAAGTCTTGCGGGCGCTGCACGCCGGGTTCGGGCGCCTTGCTGATGATGTCGGCCATGCCGGCGGCAAGGCGAATCGCCACGTCGCTCAGACGCGTGTCGAGCAGCGCATTGGTCGCGGCGCTCGACACCACATAGGAACCGGCCGCATGAACCATGCCGACCACGATGACGACTGCACTCAGTGCAATCACCAACTGCGTGCCAAGCGAGCCTCTTTTTTTCATATCGATGTCTGAATAGAGTCGAAACTGGGCATTTCGCGCGACCACGGAACGCTGCAAACCGGCCGCTCCAGACGCGCGGGAGTACATGGCGGCAACGCGTGCGTCGGCTATTATTCTATCGCCCGGGCGTGGTTCTGCTGCGAAGCGCGCGCCGCCAATCAGGCGCTACCGGATTATTGCCAACAGGACGATCATGAGAGTTCTCCTCGTTGAAGACGACCTGCAGATTGGCCAAAGCCTGCTGCGTGCGCTGAAAGACGCCGACTACAGCGTCGATTGGGTGAGAGACGGCATGGCCGGACGCGACGCGCTGGCCAATACCGAATACACCGTTGTACTACTCGATCTCGGCCTGCCCGGCTTGGGCGGCATCGAACTGCTGAGAGCGTCGCGCGCAGCGGGAAATGCGGTGCCGGTGCTGATCCTCACGGCCCGCGACGATCTCGATTCGCGTGTACAGGGACTCGATGTCGGCGCGGACGACTATCTTCTGAAGCCATTCGACGTCCCCGAACTGCTGGCGCGAATTCGTGCGGTATTGAGGCGCAAGGCCGGTTACGCATCGTCGCGTCTCGGCGACGAATCGCTCGCACTCGACCTCGACAAACGCACGTTGACCTGCAATGGCGCGACCACGGTCCTCTCCGCACGCGAGTTCGCGTTGATGCTCGCTTTTCTCGAACGTCCTGGCACGATCCTGTCGCGCGAACAACTCGAAGACCGTTTGTACGGCTGGGGAAAAGAGGTCGAAAGCAATGCCGTCGATGTGCTGATCCATTCGGTGCGCAAGAAATTCGGCTTATCGGTTATTCGCAATGTGCGAGGTCTCGGCTGGACGGTGATGCTCGGCGATGCGACGAAAGGACCGGCGTCGTGAATGTGGCCGTCTCCTCTACGGCTGCACGCGTATTAATCCGCCCAGCCCGCGCAGATCGATATACGCGCCAGCCATAGCGCGCGGGCATCGGGGGGCATCAACGGCGCCAGTAGCCGTACGCGTAGCCGGAATGCCAACCGCCGTAGTAATGCGGATACCACTGCGGATGACCGTAGTACCCGACCACGACCGGCGCGCTATAGACAGGCGGCGGAGGCGGCGCGTAATAGACCGGCTGCGGTGCATAAACCGGCACAGCAGGCACCACGGGCGCGACCGGCAGCACCGCAACCGCTGGCGCTGAAAAGCCCACTCCGACGAACACATGCGCTTCAGCGCAACTCACGAAGCCCGCGCCGAGCACTGCGGCAACAACCAGATGGCGAACGACTTTCATCTCTCACTCCTTGTCGGACGATGCGAATCTGTTGACCGCATCGAATGACTGCATTGTGAACACGCAAAGTGAGCAGAGAATTAGCGCCTCGTTTCAAGCCGTTTTTCGTGTACCGCCTGTCGAAATCTGCACGCATGCCGTGCTCATTCCTGGCTCATTCTTCGTCTCTACGATTCGGTTCATCGACGGACGGCGTTGGGGTCCAGCAGCCGGATCTGAACGCCCGTCGCCAACGTTGCGATCAGTCAAGCCGGTCGCAACACTCGTGAAGATGGAATCGAAACGGAAACTGGAGCACATCATGTTTGCTGAATTCGCCCGCAAAATCAGCGCACTTTTAGTCACGACCGAAGAATACGAACGGGATACGTATCTGGCGTCGTCGGTCGATTTCGCCGATCTCGAACACCGGATGCATATCGTCGAAACCAATCGTTATCCGGTGCGTTGCTATTCGTCGGCGGCGTCTCGCGACGTTAGCGCTTTCTGAGCATGGAACGCAATCGGTGTCCGGCGGAACAGGGTTTCAGCCGGACGATCCGCCGATTGACGAAGGAACCGCCGCAGTACGCGACTCGAACGAATGCTGCGAGAAGGCGACTCACGGGTTGCCCCCTACCCCGCAATAACACCTTTAATTACAAAAATCTTTCAGAAACTTCGCCCGCTACGCAGTCGCCCTGTCACCTATGACGCCAAAACTTGATATCGATCAATAAATTACGCCCCCGCGCTCCAAGCGCACCCCGTCGCTACGGCTATGATCCATTGGTCGGGTCGCGCAGATTCTTGATCTCGATCAGGACTCGCCCGGGTTCGTTGAGCATCTGCCACGGCGGTTTTCCGTAGAAATGTTGCGGATAAGTCACAGCACCACCGAACCTCCCGATCATGAAATGCACAGCAGTCCATTACCCGGCAGGGCCGCCACGGCGTGACATCGGGATGCGAGTCAGAGGCACGCGTCACTTTGTCATCACGGTCAGGCGTTGCGGGTGGGACAATCCGTCAACCCTCAGGCACCCGCCCGCAGACCATGCTTACTTCCTACGCTGATACCCGCTCCGCCGGCACCGATGATTCCGCCGACAGCTCCCTGCCGGCGCGCCGCGTTCGCAAAGCGGCGCCCGCGCGGGCCGCCACGCGAACCGCCGCCCGCTGCTCGAGCTGTTCCATGCGGCAACTCTGCATGCCGCAAGGGCTGTCGCAGGATGAACTGTCGAAGCTCGAAATGCTGATCTGCTCGGCACGCTCGGTGCAGCGCGGCGAGGCCCTGTATCGCAGTGGCGATCAATTCGACAACATCTACGCCGTACGCTCCGGCTCGATGAAAACCGTCATGGCGCACCGCGACGGCCGCGAGCAGGTGACCGGCCTGCGCCTTGCCGGCGAAGCGCTCGGCCTTGACGGCATCAGCGAGGACATTCACGCATGCAGCGCCGTCGCGCTCGAAGACAGCACCGTTTGCATCGTTCCGTATAGCGCGCTGAAACTTCTGTGCCGCGAAATCAGCTCGATGCAGGAGCGTCTGCATAAGTTGCTCGGTGAGCAGATCGTCCGCGAAGCAGCGCAGATGATGGTGCTCGGCTCGCTGTCCGCCGACGAACGCGTCGCCGCGTTCCTGCTCGACGTGTCGGCGAGAAATGCGCAGCGCGGTTATTCGTCGGCGGAATTCAATCTGCGCATGACGCGCGAAGATATGGGCAGCTACCTCGGCATGACGCTCGAAACCGTGAGCCGCACCCTGTCAAGATTTCAAAAACGCGGTCTGATCGACACGCAGGGCAAGCACATCCGCATCGTCGATCTGGAAGGCTTACGGCAAGTCTGAGCCCGCCCTGAGCCAGCTTGAGGGCGCGTGCCTGCGCCCTTTTAGCGCGCGTCACCTTGGCATGGCTCCTGCGAGCGGGTACAGTCTTTAGTCCCTCCCCCGCAAGGAGACCCGGCGAAATGAATCGCGACCGCGCCCCGCATCACCCGCTTATCCAGCGTCTGATCGACGCGCGTCAGGTCACTGACGCGCTATTTGCCATCGTCAAACCCGAATTTCTTTATGAACGGCCCATCCGTGAACGTCACCGGATCGTGTTTTACGTCGGCCATCTCGAAGCGTTCGACCGCAATCTGTTCGACCAGCGCGTGTGCGATCTGCCCGCGTTCAGTGCCGAACTCGACCAGCTTTTTGCGTTCGGCATCGATCCCGTGGATGGCGGCTTTCCCACCGATCAACCTGGCGACTGGCCGTCGCTCGTTATCGTCCGCGACTATGCGCTGCGCGCCCGTGAGCAGATCGATCGGGCGTTCAACGGTCTTTCCGGCCATGACGTGGCACAGTCTGACGCATCGCGGCAGTTGCTGAACGTCGCGATCGAGCACCGGTTGATGCATGCTGAAACGCTGGCGTACATGCTGCATCAATTGCCTCTGGCGCAGAAGGTCGCCGGGTTGCGCGAGCCGGCAATAACTCGCACGGAACATCGGGACGCGTTGTCGTCGATGGTGAGCGTGCCAGCCGGCGCGACCGTGCTCGGCATGTCGCGCGAAGCGGGCCGTTTTGGCTGGGACAACGAGTTCGGCGAATTGCGGGTCGACGTGCCGGCGTTCGAAATCGACCGGCATATGGTGACGAACGGCGCGTTTCGCGAGTTCATCGACGCGGGCGGTTATCGCGAACCCAACTGGTGGACCGGGAAGGATTGGGCGTGGAAAGAGGCTGAGCAGATCGAACACCCGGCATGCTGGTCGCGGAGTGAGGTGAACGGCGAAAACCGCTGGCTGCTGCGCACCATGTTCGATGAAGTGCCGCTGCCGGCCGACTGGCCTGTGTACGTCAGTCATGCTGAAGCGAGCGCATACGCGCGCTGGGCCGGCAAGGCGTTGCCAACCGAAGCGCAATGGCAGCGCGCGGCGCACGGCGCGCCGCATGCCGCGTCGGGGAATTTCGATTTTCGTAGCTGGGACCCGACGCCGGTGGATGCGCATCCCGACAATGTCAGCGCATTCGGCGCGGAAGGCCAGTTTGGAAATGGCTGGGAGTGGACATCGACGTTATTCGACGCGTTGCCCGGCTTTGAAGCGTTTCCGTTTTATCTCGGCTACTCTGCGAATTTCTTCGACGGACAGCACTACGTGCTGAAAGGCGGCTCCGCACGTACTGCGCAGTGCATGTTGCGGCCGGAATTTCGCAACTGGTTCCAACCGCGATATCAGTATGTTTATGCGGGGTTCCGGTGCGTGAGGAATTGATGACTGAAGCATGAGTTGAAGCGGAGAGTCGAATTAAGGCCTGTCGAAAAAGTTTTCAACTTCGAGACAGCCTTGCCGACATTCGCAACATGATTCTCGCGAATGAATATCCGCTTCCGTTTTTGGCGAATGAAAATTTTCAACCGGCGGACCGTTTTCAGCCGGTCCGAAAATCAATTTCCGTTGGCCAAGACAAAGCTGCCGACGATCGTTCGCGCGGGCCTGATCGGAGACAGCCTCCCTTAGCGTCAGGTCGTGGCAGCTACCGCTAATCGGGCGCGTTGCCGCAAATACAGATTGTTGAGAACCAGCGCAGACGCAGTCATCACCGCGCCGAATATCTGTGCTCCGCCGGGCACAACGCCTGTCAATGCCGACACCGCAAACGTCGTGACCGGCACCACGTCCATGAACAGCACGCCATTCATCGGCCCGAGAGTCTTGTTGCCGAAAATCCAGCAGAGAATTGCCGCGAAACCCGCGACCGGGCCCATGTAGATCAGATGCGGCGCAATCGTCCACAGTACTGCGAGTTTGGGGGCAGATATTGCGTGGGTCACGACGAGCAGCACGTTCACGCCGACAATCGTGGTCAGGCCTAGCCATGTCGTCATTGTCGTGTACTTCAGCGCTGACCATCGCGTGAAGTACGACGCGCCGAATGTGTAGACAACCCAGCAGATTGCGCCCAGAACGATAAGGCCACTTGCCGCGTAGTGCTGTGGCGCGAGCAGCGCAGCCCGCAGATCACCCCGCGTGATGACCAGCGCGACGCCCGCGAACGAGACGGCAACGAACAGCAGTGAAGGAAGCGGCGGCGCGGATCTTCGCACTGCCGCGTTGACCAGCATCCCCATCATCGGCTGCGTGGCCATCATGATCGATGCGTTAAACGCGCCTTGTTCACCGGCCAACTGCTGCCCCAGAAAGACAAACGAACCAAACCCGCAGAAACCGATCGATCCGAGCAACCAGGCGATAAGTAATGACTTGCTGTCCGCTCGCAACGCACCGGCGCCTTCCCGGTGAAGCAACAGGGCCACGAAGCCCACGCCTGCGATCAGGTACCGGAACGACGTAAACGTAAAAGGATCGATGTAACGCAGGGCGTCGGTCATGACAGGAAACATCGCACCAAACAGGATTGTCGCGACGAGGCACGCAGCAATCCCCTTCCAGTAGTTGGCGGACGATAAAGCCGGATCGGTCGATGAATTCATGAATGAACGTTCTCAAAATAGGCAAAAAATTTGGCAGCCACTTTCGCGGCATGCCGCCGATCCGCTAAAGCAATTGAGCATGCATTACGTCAGGGCGCGCAACGCCATATCGACGATCGATGTGAGCGCGGCCTCGTTCATGTCCACCTTACCGAGCACGCGTATGCCTTGAACCATGCAGAGCAGAAAGCGTCCGACCTCCTCGGCGTCGAGACGGCGATCGTATTCGCCTGCCTGCTGACCTCTGGCTATCGCGAGACTGAACTGCATCGCGATGCGCTGTAAAGTCGATTCGATATGTGGCCGCAGAGCATGATCGCCCGGCAGAAGCTCGATTACCGTATTGGTGATAAAGCAGCCGTGCCGCGCGGACAGGTTAGCGCTCACCTTCGTATAGTGCAGAAGCGCTTCGCGGAGTGCCTGTCGTGGGGGCAAGTCGGCGGCCAACCTCTCCTTCAGCCGCGCAACGGCCCCTTCTGCGTAACGATCGAACGCCGCGACGAGCAAGCCATGCTTATCGCCAAATGTTCTATACAGGCTGCCGCGAAAGACTCCGGTCGCTTCGCATAGCACGTCGACGGGAGTCGCATAGTAGCCGTGCTCCCAAAATACTCGCGCGGCGGCATCGACCGCGTGGTCGATGTCGAATTCTCGCGGTCGCCCGCGCTCGGCGGCACGCCCTCCACGAGAGCGGTGTGTGTCAGATCTGGTCATGCAACCGATATTAGGACTATTCAGTCTCAAAATCAACGTCCCACGAGGGTTGGCCTATGAGAGGATGTTTGGCATGAGCGATCACACAGGGGACAACCCGCTTCTGGTTCGCGCATCAGCGCGGTTTTCAGGCTCGCTTTGCACCGCAGTCGACACTGAAGCTACCGTTCGCCGAACATCCAATGCAACAACCGCTAGCGGATTTCAGCCGCCTTTCAAAAAGGCCCATTCCGTTACCGCCCAGCGCATCCAGCAACCCCAAAGCCAGATCAGGACGGACGGGCCAGTTGTTCGCCACGACCGGATGCGATATAGTCCGCTTTCAGGAGATGGCGTTCCTCCTTTAACCACCGCACTTATCTCGCGGTTAATGACGCCTACAGTTACCTGACTTTCGTTGGGGCTGTAGGCGCTCGCGTCCACAAGCTTCCCGTTGGTCAGGCCATGCAACATCGGCACAATGACCAATGCACAAACTCCATCGCTTCGAACAACTCGAACTGCTGCCTTATCTGGGCAAGTGGTTTCTGATCGCCTGCGTCGCCGCGGCTCTCGCGGGCAGCGCGTCGGCTTTCTTCCTCATTGCTCTCGATCATGCGACCGCATGGCGCGAGGCGCACCGCTGGATTATCTGGCTGCTGCCCGTAGCCGGTTTCGCGGTCGGCTATACGTACTATCTGCTGGGCAAACCGGTCGATGCGGGCAACAACCTGCTCATCGATGAAATTCACGACCCGAAGAAAGTCGTGCCGCTGCGCATGGTGCCGCTCGTGCTTGGCGGCACGATCGTCTCGCATCTGTTCGGCGCGTCGGTTGGGCGTGAAGGCACGGCCGTGCAGATGGGCGGCGCGCTGGCGGATCAGCTTACCCACGTGTTTCGCCTCGGACACGAGGACCGCCGTATCCTGCTGATGATCGGTATGAGCGCGGGATTCGCTTCCGTATTCGGCACGCCGCTCGCCGGGGCGGTGTTCGGCCTGGAAGTGCTCGCCATCGGCCGGATGCGCTATGACGCGCTGTTTCCCTGCATCGTGGCGGGTATCGTCGCCGATCAGGTCTGCCTGGCCTGGGGCGTTCATCACGTGCACTATGCGATCGGTGCGATCTCGCCGATCAACGCATGGAGCGTCGTCGCGGTGGTAATCGCGGGCATCGTATTCGGTCTGGTCGGCATGGCTTTCGCCACCACGGTCCACAAGCTCGGCACGCTGGTGAAAAGCACCATCACCTATGCGCCGTTGCGTCCGTTCGTAGGCGGGATCGTCATCGCGATTGCGGTATGGGCCCTGGATGCTTATCACTACATCGGCCTGGGCATCCCCGACATCGTCCGCTCGTTTCAGCAGCCGATGCAGCCTTGGGACTTTCTCGGCAAGTTCGGCTTTACCGTTGCGTCGCTCGGGACCGGCTTCAAGGGCGGCGAGGTCACGCCGCTGTTCTATATCGGCGCGACCCTCGGCAATGCACTCGCGCCTCTGTTGCACATGCCGTTCGCGCTAATGGCCGGCATCGGCTTCGTTGCAGTGTTTTCGGGCGCGGCCAACACGCCGCTCGCCACCACGATCATGGCGATGGAATTGTTCGGCACCGGCATCGGTCCGCTTGCTGCGATCGGTTGCGTGACCGCCTATCTGTTCTCCGGCCACACCGGCATCTATCACGCGCAGCGCGTCGGACACAGCAAGCATCGCAAGCACCGGCTCCTCGTACCAGACGGAACACGGATCGCCGAGCTGGGTGGATTCCGCCGGCAGAAAGCCGCGGCGGACGCATCGGCCGCGAATCAGAAGCAATCGGGCATGCCTGCTGATATCGCTGCGACAACAGAGGAACGCGGTCAATGATCCAGGAAAGCAACGATCAGCGCATTGCAGCGCTGCGGCTTTACTTCCCGCTCGCGACCCGTGCACGAGCAACGCGATTCTGGCATCACCTCAGCGCGCCTGCGCTCGCGCATCACCTTATCGCCGTCGCGAAGCGTGCCAATATCCTGCAGGCGATGTCGCATCACATCAGTGCAGGGTATCTGCCAGGCGAGCGGCTTTCTCATCACCATCCAGAAATCAGCGGGATGCGGCATCCGCAGTGTCTGGAACTGGTGGACACCGAAGCGCGCTTGCGTCAGTTCATGCGCGACCATGCGGATGAATTGCGCAAGGTTCACGCGGTGCTGCTGCTCGGTGAATTGCCGCTGACGCAGAGCCGCACACCTCATGCACAATCGGCCTCAAGCGCCGGGTGAGTCATGGCTTCGGTGTGCGAGCTTGTCGCCATCAGCATCGGCTCGTTCATCGTGACGCCCGCTATGCGCTGAGCTTCACGATGAACGCGCTCGCGCCGGACATTCCGGGTGGGAACGCTCGCGTGCAATCTGATCGCCGCCTATATGGTCGGCGCGCCTACGGTCAAATCACTTCGCCGCGAATCCGACGCGGCGAAGTGACCGGCTTATATCCACCCAATTAGACCGAGATACCAAGCGTCGACAGAACAAACCTGACACTGAAAAAGCACACCGATGAACACAACGGCAATGCGACAAGCAGCGGGCGATGCTGCAAACTCATCAGCCACGCCATCGTCCACAGGCGCACGCCAACGCTGATCAGCGCCCGGACCGTGCGCCTGATTGCGTTCATGATCGCTCCACCACGACTTCGAGATAGTCGCTCGGCAGAACAAGCGTTGCGTCGCCCGACCGGTTGCGGCTGCTTATTAGCGTCATCAGCTCGGCGAAGAGCGAAGCCTGCTGATTTTCGTCGAGCGCGGCGAACGCTTTGTTCACCGGTCCGTAGTACGCACGAAATATCTCCATGAAGTGCGCCGGGGAACGGTAACGAAACGTGAAGTAGCGGCTCGTCGTCACAATCTTGCTGGCATTCCCTTGAAACAGCGTTTCCAGTCGCGCCTTCGTCCCCCATAGTGCAGGCGACACCACGCCCGCCGCCGGAGGAATGTACTTTGCGATCGTCTTGAATACCTGTCCGATGAAGCTCTCCGGAGTCCAGTTCGCAAGACCAATCCGGCCGCCCGGTTTGCAAACGCGCGCGAGTTCGGCTGCAGCCCTTTCCTGATCGGGCGTGAACATGACACCGAACGTCGACATGACGACGTCGAAAGAGCCGTCTGCATAAGGCAATGCTTCGGCATCCGCTTCCTCGAATACCACGGGAAGCCCTTCTGCTGACGCACGTGCACGTCCCGACTCCAGCAGCGATGCCACGTAATCAGTCGACACGACATCGCACCAGCGGCGCGCGGCAGCAAGCGTCGCATTGCCGTTACCGGCCGCCACGTCGAGCACGCGACTTCCGGCGCGCAAGTCGAGCGCTTCGCAAAGATGTTCTCCGACGATCTGCAGCGTCGTGCCGACCACAGCGTAATTACCCGTCGACCACGCAGCTTGCTGACGACGCTTGACAGCGGTGAAGTCGATAACAGGTGAGAGAGAGGAATCAACAGCGGACATGAAACACTCCTGAGAAAAAATGGGCGGCGCGTTGCAGCCCATTTCCGATCGCGCCGCGAAATTGCCTTGTGCACACACCCGCGCGACGATCGGGCGACGTGCGATATCTTCTAATGGACCCGACGGCTATTCCACGACGCCGATGCCCGATCCACCCATTTCCCGCGGCAGATCCTTCAGTTTCGGCAAGCCGTCCTTCATACGAAATATGGCCTCGGAATAGTGGACATGTACGCAGGCTTCATAAGGAAAGTCCTCCAGAACGGCTGCGTACACATCGATAAGACCAAGACCCGGATGCTCCGTAAAGAGATGTCCACCGCACACCTGACACCATTTTCGATAGCTGTTAAAGGTCTTGTTGTAAGTGCCAACCTCGTTAGCGCCACGTGTGACGCGCAACGCCTCCGGCCTCCACAACGTGAACGCATTGATGGGGCTACCCGACCAATGGCGACACGACTCGCAATGGCAATAGCCCATGCCTGCTGGCGTCCCCGTCACATCAAACTGCACAGCTCCGCAAAAGCATTGCCCTTTAAACGTCTTCGCCTGATTCACGTCGGCCTCCTGGTCGCGGTTTGCGGATCGTCTTGACGTTCCGTTGTTGCTCGTTTCCTTGAGTGCTAGTATCGGGACGCAAGACGTATTGATGAATGACCAGGCGTCCAGATGTTTTGCGCAGGACGCCGAAATGGATGAGCGAGTCTATGGATGCTCTTTCTGATGTACTGCGCTTCGTTCGTCTGGGTGGGGCGGTTTATCTAAACGGCGACTTCACAGCGCCGTGGTGCGTGGTCGGCAACGTCACTCAGGCGTTATGTGCCACCTTCCTGCCGCGTGCCGAGCGCATCGTCTCGTATCACCTCATCACCGAAGGAAGCTGTCGTGCCCGGCTTGTCGACGATCCTGCTTCGACAATCCATCTGGACGCGGGCGAACTGCTTGTCGTGCCGCAAGGGGAAGCCCATCTGATGGGTAGCTCGCTCGAACTGACGCCCGCACCCGCAGACACGATGCTGTCCCATTACATGAAAACGACGCCCGGTGAGGTGATGGAATTGAGCTACGGGGGTGGCGGCACCCGCACACGTCTGATTTGCGGCTTTCTTGCCTGCGACGACTCGTTGACCAATCCTGTCCTCTCAGCGCTGCCGCGTATTTTCAAAGTCGATATGCGCAATGATCCGCAATCGGCGTGGCTCGAGTCGTCGCTCAAGCTCGCGGCGGCCGAAGCGGCGGAATGGCGTGTGGGTAGCGCGATCGTGCTCGCGCGGCTCTCGGAACTGCTTTTCGTCGAGGCCGTACGACGTTGTATCGACGCGCTGCCCGATGACCGCAAGGGCTGGCTCGCAGGCGTCAGCGACCGCTTCGTGGGACGCGCCCTCGCGCTGCTGCATGCGCAGTCTGCTCACAATTGGACGGTCGACGAACTTGCGCGCAAGGTGGGACTCTCGCGTTCGGCTTTGGCGCAACGGTTCACTCAACTGCTCGGCCAGCCGCCAATGCAATATCTGGCGAGATGGCGCCTGCAGGTCGCGGCCCAGGAGTTGCGCACCGGAACGCGGTCGATTGCGGCGGTAGGACAGCACGTCGGCTATGAATCCGAGGCAGCGTTCAATCGCGCATTCAAGCGAGAATTTGGCACACCGCCGGCAAGCTGGCGACGCAATCAAAGACTGGCGGAAGGCGTCGATGCGTTGTCAGACGTTACCGACCCTGAAGATTTCTGTTCCGCGCGTGATGCAGCGAATCTGGAGGACCGACCTCAGGTTGGCTCCGCCGCTGCCGCGGTTTGCGGTGTCGACCCATCCGCCATCGCGTCTAAAAATCAAAGCGCCTAGCGCTGTCCTGTTGCAGTTCGGAGGCTATCGCGCGCGGGGGCAACTGACAGGTGGCGTCGGCGCAGGTCGGTCCTGAATCAAAAATTTCGAAAACGTCAGCGAACCGTGCAGAAACACCACCCCGTTTGATGAACAGTCCGCCGATAACCTCGGCATCTTCGCACAGCGCGAATCGAAACCCGCACCGCGCACCCCCATCACATATTCGGATAATTCGGCCCGCCGCCGCCCTCCGGCGTCACCCACACGATGTTCTGCGTCGGGTCTTTAATATCGCATGTTTTGCAATGCACACAGTTCTGCGCATTGATCACGAGCGCTTCTTTCCCGTCCCCGTTCGTCGCAAATTCATAAACACCGGCCGGACAGAACCTCGCCTCCGGGCCAGCATACTTTGATAAATTCACATCAATCGGTACAGACGAATTCTTCAACGTCAAATGCGCCGGCTGATTTTCCTCGTGATTCGTATTCGAAAGAAACACCGATGACAACCGATCGAAAGTCAGCTTCCCATCGGGCTTCGGATAGACAATCGGTTTGCATTCGGCGGCGGGCTTCAGGGTCTCGTTATCCGAATGCCGATGATGCAGCGTCCACGGCACACGTCCACCCAACAGCTTCTGTTCGAGCCCGACCATGAACGTTCCGGCCAGCAGCCCCTTGCTCATCCACTGTTTGAAATTGCGGGCACGATGCAGTTCCTGCTTCAACCAGGACCGGTCGAAAGCCTCCGGGTACTCGACCAGCACATCACGCTGACGTCCCGCTTGCAGCGCATCGAACGCCGCCTCCGCCGCCAGCATGCCGCTCGAAATAGCCGCGTGGCTACCCTTGATTCTCGACGCATTGAGAAAGCCGGCTTCGCATCCGATCAATGCGCCACCGGGAAATGCCAGCTTCGGCAGCGACATGAGTCCGCCGGCCGCGATCGCGCGAGCGCCATACGAAACGCGCTTGCCACCTTCGAGAAACTTGCGGATCGCCGGATGCGTCTTGTAGCGTTGGAACTCCTCGAACGGCGACAGAAACGGATTCGTATATCCAAGTCCCACGACGAAGCCGACCACCACCTGATTGTTATCGAGGTGATAGAGAAAAGAGCCGCCATAGGTGTCGTTTTCGAGCGGCCAGCCCGCCGTGTGAATGACGAGACCTGGCTTGTGCATCGCCGGATTGATCTCCCACAATTCCTTGATGCCCAGACCGTAGACCTGCGGATCGGCGTCTTCATCCAGCCTGAATCGTTCGATCAACTGACGGCCGAGGTGTCCGCGTGCGCCTTCGGCGAACAACGTGTACCTGGCGTGCAGCTCCATGCCGAGCTGGAACGCGTCGGTCGGCTCACCGTCTTTTCCGAGGCCCATGTTGCCCGTCGCGACGCCGAGAACTTCTCCTCGCTCGCCATACAGCACTTCGGCCGCGGGAAATCCCGCAAAAATCTCGACGCCCAGTTCTTCGGCACGCGCACCCAGCCAGCGCGTCACGTTGCCAAGACTCACGACATAGTTGCCATGGTTCATGAAATTGTCGGGCAGCAGCCAGTTCGGCACCTGCCGCGCCCCTTTCTCCGACAGAAACAGAAAGCGGTCTTCGGTGACTTCGACATTCAACGGCGCGCCCTGCTCTTTCCAGTCGGGAATGAGTTCGTTGAGCGCGCGTGGGTCCATCACCGCGCCGGAGAGCGTGTGCGCCCCTACCTCAGAACCCTTTTCAAGCACGCAGACACTGATTTCGGCGTTGCGCTGCGCGGCCATCTGCTTGAGCCGTATCGCAGCGGAGAGTCCGGCCGGACCGCCGCCAACGATAACAACGTCGTATTCCATCGATTCGCGCGGACCAAATTTCTCGACAAGAGTCTGTGTGTTCATGTGAAAGAGGCGTTTCATTGCAGGGTTTTTCTGGCCGTCGGCGCAACGTGCGTCGTCATCGTCGCCGTGCGCCGTTCGACACTGAGTGCAGCCATGAGCGCATCTCAGGCCGGGCCATCGTAAAACTCCAGAAACACCCGCTTCGCGACATAAGGATTTCTTATGCTCCACACAATCGCGGCTTGCTTTGCCGTCGAACTTTTATCGCGGCCGCAGCATGGCATGCGGAGGAAAAAAGCATGCGAAATTCGATCAATGGCGTCGATTTAAGGGCACTTCAGGCATTCGTCGCGGTCTGCGAAACGAAGTCGATGACGGAGGCCGCGCGCGTCCTCGGCGTCACTCAAAGTGCGGTCAGTCAGCTGATTGCCAGCCTCGAACGCGAACAGGGCGTGTCGTTGTTCGACCGCGACTTCCGGCCTGTACGCCCGAATGCTGCGGGAAAAATTTTGTTCGAACAGGCGGGCGCGCTGCTGGAACACGCGCAAGCGGTTGCGCTGAATGTACGCGCCGCGGCCAAAACCGGCGTCGCGAATCTGCGCATTGGCTGTGTCGACTCTTATGCGGCCACGGTCGGCCCGCATCTCGTTCGGCGCTTGCCCGAGAAAGCGCAGGACTTCTCGATGTGGTCGGGTCTCACACCCGCACTCAGCGAGCAACTGGTGAATCGCGAACTCGATCTGGCCATTTGCACCGAAGCCACACTCGATCCCAAACGGGTCGAACTGAGGCCGCTTTTCTCCGAATGCCTGGTCGCGGTTGCGCCTAAAAACAGGCGCAATTCGAGCGCGCCCGTCGAGTTTCAGCAGATACTGCGCGAACTGCCGTTGCTGCGATACACGGCGAGATCGGTGATCGGGCAGCAGATCGAACGTTTCATCACCCACATGAATTTCTACGCGCCCCGTCGCTATGAATTCGACGATACCGATCCGATTCTGAGCCTGGTGGCTGCCGGTTTCGGTTGCGCGATTACGTCGCCGCTCTGCCTGTGGCAGTCGCGGGTGCATCTCGGCGACATCAGCATCGTTCCATTGCCGCAAACGCGACTCGGGCACCGGCACTTTTATCTGCTAACGCGCCGCGCCGAGTGGTCCGATGTCGCCGAGTCGGTGACACGCGAGTCGATTGCTATCGTTCGCGACGTGATTGCGCCTTCTTTACGATCGGCGCTGCCGAAGCTGCCGCCCGGGATTTTTGATTCGTATGCCGCGAAGCTCGATGAAACACATGTAGCCGTGTAACGCGAACAGAACTTCAAGAGCGCTTCGATGCTATCGACAAACGGCAATAATGCCGCCTGTCGATTCATACCGTTATGCGGACGTTACGACGCGCTGCGCGCCGCCGTCCCAGCAATCGTCCATCTTCGCCGACAACGTCTGCTTCTGGATTCTCTGCGTCGGCGTCTTCGAAAAGCTTTCGACGATCGCAATGAAACGCGGCACCTGGAAGCGCGCCATCCGTTCTTCGCACCACGCGACGAACGCGATGTGATCGAAAGCAGCAGGTTCGCATTTCAGCTTCAGGAAGATTTTCAGGTCTTCGTCCGAGAACTCGTTGACCACGCCGATCAGCGCGCTTTCTTCCACATCGGGATGCGAGTTCACGACGTTCTCCACTTCCCACGCAGAGACGTTTTCACCGCGCCGCCGCAAGCTGTCTTTCTTGCGGCCGAGAAAGAATAAATATCCTTCTTCGTCCTCGCGTCCGAGATCGCCGGTATAAAGCCAGCCGTCGCGAATCGCCTCGGCGGTCTTGTCGTCGCTCCTGAAGTACCCGCGCGTCAGCGTTCCCGGCTCCCGTTCGGCCACACGTATTTCGCCGATCTGACCGGCAGGCAGCCGACGACTGTTGTCATCGACGATCTCCACGTCGAAATAATCGACCGCCTTGCCGATCGAGCCAAGCTTGCCGTCGATATTGATCACGCTGAAGCTCGACGTCTCCGTCATCCCATAGCCTTCACGGACCGGCACGCCGAAACGCCGCTGAAATTCGGCCCACACGTCGACCGGCGCACCGCCGCCCCATGCCACCTTCAGACCGTGTGTCGTGTCCGCATCCGATGGCGGCTGCTTCAGCAGCAATTGCATCACGCCGCCCACAAAGTGCAGATGCGTGGCCTGATACCGGGCCACTTCGTCCCAGAACTTCGACGCGCTGAACTTCGGCACGAACGCGAGCGTAACCGGTTGCATCAACGCCATCACCAGCACTTCACTGCCGAACACGTGATAAATCGGGTCCCAGAAATGCAGCACACTGCCTGGCGTAATCGAGCCGATCCACGATGAACCGAGCGCGGCCGCGCGGTACATGCGGTCGGTCATCTGCACGCCTTTCGCCGGACCCGTCGTGCCGGAGGTGTAGAGAATGGCCCGCAGGTCCGCGTCTTTGGCGTCGTATGGCGGCTCGTCCGCGTTGCCGTGCGCGGCCAGCGTTTCGAACGTTTCGGCATCCGGCGACCACGACGGACGGGCGCCGCGCCACACTGTTTTCAAGCTGGACGTTGCGCTCAGAATCGGTTTGAGGACATCTGCGTAGATATCGTCCGCAATCGCGAAGCGCGGGTCCGAGTGCGTGACGACGTGTTCGAGTCCGGCGCCTTTGAGATGCGTATTCACCGGCACCTGCACCGCGCCCAATTTCATCAGCGCAAAAAACGCCAGCGCGTGATCGATGTGATGCGCAAGCATCACCGCAACCCGGTCGCCAGCCGCGACGCCGACACTCGCCAGGCCGTTGGCAAGCCGGTTGACGCGCTCATTGAGTTGCGCGTAGGTCAACGCGAAGTCATCGGACCGGCAGAAAACATGCGCGGGATTGTCCCGCGCGCATTCACGTAACAGGCCCGGAATACTCTCATCCGCCGAGAAGTAGTTCATTTCGGTATCCCGTTACCAGAGCCATGTGTGAGTATCGACGAATGTCCATCGCTCGATGCCGGTACTGCTGTCGAATTCGCGCTCCAGTTTGATGTGGCCGTTGAGCGTACGCACGCCGATATCGAAGAACGCGAAGACAGCGCGGCGCATCTGGTCCGATCGCTGGAACGGGAACGGCTCGAACGTATCGAATATCAATTCCGCAGAATCGTCTCCGGTACTTTTCCACTGCGGTGCATTTTTGAACGCACCCATCATCGTCGCGTACATCTGCGCCAGCGCCGCAGGGCGATTGCCTTCCACACCAGAAAGTGCCTTCAGCGAAGGCGTAAATTGCACGGCAAGCAGTCTCATCGCCGATTCGACGATCTGACAGGCCGCGTTAATTCCGAACAGTTGAACGACGGCCTCGATCACATGCGTGACGTAATCCGATGCGTAGTTCGCACTGCCCTTCAGAACACGCGCTTCGGGCCAGGCAACCGGGTCAAGTTTCGGCGCCTTCGACGCATCGAATTCCGGTGTCTTCTCGACGTGCTGTACTCGGAAACGCTCCTCCGGTTTCAGATCGTGGTCGTATTCGAGGAAATAACCTTCGTCGTACGGATGACCTTCCGCGACGAACTTGGTCGCCACCCAACCCAGGCGCGGGCAACCGAGCAATTCGCCATTGCGGGGATGCCACGTCGACAGAATCGTTCGGCGCACCGACGTCGGCACGGTCAGCGCCGAGATGCCCGGAAACGATCCCCATGGCGGCAGATAGCGTATCCACACTTTTTTGGGCGACTCCTCCATGTACTGCATGTTGATGCCGCCAATCGAATTGCTGAAATAGTGATACTTGGCCGCCGTCACGGCAGGCGTATCGCCGACGATGCCCAGTTTGTCGAGCGCCTCGACAAAGCGCTGCGACTGCTCGGCCGTCATCAAGGTTCGCCAGACGTTGTTCAGCGCAGCTTCGCCCTTCTCACGCAACACGATCGCGGTGATACCGGAAACCATCGACCAGCCAAATGTCCCCGCCATATCGACGCGTCGCTTGAGTTGAGCAAGGTCGTCGTTGTTTGTTCTCGTCTGCATCTCAATTCCTTAACTGAATGTCTCGGTGAAAAACATCTACAGGCTGCCGTGTTCGACTCACGACATTGCCCACTCCTTGAAGCGCCGCGTCACGTCGTCGAAGTTCTTCGCCCACCAGCCGTCGTCCATCAGCACGCTGTTGGCGGACTGCAGATCGGGGATCCATTTGCGGCTGTCCGCGCTCATCAGCGTGAGGGCTTTCTTGCTGCTCGGCGTATTGCCGATGAGTTCCATGAACGCCGCCTGCCGGTCGGGACGTGCGGCGAAGGCGAGGAATTTGGTCGCGGCTATTTTGTTCGGCGCGTTCTTGACGATGGCGAGATATTCGAAACCGTTCACCGTCTGGTCGAACGAGAAATCGACCGACTGGCCACCCGCCTTTGCGGGTCGCACGCGCGACGCATACGTGTAAGTGAAATCCGCCTCGCCGGTCTGAAGCAGGGTCAAGGTCTGCGGCGTCTGGTCGATCCACTTGACCACGTCCGGCTTGATGCGCTCCAGCGATCTGAACGCGCGGTCGATATCGAGCGGATAAAGATGTTTCGGCGACACGCCGTCGGCCAGCAACGCGGCTTCGAAGGTCTCGCTGGGACGATTGCGAAACGTGCGTCGACCGGGAAACGCCTTCGTGTCGAAATATTCGGCGAAATTCTTCGGATGCTTTCCCGCCGGATATTTCTTCGGGTCCCACGCCACGCCGCCGACAAACACATACCAGGGCAAAAGATTGTTCTTGATGTCGATGATCAGATCACCACGGTCGAACATCGCGGGGTCCAGCGGCTCCCACAAACCCGCATTCGCGCCGGCCACACCGAGCGCGCCGGGCGCGTCGAACACGTCCCACTGCACATTGTTCGTCTGGACCTGCGCACGGAGCTTGGCCATGTCAGGCGTATCGACGATCGTCACCTGAATGCCGGTCTCCTTGCTGAACGGCTTGACCACCGACTCTTCCAGCGCCTGCCGGTACGCACCGCCCCAGGTGACCAGCGTCATCTGCTGATCGGCGGCAAACGCGCGTTTCGAATGAAGTAGCAATGGCGAGGTGGCGGCGGCGACTGCAATGCCCGCGACTCCCGTCAGGAACTGCCGCCGCTCCGGAGACTGGGCGGGATGATTCGACTTCGACATGACTGGCCTCTCACACGTAGTGGTGAAACCCGATCGGCGAGGTGAAGCGACTGCGAAAGCTCCCTCGCCTGAGGGCGTTTCCGGCTGAACCGCATACCGTCGACACACAGGCTATGCACGCAAAAAACCCACGGCATCTTTCACGACACTTTCTTATTCTTTGGATAAGCACACTTGATGTGCCGCCGCAGTCTTTCATCCGCCTGACGCCTGCGGGAGCGGCGTGGCCGGGTCGATTCACCCCGAAGCTGCGCGCCGCCGATCCGCATCCTGACGGGCGCTTTTGCTAAAAATCGAATCCGCTTATATTTCTGGACCCTTGTTTTTGCCGCATCACACTTCGCTCACACCTTGCTCAAAAGGAAGCGGAACGTGAATACATATGATGTGGTGGTGATCGGAGCGGGCGTTATCGGCAGTTCGGTAGCGTTCCAGCTTGCGAAACTCGGCGCGAAGAACGTGCTCGTGCTCGACCGGGGCACGATTGGGGCTGGAACGACATCGCAGTCGTCGGGCATTTTGCGCACCCACTACTCGGTGAAGGAAAATGTGGAGCTGGCGCGTAAATCGTGGGACGTGTTCAACAATTTCTCGTCCTATCTCGGCGACGACGAAGCATCGTGCGGCCTGGTCAAATGCGGCTACATGATCGTCGCCGGTGAAGGCGACAAGCTCGAACCGTTGCGCGCGTCACTGGATCAACAGAAAGAACAGGGCATTCCGCTCGAACTGCTCGATGCAAAGCAGGCCAGCGAACTGCTGCCCATCGCCCGCTTCGGCGATGCCGCGCTGATCGGCTACGAGCCCGAAGCAGGTTTCGCCGACGCCTACCTGGTGGCCACCAGCTTTGCCCGCGCGGCCCGTCGCGGCGGCGTGACGATTCGCGAGAACGCGTCGGTCAACCGGATCCTGATCGAGAACGGCAAGGTGGTCGGCGTGTCGACCAGCATCGGCGACTTCAAGACCTCGATGGTGATCAGCACGCAGAACATCTGGACCCCCGAACTCGCGGGATGGACCGGCAAGACACTGCCGGTCATGCCCGAACGTCACGCGGTGCTCGCGCTCGAATGCGACGCGGCCAAATACACGTTCTCGATGCCGGTGTTCAAGGATCTGGCGTCGCCGGGCATGCTCTACTACCGCAGCTACGGCGGCAGCCAGATGCTGGTGAGCGAAGGCATCGTCGGCGAAAAACTCAATACGGCGGAAGTCGAGCAAGGCGACATTCCGATGGACTACATCGTCGAAGTCGGTGCGCAGGTTGCCGAACGCTTCCCGGAATACGAGACCGCCGGGATCGCGTCGTCGTGGACGGGCGTCTATGACGTGACGCCGGACTGGAATCCCGTACTCGGCAAATTGCCCGGCATCGAAGGCCTGGTAGTCGGATACGGTTTCTCTGGCCACGGCTTCAAACTTTCGCCGACTGTAGGGCGCGTACTCGCGCAGGAAGCCCTCGGCCTGCCGACCGACGTCTCGCTGAAGCCGTACTCGATCGAACGCTTTGCGACTGGCGAACTGCTGACCGGCAAGTACGGTCTCGGCGCGGTGTCCTGAGGCCAACATCATGTCTGCAATCGATGTGCGCCCCCTCGCATCGGTTCCCGGCGAGCCCTGGCGCAACGGCGGCGGGGTCACCCGAACCCTGGCGACGGGCAGCGATCAATGGCGCATCAGTCTGGCCGAGGTCGAGCGCGACGGCCCGTACTCGCGCTTCGAAGGCATCTCGCGGATCTCGCTGGTGATGCGCGGCGGCGGAGTCGCGCTGCGCGACGCCCACGCGACCGTCATGCTCAAGCCGTTCGAAGCCGTCGAGTTCGACGGCGGCCCTGCATGGAATGCGTCGCTGATCGACGGACCGGTCACCGTACTCAATGTCATGAGCGCCCGAGGCCGCTACCGGGCCCGGGTTCGCGCGATCGTCGACCGGATGACCGTGCCGCTGAACTGCGCGGCCGTCGTCGTCGCGCTCGATAGCCGCTGCTCGTTCCGCGAGGACGGCACCGGGCGCGCGGGCCATGTCGAGTCCGGCGAAGTGCTGATCGTCAACGACGTGACGCGTCCCCTCGAACTGAACGCCGCAAAGGCGGTCGCGGCGTCGGGCGAACCGCCGCGACTCGCCGTGCTCGTGACCATCGAGCCGTCCCGCATCCGCATAAACGACTGAATTGATGAGGAAGATGAGATGAAAATTGTTACCGCGGTAAAGCGTGTGGTCGACTACAACGTCAAGGTCCGCGTGAAAGCGGATCAAAGCGGCGTGGACATCGGCAACGTGAAAATGTCGATGAACCCGTTCGACGAAATCGCCGTCGAAGCGGCCACGCGCCTGAAAGAAGCCGGCCACGCGAGCGAGGTCATCGCCGTGTCGTGCGGTCTGACGCAGAGCCAGGAAACGCTGCGCACCGCATTGGCGATCGGCGCGGATCGCGGCGTGCTGGTGGAGACCGACGCCGAGTTGCAACCGCTCGCCGTCGCCAAATTGCTGAAGGCCGTCGTCGACAAAGAGCAGCCGCAACTGGTGATTCTCGGCAAGCAGGCCATCGACGACGACGCGGGCCAGACCGGCCAGTTGCTCGCCGCGCTGCTCGACTGGCCGCAGGCCACCTTCGCAAGCAACATCGACATCGTCGACGGTATGGCCACGGTCACCCGCGAAGTGGACGGCGGCGTGGAAATCGTATCGCTGCGTTTGCCCGCGATTATCACCACGGACCTGCGTCTGAACGAGCCGCGCTACGTGACGTTGCCGAGCATCATGAGGGCGAAGAAGAAGCCTATTGACGTGGTCAAGCCGTCCGACTTCGGCATCGATCCGGCGCCGCGCCTGAAGACATTGAAGGTGGTCGAGCCCGCCGCGCGCAAGGCCGGCGTGATGGTGCCGGACGTCGCTGCGCTGGTCGAAAAACTGAAAACTGAAGCCAAGGTGATTTAAATGACGACGCTCGTTATTGCCGAACACGACAACGCTCAAATCAGAAGCGCGACGCTTCACACTATCGCCGCTGCGACGCAGCTTGCAAACGGCGTCCATGTTCTCGTGGCGGGTAGCCATGCACAAGGCGTCGCCGATGCGGTGAGCAAGGTCGCGGGCGTCGACAAGGTCATCCTCGCCGATGCACCCCAGTTGGCCGAAGGCCTGGCCGAGAACATCGCCGCTCAGGTATTGGCGCTGGCAAAGGACTACTCGCACATCCTCTTCTGCGCGACGGCCGCCGGTAAAAACACCGCGCCGCGCGTCGCGGCAAAGCTCGACGCGTCGCAGATTTCCGACGTGATCGCGATCGAATCGGCCGACACGTTCCAGCGTCCCGTGTATGCGGGCAACGCGATCGCCACGGTGCAGTCGGGCGATCCGGTCAAGGTCGCGACGATCCGCACGACAGCCTTCGATGCAGCCCGCGCGGAAGGCGGCAATGCGGCGATTGAAACCGTGCCTGCGGTTGCGGATTCGGGTCTGTCGACTTTTGTCCGCCGTGAGGTCGCAACGAGTGATCGCCCTGAACTGACCGCCGCGCGTGTCGTCGTATCGGGCGGCCGTGGTCTGGGCAGCAAGGAAAACTTCGCGTTGCTGGACCCGCTGGCCGAGAAGCTCGGGGCGGCTGTCGGTGCGTCGCGCGCGGCGGTCGACTCCGGCTATGCACCGAACGACTGGCAGGTCGGCCAGACCGGCAAGATCGTCGCGCCCGAACTCTATGTCGCGGTCGGCATTTCCGGCGCGATCCAGCATCTGGCGGGTATGAAAGACTCGAAGGTGATCGTGGCGGTCAACAAGGATGCCGATGCGCCTATCTTCAGCGTCGCCGATTACGGTCTGGTCGGCGATCTGTTCGAGGTGGTGCCGTCGTTGACGCGATCGTTGTAAGTGCTCGGGTATCTCATGCGGCTGCTGTGCCGCATGGGTTTATTCGAAGTGGAAATGCGAAGCCGTCTCTGCAATCGCTGATGCAGAGACGGCTTTTTTCGTGGCGATCACGGCAATAAAAAAGCACGTCGTATACGACGTGCTTTGAGCTGCTCGAACTGCCCGCTGAATCAGTCAGGCAGCGCGAGCATCGTATCCACTGCCGCCATGACCATGCGCTCGACCACCGGCGCCACCTGCGCGGCCAGATCCGGGCGATACGCAAACGGAACCGTTTCGTTCATATACGTCGATTGGCACATCTCCAGCTGGATCGCGTGAATGCCCTGCTCGGGACAACCGTATTCGCGCGTGATATGGCCGCCCTTGAAGCGCCCGTTCGTCACCCACGTGAACGGCTGGCCTTCGAGACTCTGCGTGACGGCGTCGAGAATGCGGCTATCGCAACTCTTGCCCGAGTTCGTGCCGAGGTTCAGATCCGGCAGCTTGCCGTCGAACAGACGCGGCAGCACGCTGGCAATCGAATGCGCTTCCCACAGCAGCACGGCACCAAACTGTGCCTTCAGACGATCAAGCTCTTCACGCAATTTCGCGTGATAGGGGCTCCAGTAGTCTTGCAGCCGCGCCGCGAGTTCATCTTTGTCCGGCCCCTTCCCTGAAAGGTAAAGAGGTTCGCCGCGAAACGTTTCGGTCGGGCAGAGTCCCGTCGTTGTCTGTCCCGGATAAAGACTCTCGCCGCTCGACGGGCGATTCAGATCGATCACGTAGCGCGAGTATCGGGCGCCGAGTACCGACGCACCCGACAGCCTCGCGAAGTCGTACAGCGTGTCGAGGTGCCAGTCCGTATCGGCGACCTGCGACGCGACATCGGTCAGTTGGCTGCGGATCGGGTCCGGGATGTCGGTACCCAGATGCGGGATCGAAATCAGCAAGGGCAGCGTGCCCTGGTGAAAGCGGAAAACAGATTCAGTCACAACAATTTCTCCGTCAAGTCGGCGGCTTCCGACAAGGCGTGCCGTACATACGGATCGCGCAGGCTCGCGATGTAACTCGCGTCGAGCGATCCGATGTCGGGGCAGCCGAGAAGCCGCATGCAAATCTCGAGTTCCTTTTTGAGCATCGACAGAACGTCGCCGACTCCGCGCGAGCCATCGGCGGCCAGGCCGTACAGCGGCGCGCGACCCAGCAAAACGCCGTCGGCGCCTAGCGCCACGGCTTTGGCAATGTCGCTGCCGCGCCGGATGCCGCCGTCGATCAGCACAATGAATTCGTCGGGAGTCGCCGATACGGTGTCGACCAGGATTTCAAGCGAACTGGGCGCGCCGTCGAGTTGACGGCCGCCATGGTTGGACAGCACGACGCCGTCGACATCGTGGCGCGACGCGTTGACGGCATCGGCGGCCGTCTGGATGCCTTTCACGAGAACCTTGCCGGGCCAGTGACGGCGCACCCACGCCAGGTCGCTCCAGTTAAGCGACGTGTCCATCTGACGGCTCAGCGCGGCGGCCTGTGCTTCGATCCCCGGACCTAGCCGCGCACTGCGCGCGAGGTTGACCAGTTCCGGCACGCCATGCACGCCGACCATGGCGGTCCAGCGCGGATGCGTGGCGATGTCCCACAGCAGTGTCGGCGACCAGCGTAGAGGCAGCGTGAAGCCCGTTCTGGCGTAGTGATCGCGCTGGCCGGTGACAGGCGTATCGACCGTCAGCAGAAGCGTCGAGAAACCGGCGGCTCGCGCGCGCGCCATCATGTCCTCGGCGATACGCCGGTCCTGCTGCACATAGAGTTGTAGCCAGAGATCGCCGTCCGATGCACGACGGACGTCTTCGAGCAGGCTCGTCGACGCGGTGGACAGCACGAACGGCAGACCCGCCGCGTTCGCGGAACGGGCCAGCGTCTCCTCCGCCTCGCGCCGGTAGAGACCGTTCAGACCCGTCGGGCCGACCACGGCAGGCCACGCGGCGTCGGAACCCGCCAGCGTGACCCCGGTATTCACCGAAGTCACGTCGACCAGCACACGCGGCGCCAGCGTGACCCGCTCGAACGCGGCTCGGTTGCGGCGCATGGTGACTTCGTCTTCCGCTCCGCCTTCCAGATAACTGAATGCGAAATCCGGCAGAAATCGCTTCGCCGCCCGACGATAATCGGCAACGCTGGAGAGTGCCATTCAATGGTCCTGAGCGGCCACCTGGTTCGGCAGCACGCGGCCCGGATTCATCGTGTCCTTCGGGTCGAGTAGTTGCTTGAACTGTTGCATCAGCGCGATCTCGGCTGCATCTTTGTAGATGCCCATTTCCGAAACATGCAGCGAGCCGATGCCATGTTCCGCGCTGAAGGTGCCGCCCATTCCGGCAGCGATGTCGTAGAGCAGATGGCTCAGCTTCAATTGAACGGCCGCCTTGTCCGCGACATTCGCCCAGTACTCGTGGGTGAACATCGCGATGTAGTGGAGATTGCCGTCGCCCATGTGGCCCACCACGACCGGCACCGCCGCCGGATAGTGTTCGGCCAGCGCCTGCCCGGCGAGTTCGACGAAGTCGGGAATGCGATACGTGGGCACGGCGATGTCGTGCGTCAGCCCCATCCCTTCGCGGCCGTTCGCCTCGGTGACGTGATGCCGGATGCCCCAAAGCTCCGCGCGTTGCTGTTCGTTCGACGCAATCAGCGCGTCCTGCACGACGCCGTTGTCGAACGAGCCGCTGAGGGCGTCGGTCAACCGTTCCGCGAGTGCTTCGCTCGTGCCCGTTGCAGCGGCGAGTTCGACCAGCACGGTCCAGTTGGGCGTTTTCTGGAACGGGTTGCGCGCGTTGTCGGCATGCCGCAGCGAGATGTCGAACTCGCTTTGCGAGATCAGTTCGAGACCGACCAGTTCGCCCGGAAACGCGGCCTGCAACTTCAGGCCTTCATCGACGGCGGCGGACACGGTGTCCACGCCGAGCATCGCGGTCGCGATGGCGTGCGGTTTCGGAAACAGCTTCAGCGTGGCCGCCGTCACCACACCCAGCGTTCCCTCCGACCCGATAAAGAGGTTCTTCAGATCGTAGCCGCTGTTGTTTTTTCTCAGCGAGCGCAGGCCGTTCCAGATACGGCCGTCCGCGAGCACCACCTCGATCCCGAGAATCAGGTCGCGAGTATTGCCGAAGCGCAGCACGTTCGTGCCGCCCGCATTGGTCGCAATATTTCCGCCGATCTGGCACGAGCCTTCGGCACCGAGCGTCAGCGGAAACAGACGGTCGACTTCGAGCGCGGCCGACTGAATGTCGGCGAGCACGCAACCGGCCTCGACCGTCATCGAGTTATTGCGCGGATTCAGCTCGACGATACGGTTCATCTTGCGCATGTTCAGCAGCACGCTCTGGCCGCTGTGATCCGGCACCGAACCGCCGCACACGCTGGTATTGCCGCCCTGCGGAAACACCTTGACGCCGTTGTCGTTGCAGAACGCGAGCACTTTCGACACCTGCTCCGTGGTTCGCGGAAACACCACGCACGCGGCTTTTCCCGAATGACGCTTGCGCCAGTCGATCAGATGCGGCTCCATGTCGGACGGCGCGTCGATCACGTTGGCGTCGCCCACCAACTCCATCATTGCTGCAATAAGGCTGGATGAATTCATAGCGGATTTATTTTTTCAGAACAGCGCTGTCGCGAGCCGACCAGCGGACCGTCAGCGGGCGGCCCAGCGGCGAGCGCTCGGCGGCGCGTGCGGAGATGGTCTTGACCAGCAGCGTCGGGCCATCGGTTGTCGTCAATTCGAAGCGGGTCATGCCGCCCACGAACGAAATCTGCGAGATGACACCGGTGCATTCGTTCGCGCCGCCGGCACCTGCGACTTCGGTTTCGTTGTCGTCGAGCACCGAGATTTTCTCCGGCCGGACCAGCACTTTCACCTTCGAACCGATCGAGTGCCCTTCCGTGCTCCGCACCTTGATCGACCATTTCGCGTTGATCGCCACCGTGTCGTCGGACACGACGACGCCTTCCAGCAGATTCGATTCGCCGACGAAGTCCGCGACGAATTCGCTTACCGGCTCGAAGTAAAGCTCATCGGGCGTGCCGAGTTGCGCAATGCGTCCGCCGTTCATCAGACACACGCGGTCGGACAGATTCAGCGCTTCTTCCTGGTCGTGCGTCACGTAGACGAGCGTCGTTCCCAGGTCGCGGTGCAGGCGTTTGATCTCGCCCTGAAGCTGGTCGCGCAGTTTCTTGTCGAGTGCGCCGAGCGGTTCGTCCATCAGAATGACCGACGGCGAATAAACGATGCAACGCGCGATACCGACGCGCTGCTGCTGTCCGCCGGACATCTCGCGCGGCTTGCGGTTTTCGTAGCCGGTCAGGCCGACCCGTTCCAGCGCATTGCGCACGCGCTGCTGGATCTCCGACTTCGCCACGCCGCGAATTCGCAACGGAAACGCGACGTTGTCGAATACGTTCAGATGCGGCAGCAATGCGTAGTTCTGAAACACCATGCCCAGACCACGCTCGCGCGGCGGCACCGTCGATACGTCCTTGCCGTCCAGCAGGATGCTTCCCGTGGACGGCGCGACCGCGCCGGCGATGATGTTGAGGATCGTGCTTTTGCCCGATCCGCTCGGACCCAGCAGGCTCAGGAATTCGCCTTTACGCACGGTGAAATCGGTGGTGTGCAACGCGACCGAATTGCCATAACTCTTGCTGATGCCGTTGAACACGATCATGTTGTCCCCGGCGTTGATTGAGGTCGACATGGTGTCCAGGTTTCCGTTGACCGATGAATTCGTACGGGCCGAAGGCCGCCCATTTTTCTCGAGCAGTACGTGTGACATGCTTTTCTCCGACCTCAATGTGACGATTCAGATGCTGCTGGCTGCAGAAATACCGAGAGACAGCAGAACACGAGTGACAGCACCGTCAGCAATGCCGAGACGGCGGCAATCACCGGCGATATATCCCACTGGATACTGCTGTACATCTTGACGGGTAGCGTGGTTGTCGTCGGGCTCGTCAGGAACCAGGCGATCACGACTTCGTCGAACGACACGAGGAACGCGAACAACGCGCCCGCGAACATCGACGGCCGCAACTGCGGCAATACCACCTTGAAGAACACGGTTCTGCGATTCGCGCCCATGATGGTCGTCGCGAACTCCAGTGCCGGGTCGAGCTTTTTGACGCCCGCCATCACCGTCATCATCATGAACGGTGTGACGTACGCGACGTGACTCGCGACCAGCCCCGCCGTCGTGCCCACCAGATGCAACCGCGACAGATACAGATACAGGCCGAGCGAAATCACGATGACCGGTACCAGAATCGGGCTCATCAGCAGCAACATCACCCAGCGCTTGCCGGGAAAATCGAAGCGCACGAGGCCATACGAAGCCGGCACGCCGATCAGGATCGACACGACCATCGTCAAACCGGCCACCTTGAGACTCTGAAGTATCGGCCCGACCCACGCCGACGAACTGAACAACTGCTCGTACAACTCGAGCGACCACACGCGCGGCGGAAACGTCAGTTCACCGTTGCCGCCGAACGAGATCGGAATCACGATCAGCGTCGGCACGAGAATGAATGCATACACCGCAAACGCAATGACATTGCGAAGCCTCGCGTAGCGCCGCTCCTGCCTGTCGATCACCACGCCCGGCGCTGTCGCCGTGCGGAGATCCATATCGATCGATGTTGTCATGCCATCACCTTTTTCTTCGCGTCGTGCCGCTGAAACTGTTCCGCGCCCATTGCCGCCAATGTGACGATAGCAAGCAGGATCACGCCGATTGCCGAGGCCATGTTCCAGTCCATCGTCTCGCGGGTATAGAAGTCGACGAGGTTGGACATCATCGCGTCCTTGCGTCCGCCCAGCAGCGCCGGTATGACGAAGAAGCCCATCGACATCACGGTGGTGCTCAACGTCGCGGCGGCGATCCCCGGAAGGCTCAGCGGCAACGTAATGCGGAAGAAGATACGCGGCGGTTTCGCGCCCATGATTTCGGACGCGCGGTACAGCGATTTGTCGATCGACAGAAGGCTGGCCAGCACCGGAAATACGATGAACGGAATCAGGTAGTTCGTCATCCCCACCATCACGCCGAAGCGGTTGAACAGCATCGGCAGTTGCACCCGCGTATGAAATGCCGCCGACAGCAACTGGTTCACGAGTCCATCGCGGCCCAGCAGCACCGTGAACGCATAGCTCTTGACGAGAATGCTGGTCCAGAACGGCACGAGCACGAGAACCATGTACAGCGCGCGCTTGCGCGGCGTCTGCTTCGCAAGATGCATCGCGATCGGATAACCCAGCAACAGGCTCGCCACCGAAGCCGTAATGCTGATCTGGAACGTCGACCAAAGCGTGCGCAGAAACAGGTCGCTTCCGAGCAACCGCTGATACGCGGACAAGGAGGGGCTGCCCCCAATCCAGAAACTCGTATAGACGACGTAGGCGAGCGGAACAAACAGGACGAAAAACAGGAATACGGTGGCTGGCCCGACGTATAACAGTCCGTCAACACGTGATTTCATAACCCCTCCTTAACCATGACTCCCGATGCCCCGACTGCGGGCATCGGGACCACAACACGTTCAGCCGAGCGCCCATTCCTTGAACCGCAACGTCAGTTCGTCGTAGTGATCGGCCCACCATGCGTCGTTGCTGATCACGTTCATCTTGTTGAACGGGTCGGACATCCACTTGCGCACTTCCGGCTTCAACATCGGCATCGCGCTGCGGCTGGCCGGCGTATTGCCGAGCGCATTCATCAGCGCGGCCTGACGGTCCGGGCGCAGGGCGAATTGCACGAACTTCATCGCGTTCGCCTTGTTCGGCGAGTTCTTCAGAACCACCAGGTATTCGAGACCGATCAGGTTCTGCTTGAACGAGAAGTCGATCGGCTTGCTGGCTTCCTGCGCCGCCTTCACGCGTGTCGAGTACGTGTAGCTGAAATCGACCTGACCGGTTTCCACCAGCGTGACGGTTTGCGGCGTCTGATCCACCCAGTTGCCGACGAACGGCTTGATGCGGTCGAGCGCTTTAAAAGCACGGTCGACATCGAGCGGATACAGCTTGTCCGGCGCGACGCCGTCGGCGAGCAACGCGATTTCCAGCGTCTCGCTCGCGCGATTGCGCAGCGTGCGTTGGCCCGGAAACTTCTTCACGTCGAAGTATTCGGCGAACGTCTGCGGATGCTTGCCATCCGGGAACTTGCTGTTGTCCCAGCAGATGCCGCCCGTGAAGCCGTACAACGGCACCGCGTATTTCGTCATCGGCGCGATCAGGTCGCTGCGATTGAAGAGCGCCGGATCGAGCGGTTCCCAGTAGCCGTTCTTCGCGCCGGTCATCGCCATCGGGCCGACGGCGTCGAAAACGTCCCACTGGACGTTGTTCGTCATCACCTGGGCCTTGACCTTCGCGAGGTCGGGCGTATCGACGAGGGTCACGTGAACGCCGAACTCTTTCTCGAACGGCTTCGCCAGCGCTTCTTCGACGCCCGCGTGATAGTTGCCGCCCCAGCTCACCACCGTCAGGTTGCTGGCCGCCATGGCCTTGCGCGAGGTGATGACCATCGGCGCAGCGATGGCGGTCGAGAGGAGAGTCGTGCCCGCCGCCTGCAAGAACCGGCGACGGGGCATGATGATTTTCGAAGCAGCTGACATGGCGTTGGCCTTTTATTGGGTGAGTGGTCTACTCGGATTCGCGCGCGACGATCGGCGCGACGACGCTCGCCAGACGGGCACGGAGCGCGTCGGAGGCGGGCAACATGGGAAGCAGCACGTCGCCGAAGTCATAACCCTGCAGCGCGAGCGCGGCCTTGATCGGGGCCGGGTTCGGCTCGGCGAAAATGGCGTCGATCAGCGGACGCAACGTTGCATGCAGCGCAACGGCTTCCTGAAGCTTGCCGCTGGATGCGAGCGACAGGACCTTCGCCCATTGCTTCGGAATCAGATTCGAACTCGAGATGATCCCGCCGACCGCGCCCATTGCAACATGCAGCGGCAGCACGTCTTCTTCGCCGCTCAGAATGGCGATCTTCGACGCGCTCAGTTCGGCCGCGCGCATTTGCTGCGCGAGATCCGGGTTGCATGCCTTGATGCCGACCACGCGCGTCAGTTCGGCCAGCCGCGCCACTGTTTCGTAGTGCAGCGATACGCCGGTACGGTACGGAATTTCATAGAGGATGATGTCCGCGTCGACCTGATCGGAGAACTTCTTGTAGTAGTCGACAATGCCGTCCTGGGTCGGGCGGAAATAGTACGGCGTGACGACCATCAGCGCCTTGGCGCCCGCGGCGACGAACGCCTTTGCGTTGTCCACCGCATCGCCGATACCCGGCGACAGGATGCCCGGCACCACATGAAGCTTGCCCGCGCCTGCCTCGATCGAGGTCTCGACCACGCGCAGCCGTTCCTTTGCCGACAGCGACGTGTATTCACCGGTGCCGCCCAACGGCACCACACCGTCGGTCCCGGCCGACGCGAGACGCTGGATGTGCTGATACAACGGTGCTGGCTGGAACTGTCCCGCCTTGTCCAGCGAGGTGGGGACCGCGGTCAGAATGCCCGCGTATTTGTGTTTCATGCTCATCTGTACACCCTTATCTGATGAAAATTCGCTTCGTCATCGCTGGTCACTGAACTGCGCATAGTTGACACGATAGGAAGTCAAAAACAAGGGTGTTGCACCATCACAGACCGTTACCATCTTCATAAGACGCCGTTATCTAATCGCTTTCGAAGCTCGTGCGAGAGATTCTGTAACTGGGACAAACCCTTGTCCGGCGGCCTGCCGGAAGACTCCGGGGGCGTGCCGTCAGAGCGGCCAGAGCCGACCTTCCCCAGCGAATGCGGAACCTCGAAGAGTGTCATGTCAAAAACAAACGAAGAATCCGTTCAAAAAAGCCACGACCCTGCATTACCCGCAGAACCCATCAATCTGGAGACGCCACGCACCGGCCCGCTGTCGGAAGCCAAGCTGCTGGGAAGAAAAACGCCGCCGCTAACGTTAGACGTTCAGACGCCTGCGGGTTCGCCGCCGCCAAGCGAATATCGCGCGTTAATGGGCCTGCTGGGCGGCTATGCGCTGCTGACGCTCGGCAATGGTCTGTTCCAGACGCTGATCCCGCTGCGACTGCTGAATGCGGGCGCGGCGATGTTTGCGGTTGGTCTGATTCAATCGTGCTACTACGCGGGCTTCATGGTCGGGGCCGTGTTCAACCGGCGGCTGATCGACCGGATCGGCCAGCATCGGACCTTCGTCGCGTTTTCATCGGTCGTCGCGATTCTGGCGCTGGCGTTCGGACGCTTCGAATCGCTGCCGGCGCTGGCGCTGATCCGCTTCATGACGGGATTCGCGTTCATGGGCCTGTACACGTCCATCGAGAGCTGGCTGAACGGCGTGGTCAGAAACGAGCGGCGCGGCCAGGTTTTCGGCTCCTATGCGGCGATCAACTATCTCGCCGTGGGCTCCGGCCAGTTCCTGCTCAATACCGGCGACGCGTCCGGCACCGCGCAGCTATCCATCGTCGCCGCGCTGTTCGCCGCCGCGATCCTGCCGGTGACGCTGCTCGAAGGCTGGCCGCTGCGCGTGTCCGATGCGGCGCTGACGCGCATGCCGACGCAAACGTGGAAGGACAGCGTACTGGCGATGAAAGCCTCGACGCCGCTCGCGATTCCCGGCTGCGTGCTCGCCGGTTTTCTCTACAGCAGTTTTTATTCGATGACGCCGGTTTATCTGACGCGCACCGGTTTCTCGACTGCGGAGCTATCCGCGTTCATGGGCACGGCGCTGTTTTCGGCGCTGCTGCCGCAATGGCCGATGGGGCGTTTGTCCGACACCATCGACAGGCGTCGGCTGGTGTATCGCATTGCGCTGACTTCGACGCTGCTGAGCGCCGCGCTCGCGGTGCTGCACGAGCGTAGCTTCGTGTGGATCGCGACGCTCGCCTACGTGGCGGTCACCTTTACGCAATACGGGCTGATCGTGTCGCACGTGAACGACCGGACCGAGCCGCACCGCCGTGTGGCGATCACGGCCACGTTGCTGCTGATGTTTTCGTTCGGCGGAATGGTCGGCCCGGCGCTGGCGTCGCTGCTGATGAGCGTGATCGGGCCCAGCGGGCTGTTCGTCTTCAACGCGATGGCGTCGGCGATGCTCGCTTTTTTCGCCGCGCGCGCGATGAACAGCAGCCGCGACTTACGCACGGCCTGACGGGAAAAACACGGAGGGATAAAAAAAAGGCCAGGCGGAAAGCCTGGCCTTGTCGTCTGTTTCAATCTTCCGATTGAAACACCGTGCGCTTACGCTTACGCGCCGAACTTCCAGTCGCGCGTCGGCAGGTAAGTTTCCTTGACCGTGCGCGGCGACGCCCAGCGCAGCAGGTTCAGATACGAGCCTGCCTTGTCGTTGGTGCCGCTTGCACGACCGCCGCCGAACGGCTGCTGGCCGATCATCGCGCCGGTCGGCTTGTCGTTCAGATACAGGTTGCCGGCTGCGTTGACCAGCGCCGCTTCCGCCTGATGCAGCGCGAAACGGTCGGTGCAGAAGATCGAACCGGTCAGCGCGTACGGGCTCGTTGCGTCGATCAGTTCGAGCGTCTCTTCCCACGCGCCGTCTTCGTAGACGAACAGCGACAGGATCGGGCCGAACAGTTCCTCAGTCATCAGCGCATGCTTCGGATCGGACACCTGTAGCACGGTCGGCTCGACGAAGTAGCCCGGCTCGGACCACACCTTGCCGCCCGAGACCAGCTTGACCGCCGTGTCTTCCTTCGCCGCCGCGAGAACGCGGCTGAGCTTCTGATGCGAAGCCTGCGAGATCACTGCGCCCATGAACGTGCTGAAATCGGCGACGTCGCCCACTTTCAGTTGCGCGAGACGGTCGCGCAGTTCCTGTTCGACCGCGCCCCACAGAGATTTCGGAATGTACGCGCGCGACGCCGCGCTGCACTTCTGGCCTTGATAGCCGAACGCGCCGCGAATCAGCGCGATCGCAACCTCGGCGGCGTTCGCGGACGGATGCGCGAGCACGAAGTCCTTGCCGCCCGTCTCGCCGACCAGACGCGGAATCGTGCGGAACGAGTCCACCTTCGACGCCACGCCCTTCCACAGCGACTGGAACACCGCCGACGAGCCAGTGAAGTGAATCCCCGCGAGGTCCTGCGACTCCAGCGCGACGCGCGTGGTCAGTTCGGCTTCGCCCGGCACAAAGTTGATGACGCCCGGCGGCAAACCGGCTTCTTCGAGTGCTTCGAAGAAGATGTAGTTGGCCAGCGCCGATTTCTCCGACGGCTTCCACAACACCGTATTGCCCATGATGGCCGGCGCGGTGGTCAGGTTCGCGCCGATCGCCGTGAAGTTAAACGGCGACACGGCGTACACGAAGCCTTCCAGCGGACGCCAGTCGATGCGGTTCGCCGCGCTCGCGACCGACATCGGCTGCTCTGCATACACGCGCTGCGCGTTGTACGCGTTAAAGCGCAGGAAGTCGATCAGTTCGCAGGCGCTGTCCGGCTCGGCTTCTTCGACCGTCTTGCTCTGGCCGAGCATGGTCGCGGCGTTGATCTTCATGCGCGAGCGGGTGGCGACGATTTCGGCGGCACGGTGCAGGATGGTCGCGCGGCTCGCGTGCGTCAGGTTCGCCCAGTCGCGCGCAACCGACTTCGAGCTGGCGATCGCTTCGCCGATCTGCGCTTCGGTCGGGCGATGAATGCGGGCGAGCAGTCGTTGATGGTCGTGCGGTGCACGCACTTCCACCACATCGTTCGAGAAATAGCGCTTACCGCCGATCACGGTCGGGATTTCAACGACGTCGCGTTGTTCGAGTGCTTTGGTCAGCTCATTGGCAGCCGACGTTCCGCGGCCGAAATGCACTTCCGGCTCGTTAGCCGGCAACGGAAATTGTGGACCTGAAATCACGCCTACTCCTTAAGAAAAGCCGTTAATTGAACCGATTGCAGCATTGGGCCGCGGCGTCCGGCGCAAGGTTTTGCGCGCTACGCCGCCGCGTCGCTGCGACGGTTGACTGCAGTTTCGAGAGTAGTCGTTGCAAAAAGAAGCGGTGCTTGCTAAACCGGCGGTTATGAATTGAATCGGACGCAGTTATGGAAAACGCGTCGGCGGCCCGCTGCAACGGCTGCGGTATCGCCGGTTTCAATCCGCTTCCGGCAGGCACACGTCTTCGGGATTCAGCGCCAGCGCCTTGGCGATGTCGCGCGAAACCTGCCGTTCATACGCGCGGCGCAGCAGGTCGTATAGATCGGAGGGAAGCTGGCCCAGTTCGTTTTCCCGGAACGCCAGATAGAACGACCGGCTAAGCGCGGTGTGCGGCCTGCCATTGCGTGAGAACGCCGACAGCGGAACCACGCGCAAGTCCGGCACGTAATGACGCGATTGCCACACGCACAGCGGCGTGGTGATCGCGAAGCCGAGGCCGGCGGCGACGAGACTCAGCATCGGGTCGGTGGCATCGAATTCGCAGGTGCGTTCGACGTTTTCGGAATTCGACGCGAGATAGGCGTCGACATGCTGGCCGATCACCGATCGCGCGCTATAGCGGATCAGTTGCAGATGACGACTCAGGTCGGCCAGCGTGGTCAGGCGATCGACCTCGAAGCTCTTCGGCAGCACCACGAAATACGGCTCGGAAAACAGCTTCTGGCGACGGATACCAGGTGCCTGCGCGAGACCCGTGGTGGTCACCGCCATGTCCAGCTGACGCGCTTCGAGCTGGCCGTCGAGCGTCGGCGTAATGCCGGACCACAAACGGATCTGATGCGACGTACCGGCCAGCGCCTTGATGATGATCGGGCCGATGGTGGCCGCAAACGAATCCACGCATCCCAGCCGAACGACGACACGTTTCGCCCGGGTGACGTTGCGCACGCTCTCGACCATCTGGTCCGCGCCCTGCAGCAACACGGTGGCATGCTCGAACAGACGTTGACCTGCGGCGGTGGGACGGGCGGGCCGGGTCGCGCGATCGAGCAGGGTGGTGTCGAGAATCGTCTCCAGCGCCTTGATGCGCTGCGAGACGCCGGCTTGTGAAATGGCGAGGCGGCTCGCCGCGTCCGAGATGGAACCGGCTTCGACCACGGCGACCCAACTGGCTAGCAGGTCCCAGTCTGGATACTGTTCGGGTACGCTCTCTTTCATGGTCGGCAATGGAATGGCAGTGGAGTCCAATTATATTGCCGCCCGCGCGAACAGACGGTTGTTACGCACTTTGCGCCGCTATGCCCTTACGCGCGTTACGCGCGCCCGTCTGGTTCGATACCGGCGTGCACCGCTTGCCGGCTTCCTTCCATTCGTTTCAGCACGGCCTCCAGCGCATCAAGTGCGACTCCGAGCGCCGCACCTGCTTCACCTGAATCGAATTCGGGTTGCGCCGTGCTCCGCTGTTCGCAATCCAGACGCCAACGGCCCGCCACTTCGACTTCGATCGCGTGAACGCCGCTAACCGGCAAACCGTAGTGCTGCGCGGTGAAGGCATCCGCGAGCTTGCCGTTGACCACCCACGACCGGTTGAACGCCTGCACCGATTCCGTGAGCGCGGTCACCAGACGCCGGTCGCAAGCGGTGCCGCGATTGGTGCCGATGTTGCAGTCTGCGGCACCCGGCTGTTCGCGATACGGCGAGAGCCACGAGCTTGCGTGCGAGACGAGCAGCAGGACGTTTTCATGCGTGTTCCGCAGCCGCACCACCTCTCTCGCGACCGCCGCGTGAAACGGCTTCCAGTACATGTCCGCCCGCTCGCTCACCTCCGCTTCCGACGGCTCCTGGCCCTCTGGGTATAACGCTTCGCCTCGGGACGTGTGCGTCCTGCACAGACCCACGCGATTGAGCCGGGGCGATAACGGCCGGCTATCCAGAGCCACGTTGTAGTCGATGACGCACGGATGGTAGAGCGCCGACACACACGTCACCCCCCTGCCGATCGCGACCGATTGCAGCAACGCGCCGAAAGGATCGGCGAGCCGTCCCTCGACGGGACCCCATGCGGAATTGGACTGCAACGGCGCCGGCACGGACGTTCCGATATGCGGAGTGACGACCAGCACTGGCGAGTCGCCTGGAAAAATCTGGCCGTACGGCAGGTTCTGCATGTTAATACCCTCGGGTTCGCATCGACGTGCGTTGGCGCGCGCGTGCGTGACCGGACGTGACGTGATACCTGCGACGTTAACCGAACAGAATTCCGAGGCATGGTTCGTAAGCCGCGGTTTATCTGTTTATAAGCGCGTCTTACGAAGTTGGGGCACGGCGCGCGTGAACGCCGTGCCCCGATAAATTGCCGACAGTCAGCTGCGCATCGCCCGGAGTGCCCGACTGATCCCCGGGCCGATGCGAGTGCGCTTAGAACTTGTGCCGCATGCCGACGATGGCGAGCACCTGGTTCTGCGTCGTCGATGCAGACAGGAAGTTGATGTTGGCTACCGCGCGGCCGCCGGTCGAATCCGTGCCGGAAGCGTGCTGATATACGCCGTCGATATAGACGTCGGTCCGCTTCGACAGGAAGTAATCGAGGCCAAGCACGCCCTGGTGGTACGTCGCATCGTTGACGCCGTAGCCCTTCGTGTAGTCATACGCCGCGCCCGCGAGGAAAGACGGCGTGATCTGATACTTGAAGTTGACTTCGACGTTGTGGAATTTCGCGTTGCCGCCCGACCCCGTTGCAGGCAGGCCGGTTTCCGCGCCGATGTCCTTGAACTGCGTGTTGCTATAGGTTGCACCGAAGGTCGCCGCGCCAAACGTATATGCACCGCCAGCCGTGAAAATCTGCTGCGTCTTCGCGGACGCATAGCCCGAATACACGCGGCTCGCCGTCATGTTCGACGCAGTCGTGCTCGACGTCGAGTTATTGCCGAAGTACGAATAGTTAGGATCTTTAACGTTGACGTAGGCGACGCCAAGCGCGAGCGGCCCATTCAGGTAACCCGCTCCCAGCGACCAGATCTGGTTGCGGCTGAACTGCCCTGCCACGCCGCCCAGGCTATACATGCCGCCGAACGAAAAGCCGTTGTAATTCAGGCTCTTGTATTTGATCGCGTTGTTGACGCGGTTCGTATTGTTCATGTTGTCGAGGTCGCCCGGATGCGCGCCGAAGTACGGCGACCACTGGTCGGCCACTTCGAAAACACCGGTGAAATCGGCGATCGAATCGTATTGGCGACCGAACGTCACCGTACCCGCGCTGGCCGAAGACAAACCGACATAGGCCTGACGTCCGAATTCGTCACCGCCTTGTCCCAGCTTGCCGGTCGCCACGCTAAAGCCGTTCTCGAGGACGAACAGGGCCTTCAGTCCGCTACCCAGGTCTTCGGTACCACGCAGCCCCCAGCGGCTGCCCTGAATGTTTCCGCTGCTCATCTGGTACTGGCTGTGACCGCCAGCGTTATTGGCATAGGTAATGCCGACGTCGATGAGACCATACAGGGTCACGCTGCTTTGCGCGTGGGCGACCGTGGACAGCGCGCTAAAGGAAGCGAGCACGAGAAGCGACTTTTTCATTAGTATCTGACCGGGTTGAAGGTTGCGAAGACGCCGCGCGTTGGCCCTGGAGGGGGAGCGCCGTCCCTACGTCACAATGACGAAACAACTTGGTGTTAACGACCGCAGCCAGATTAGGGGTCGCAAAATTGTGACGTGACTTCAATTCCAATCTTTTATGTTTTACAGAAACAATGCTAATGATGAGTCGATGCACGGCATCGCCCGGCGCACGTTTGGCGCTACCACCGTTTCGCCAAAGGTCTGATTGATCGATTAATCCGGCAATGGAAAGGTGCGACCGCCGACCCAGCCTGCTCACAGCCATGTCAGCGTCACGCACCGCTCATTTAAAGCGGGCGACGGAAAATTGCTCCAGCTCCTTCGGTTTTTTTCCTTCGATCAGCCGCGCGACCATGTCGCCGGTCGTTCCCGCGAGTGTCATGCCGAGGTGCTGATGGCCGAAGGCGTAGATCACCCGTTCGTCTGCGCTCGAGTGCCCCATTACCGGCAGATAATCCGGCATGGTCGGCCTGATGCCCAGCCAACTGCTCGTCACTGGCGCATCCAGCCGTATATTCCTGCGGATATTTCGCTCGATAAAATCGGTACGCGCCGGATTCAACGGCAAACGCAATCCACTGAGTTCGACGGTGCCGGCCGCGCGCAGTCGCAGGTCGCGCAACGGCGTCATATAAAAGCTGGATTCCGCGATACAGGTTGGGCGCGTGAACAACGGTTCCTTCAACTGAAACTCGACGTGATAGCCGCGTTCGGCGCCTAGTGGAATACGGTCGCCCAACTGCGCCGCGAGTTTCGCCGACCATGCGCCGCCGGCGATCACCACCCGGTCAGCGCGTATCTCTTCTCCTTTCGCCGAGCGCAGGCTGACGCCCGCCGCACTGGTCGCGATCGTGCTCACATCCATCCGTACATGACGCTGCTCCGCAATCAGCGGCTTTGCCAACTCCCACACAAAGCTTTGCGGATCGACCAGATGGGACGCCGACGGGAACAGCACCGCACCCACCGCGCGCTGATGAAGCGCAGGCTCTAATTGCGCGAGTTCACTCGCACTCAACATCTCCTGACGAACACCCAGTTCGGCGCGAAGCTTGATGTCATCGGTGGCACGCCTGAACGCGGCTTCCGTCTGATATGCGTACAGACAACCTTCGCGCCGGACCAGCGCCGCCGCGTTGGGCGCGTCATCGAGCAGCGGCGCGTAACCGTCATGCGTGCCGCGCAGCAACGCTGCCAGCGCGCCGGTATTGGACAGATACGCTCGCCGGTTGCATTGGGCAAGAAACGCGGCAAGCCACGTCGCAAAGTTTCCCAGCCGCGACCAGCGAATCGACAGCGGCGACTCCACGCCGAACAACAAGCCCGGCAGATCGCGCCAGATCTTCGGCTGTGGAATGGGCGTACACGCATAGTCCGCAATCGTGGCCGCATTGCCGAACGACGCGGCACCCGCGATGTCGCCCCTGTCGACCAGCAACACGTCGAAACCTTTGCGCCGTAACCACAGCGCGCACGAAACGCCCACCGCTCCCGCACCGATCACGACGACTTCGCGCTTCTCGTTACCCTGCATGATGTGCTCTCGCGTTGATGAGCTGATTGAAAAATACCCTGACGGTTACCAGAAGCTGCGTCCGAGATCGAACGGCGTGTCCCGTGTGTTGGCTTTGCCCGTCACCAACGATGTGACGAGGTCGGCGGAACCGCATGCGAGCGTCCAGCCCAGCGCGCCGTGTCCCGTATTGACGAACAGTCGCGGCACAGCGGTGGATGAGATGATCGGCAGGCCGTCCGCAGCCATCGGACGAAGACCGCACCACGGACGTACCTCGTCGGGCATCCGCATGCAAGGGAACAGTCGCTTCAGCGCGTGCTTGAGGTTTTCGACTCGCGCCGGTCTCAGCGTCGTGTCGAAGCCGTCGAACTCGACCGTGCCCGCCACGCGCAATCTGTCGCCGAGCGGCGTGACGCCGATATGCTCGTAGTCGTCAACAATCGGCCGCTTCGGCAGGAAGCCGAGTTCATCGGCGGAGAGGGTCAACGAGTAGCCCTTGACCGGCGCCATCGGCAGGCGTATGCCGAGCGGACCGACCAGCGACGGCGAGAGTGCTCCCGCGCACACCACCACGCTATCAGCGCTGAGATAGTCGTCTTCCAGACGGACGCCGCGAATCGCACCGCCCTGCACGTCGATGCCGCGCACTTTGGCATTCCAGCGAAACGTCACGCCGTCACGCTGCGCTGCCGCCGCGGCCGCCACGCTGAACTGGTGCGCGTCGCCCCAAGCATCGGATTCCAGCAGCAGAGCCGTGCCGATCGTGTGAGCAACCGGAGCGAGCGACGGTTCGAGCGCGACGCTCTGCGCTGCATCGAGGCGCTGCACCTTCGCGCCCATCCGTTCGAGCATCCGCGCAAACGACTCCGCGCGGCCTTCCGCGCCTTTGCCGCGAATCAGTTCGAGCAGACCGCCGCGCTGGATGCCCGCATCGATTCTGTTCTGGCCGAGCAGACGCTCCATAGCCGCCAGGCTTTGCTGACCGAACGCGGTCAAGGTCGCGGCGGTTCTGTGGTATTTCGCGGCGCGGCAGTTCGCGAGAAAGCGCACGCCCCACATGCCGAGACCGGGAATCGCGCGCGGTCTCAGCAGAAGGGGGGCATCTTCGCGGCCGAGCCATTTGAACAATTGTGTCGGGGTGCCAGGCGATGACCAGGGCAACGCGCTATTGGCGGCCAGCAAGCCGCCGTTGGCAAAACTGGTGCCCTTTCCCGCCTCCGGCTGACTGTCGATCACTGTGACGCGAATGCCCGCGCCCGCAAGCGCGAGCGCGGTCGTCGTCCCGATGATGCCTGCACCGATGACGATCACATGCTTCATCAGGCAACACCGCTCACGTCGGCATGCGCAAGAATTTCGATCTTGCCGCCCGCGACCATCAGATCCGCGATGATGGTCGCGCGGTTCGGATAAGGCTTCGTGAAGAAACGGCGGTACACCTCGTTCATCCCGTCAAAATAGCTCTTGTCGGTCAGGAAGACCTGCACCTGGGTGACGTCGTCCATCGTTGCGCCCGCCGATTCCACGATCTGCTTGAGATTCGCAAAGGTCAACTCGGCTTGCGTCGTGATATCGCCGTCTTCGATGGAACCGTCTGCGCGAATCGGAATGCTGGCCGTGTACAACGTACCGTTCGACACAGTCGCCCATTCGACGGGCGCGGTTCCGTTCGGCAGACCGGTTTCGATTACCTTTCTCACAAAAGTACTCCTTATGATTTGAGTGATTCAGCTTGAGTTGAAAACCCCGCCCGTCACCCGTGCGATGGGTGACGTCGCTCGATATGACGCATCAGTTGCGACAGCGGGTAGCACAGCACGAAATAGAACGCACCCACGGTGACGTAGATTTCGAACGGCATGAAGTACTGCGAACTCAGATCCTGAGCACGCAGCATGAGATCGGGCGCGGCGATCAGCGAGGCGACCGATGTGTCCTTCAGCAGCGAGATCGCAATGTTGCCCGACGGTGCGAGCACGAGGCGAATCGCTTGCGGCAGCACGACCCAGCGCATCGCCGCGCCGCCGGTCATACCTATGCTCCACGCGGCTTCGCTTTGTCCGCGAGGCACGGCTTCGATGCCCGCGCGAAAGATTTCGGCGAAATAGGCGGCGGCGTTCATGCCGAGTCCCAACACCGCCGCCTGATACGAATCGAAACGCACGCCGATCGATACCAGCCCGAAATACACGAGAAAGAGTTGCACGAGCGCGGGCGTGCCGCGAAACAGTTCGATATAGATGCGGGCGATGCGCGCCGCCACGCGATGACCGCTTATCCTGACGACTGCGAGCAGCAGGCCGAGCACGATGCCAATGGCAATCGCGCCGAGCGCGAGACGCAACGTCGCCCAGGCTGCCTGGAACAGTTCGACGTGCATCGACGACCACAGTTCGGAATAGCTCATGACAGCGCCGTCCTCGATTTGTGAAGTCCACGTTCGGTCGCCGTCGACAACCGTGCGAGCGCGAGACTCAGCAGCAGATAAATGATCGCCACGATGAAATAGATGAGGTTGCTCTGATAGGTCTCGCTGACCAGCGCCCTCGCATGAAACACCAGTTCAGGCACCGCGACGGCGGACGCGAGCGACGTATCTTTCAGCAAGCCAATCGCGAAGTTGGCGAGCGCGGGCAGCGCGAGGCGCATCGACTGCGGCAGCACGACCGTGGTGAGTGCCATCGGCCAGGTCATGCCGATCGCGAGCGCCGCTTCACGCTGACCCCGATCGATTCCGTTGATCGACGAACGGAAAATCTCCGAGAGAATCGCCGCGCCGTTCAGTCCGAAGCCGAGCGTCGCCGCGACGAACGCGGGCAACATAATGCCGATCCGCTCGAGCCCAAAGTACAGAACGAACAATTGCGTCAACAAAGGGATATTGCGAAAAACTTCCAGATAAACATTCGCCACCGCTTTCAGAACGGCATTGCGCGACAGCCGCATCAGCGCGATCACGAAGCCCAATACGAACGCGACGCAGAAGGCGCTTGCGGTCAGCGCCACCGTCGTCAGCGCGCTGACACACAGCACGCGAACGAAATACGGGAGAAAGTGCAAGCTGTGAGCCCACGCGTTCAGTAGCGCCATGTCAGTGCTCCAGCACCGCGCGCAGGAACGCGCGGGTGCGTTCGACCTTCGCTTCGTGAAAGATCTGCCGCGGCGGTCCTTCTTCGACAATCCTGCCGTCGGCCATGAACACGACTTTGTCCGAGACGCTTTCGGCAAAGCGCATTTCATGCGTCACGATGATCATCGTCATGCCCTCTTCAGCGAGCTTGCGCATCACGCCCAACACCTCGCCGACCAGTTCGGGATCGAGTGCGGAAGTCGCTTCGTCGAACAACATGAGGCGCGGCTTCATGGCGAGCGCGCGGGCAATCGCCACACGTTGCTGCTGACCGCCGGACAACTGATCGGGAAACGCGTCGCGCTTTGCATCCATGCCGACCTTGGTCAGCAACGCGCGCGCTTCGTCGATCAGATCGCTGCCTGTGCGTTTCTGCACCTTGCGCGGGCCGAGCAACACGTTGTCGATCACGCTGAGGTGCGGAAACAGATTGAAGCGCTGGAACACCATGCCGATGTTGGCACGCATCGCGGCAAGCTCGCGCGCCGACATCGGCAGAAAGGTGTCTTCCCGGCGGCGCTCGCCAATCGGCGTGCCGTCGATAAAAACATGGCCCGCGCTCGGCGTTTCGAGGAAGTTCACGCAACGCAGCAGCGTCGTCTTTCCCGAGCCGCTTGGTCCGATCAGCGATACCTTCTGCCCCGGCATCACGTCGAGGTCGATTCCCTTGAGCACCTCGTGCGCGCCAAAGGACTTGCGTAGCCCGTCGATGCGCACCAGTTGCCGCGTATCGACTGGGGGAATGGCAGTTAGCGTGGCAGACATATCGCTGTGTCCCATGATCTCGTTTCAGGCAAAGGCTTTGCTGAAATCGCGCGACTCGTGCGCGAACGGGCCAATCAGCGCACCCTTGGCGTCGCGATCCACGCCGAGGCGCGGATCGGTGGGCAGAGGCACCAGATAATCGGGATTGGTGATGCCGTATTTAGCGAGGATCGGCTTGATCTGGTTGGTACGCCATAGCCAGCTAATGCCTTCGTTGATGCCGTCGAACAGATCCTTCTTGTCCGGGCTCACGCCCCAGATCGACGCGAATTTCCCCGTCAGGCTCGGATAGCTCGCATCGAATGCGATGGGGATCTGCTTGAGACCCCACGACGGGTTCTGCTGGATCATGTAGTCGACCGTCGGTGCGTCGAGCACGGCAAAGTCCAGCCGTCCGGCTACCACGTCGCGCAGACACGAATCGCTGCCGTCATACAGCTTCACGTCGACAATGCCGGGCACCCGCTTCATGTCCGGCACCACCGAATAGCCGGTGGCCGTGCCGATGGTGTGGCCGCTCAGGTCTGCGATGGTGAGCGAGCTTTTTGACGTCTGGCCCTGCCGCATGATCACGTAGGCGCCCGTATAGAACACGGGGTTGGTCAGCAACAACAGCTTCGCGCGGATCGGCGTCCACGCGAAATTGCCGCCGAACCAGTCCACCCGTCCCGACTTCACCGCTTCGATCACGGCGGAAAAACTCATCTGCTGGACGTCGATCTTGAGTTGCAGTCGTTCGGCGATCAACTGGAGCATCTCGAAGTCCGTTCCGACCAGCTTGCCGTCGCGCACCGACGCGATCGGCATGTCGCCGAGACACGCGGCCGTCAGGTAGCCGGGGCGCACGGTCTTGATCGGCGACGCGGGCGAGGCCGCCCATGCAGACTGCCCAAGCAGGCTTGCGCCGACGCCTGTGAGGACCCCGCAGCCTGCCGTCTTGAGGAAACTCCGGCGGGACGGTTTGGCGGCATCGGGCGCGTTGTTGAAGAATTCGTCGAACATGGTGGTCAGCCCTTCCTGAGTGGATTGAATGGGTAACTGCATAACGTCGGCGGGTTTTGCATTTGTGCAAAACCATGCAAACCATCGTATGGAGCTAAAAACTCAGGGTCAAGAAAAAAATTTGCATATCTGCAAACTTTGCAAAAGGGCATCGTCCTGTGTCACTATCCGAATGTGACGCGTCCCCCGTCGCGTACCAGATGAACGATAAGAGACAGCATGCAAACAGAGGAATCGCCGAAGAAGGCGCGACAGAAGGCTGGCCGGCAGCCGGTGGCCGGTGCGGCGTCGAAAGTCGCAACGAGGCGCGACAAGGAAGTGCCGATCGATCCGGCGGCTGCAAATGCGGATGCCGTTGCAGTTGCGGAACCTGTGGAGCACGCCGGTGAAGCAAGCCCCGGCGAGACGATCGCGCGCCATCGTCACGCGCGCGGTATGACGCTCACGGCACTATCGGCGTTGTCGTCGGTGTCGATCTCGACCATTTCGCGAATCGAGAATGGCCGCATTTCGCCGACGTATTCGGTGCTGTCGCGGCTGGCCAAGGCGCTCGATATCCGCTGGCCGGATATGGTCGGGGGCAACGAGAAGTCGTTTGCGCAGGGTTGCCGCGCGGTGAGTCGCGCGGGTCACGGCGTGAAGCATCCCACGTCGACGGGTATCTTCGAATGGCTCGGCGCGGAACTCGTGACCAAGTCGATGGAGCCCACGCTGATCGAAGCCATTGCCGACACCGGCAAGCATGTGCTCGCCGCGCACGATGGCCAGGAGTTCATCTTCGTGACCGAAGGCTCGCTCATCTTCATGATGCGCGACTATGCTCCGCTCACGCTCGAAAAGGGCGACAGCGTCTATTTCGATGCGGGCACGCCGCACGCCTGTTATGGCGTGCAGATGCCCGCGCGTTATCTATCGATCGTGGCGAAGCCCTGAGGGTTGAGTCGAGGTAGGAGCATGAATCGATTTAACGAGCGTTCAGAAGACGCCCGGCAGACTCGATAACGGCATCCCGGACCTCTTCAGCTGAGCCCTTGAAATACGGTGCGCTCATCGCTTCATAAGTGATCCGGTCGTAGCTGCCTGCATCGGGCAGGTACTTGGCCGCGCCGTTCACCATCGTCGCGACCAGCGTGTGCGCGAACGGCGAATGAGCTTTCATATCGACGGCGGTCTGACTCGACAACTCCGCCTGAAACCCGAACACGGCAATTGCGCCGAGCCTGACAATCCAGAACGGCACATCGACCGGTTTGCCGGCCTCGAACCGATAGGTCGTGGACGGCCGCTTGGAAGCCGCATTCGGCGAAAACGCCTGGCTCTGCACGCGCACCTTGCCGCTTGTCACCGCGAGCACGGGAGCGTTCGTGTTGTCGTCCGCGATATTTTGCGCAACGCGATACGCTTCACCGCCGAGTCGCTCGCCCAGCAGATCGACGAGTAAAAAGCCTGCTTCGTGGATATCGACGGTGCTCGAATGTCCGTCACGGTCCAACCGGTTTCGCTTCGCCGTCAGATAAGGCGCCTGGTCGCCGGCTGCGCCAACCAGAAATAACGCGACCGTGCCGTCGCCATATTGCTGCTCGACGTAACGGGTCGCCGCGCCCGCGAGGTCGGCGCTGATCTGCATGCCGCCACCTTGCAGCGTCGACTCGTTCATGATCGACGACTGCACCGCGTAATTCACAACGATAGCGATAGGGTGACGGTCGCTGCCTTCCAGACGGATGACGTTCACGCTTTTATCCGAGAACCCCGCGTCGTTCGCACCGAGCCACCAGCCGTCGGCTGTCCGCACATCCCGATTCACGTTGACGTTGCTCGTGCCGCTGCCGAAGCCGATGCTCGCGGGCTGCATGTCTTGCATCGCGATCGTCGCGGCCTGTGTCACCGACGTTTCGATCGCCTGCACGATCTGCTGCTTGCGCCGCTGTTCGGCGGGGTCCGGCGCGGGGCCTTGCACATGCGGCACGGAGAACGTATGGCTTGCTGATACGACGACATCGGCGGCTCGCATCTGCGCCGCGCGGCCGACAATATCTTTCACCTGAGCGACCAGTGTGTCGGGCATCGAAGTGAGATCGACGGTGACCAGCGCAATTCGATTCGTGCCGTTATCGAGCACGATCACTCGCGACTGCAGCGGATCGTGCACGCTCACGTAACCGTCGACGGGCAAATCCGCTTGCCCGATTTCGATAGCCGCCCTGCCTGCTCCTGCGCGAAGGCTTGCCGCCACCGCGCCTTCGCATGCCGATGCGAACGCGAGCGCGACCGTCACGAGCAGCAAATTTTTATAGCGCCGCAGAAGCGTCATTCGGATTCCGCTCCTGCGTTGAGCGACGCCTTCACGTGCACCCCTTCATGGGGCGCAACGCACGCAAAGCTCGCCGCCTTGCCGATATCACCATGCCCGGTATAGCGCGCCACTTCGGGATACGCGCACAGCGGACGCGTGCGCACGACCTTGCCGCCATCGACTTTCGACGCCACCACGCGCTGCGGTGCGACACCGTGCGCGACCCATTTATCAATGGTGCCCAGCTTGTCGAAGGTATCGCAACCTGCACCGCCAAAGCAGTGACCCATGCCCGGAATCGTGAACAGCCGCGCCGACGCCCGCGTCGTATCGCCGGCATTGCGCATCAGGGTCCGGTAGTAGCCGATCAACTCCTGCGGATTGTGATAGTCGTTCCAGCCGATATACATCAGCAGCTTGCCGCCGCGCGCGAAGAACGGCTTCAGGTCTGCATCCACGTGAAGCAACGGCCCGACGTTGGCGATGGCCTTGTCAATGTCCTTGTCCCAGTCGATGCCCGACCAGTCCCAGTCGGGATTCTGAAACGCGGTATAGCGGAAAATATCGAGCGCGACCGGAAATGGCTTGCCGTCGGCAAAACCCGCGAGTTGCGATTCGCTACCCTTCGCCGGCCCCGGAAAAATCACTTCGTGCGTGCGCGGATTGACCGGCCCCGCGTAAATCTGCTCCAGCAGATGCACCTGCGGCGCGGTCAGACAGTCGGGCGCGTCGGCGCCTTTGCACAGCAGTTGCCGCGGCTCGAACAGGCACCGGTCGGGTTCGTCGACAAAACCCTGCTTGCGCCCGGCAGGCGACGCGCAGGCTTCGATCACGGCCTTGTTGACCATGTCGAACTTTTCCTTGGGAATCGCGAGGCTCGGGTCGTGATGGACGAGCCAGCTCGGCCACAACTGCGCCGCGTTGAAATTCACGATGGGGTTGGGCGGAGCACCGGCGACGATGCCGTCGTAGTCATCCGGGAAACGCTTTGCTTCGATCAGCCCTTCCAGACCGCCGAGCGAACAGCCCACCCAATACGATTTGAGCGGTGGCTTGCCGTAGTACGCGCGAATGATCATCTTGGCGTTCACGGTCATCAGATGGTCGGCGCGCCACGCGTAGTCGGTCAGCTTCTCCGGATGACCCAGCGTGAATCGTCCGCCGTTACCTTCGGGAGTCGAGCCGTCGTGTCCCGTGTCCGTCGTGGCGGCCGCATAGCCCTGCTCGATTCCCGTCAACATGCCGGGCAGCATCAACGCGCCGGCCCAGCCGAAGCTGCCCACGCCGAGGAATTTGCCGTTCCATCCGTTCAGCGGTAGCCAGACTTCGATCTTGATGTCGGAATCGCTGCTGGGTTTCAGCGTGGCTGCAATCCGGCAGAACGCGGGATTGGGGTCATTGGCCGTCTTACCAGCGACGTTCATACCCGAGAGACCACCCAGCCGTGTCAGCGGATTCTCGGGCATTTTGTACTGGCCCGCCGCGACGGTTTCAGCAGCGGTGATCGTCGCGTCGGGCAATGCGAGCGATGCGAGTTTGCTGCATGAGTCGGTGGCATCCGCCGCATGGGCGCCGGTGGAAACACACGTTGCGAACAGCGCCAGCAATCCCGCCATCAACCTGCGGACAATCCACCCAGCGTGGCTGCCGCTTCGAATCAATTTCATGTTTCTATCCTTCATTCAGGGCTTGTTCGTCACTGCGCGCTCGACTGGCCGTCTCGTCAGACTCAGAACCAGCACAAACCCGATGAACATCACAATGCCACCGGCGATCAGGCTCGAACCGATCGCGGTTCGATAAATCGACACGATTTGCGTCTGCTGATCCGTGGGCAACTGCCCAATCGCAGCCATGCCGCGATCGAGCATGGCGCTGCTATCGAACGACGCGGGCAAGTCGGCAATCTGCTTCTTCAGCACGAAACTCATGATGCCGCCCGAGAGCGCCGCGCCGAGCGATCCGCCCAACGAACGCACGAACGACATGGTGGCCGTCGCGGTGCCGAGCACGGCCTGAGGCACGGCGTTCTGCACGATCACCGTGGCATTGGGCATGCCGATGCCCATGCCCGCGCCGAGTATCGCCATCGAGACGAGGAACAGCCCGATGCTCGCGCCGATGTGCGCAAACAGCGCAAGCAGAACCAGGCCGAGGCATTCGAGGCCGACGCCGACCGAAAGCAGTATCGAGATGCGCCGCGCGCCGGCCGAAAAGCGCCCCGCTGTGACCGACGTCACCAGCATCATCAACACTTGCGGCAACATCATCGCGCCGGATTCTTCGGGCGTCTGATGCAACACCAGCTGGTAATAGAGCGGCATGAACACGAGCGAGCCCATCATCGCAAACGACATGACGCCCGATGCGGCCACACACGTCGCATACGGAATGATCCTGAAGAGTTTCAGATCGATTACCGGTTCCGCGGCCGAACGTTCGACCCGCACCAGCAATGCGTAACTCGCGAGCGCGACGACCAGCAGGATCAGCATGGCCTCGGTACCCGACAACAACGTCGACGTATTCGCGTTGAACAGCAGTAGCAACGCGGAAGTGCCGATGCACACCAGTATCGCGCCCGCGTAATCGATGGTATGACCGCTGCCGCGCGCCACTTTCGGCAGCGACGACAGCACCAGCGCAAGCGCGGCCGCGCCGACCGGCAAGTTGATATAGAAGATCCAGCGCCACGACGCATGACTCGTGATGAAGCCGCCCAATAGCGGCCCGGCCACGCTGCTAATCGCGAACGCGCCCGTCACGAGGCCCTGGTAGCGGCCCCGTTCGCGCATCGGCACGATGCTGCCGACCAGCGTCTGCGACAAGGTCATCAGGCCGCCTGCGCCGAGGCCCTGCAACGCACGGAACAGAATCAGCGCGAGCATCGATTGAGCGGCCCCGCACAGCATCGACGCGACCACGAACAACGAAATGCTCGCGACGAAAAACGGCTTGCGTCCGTACATATCGGAGAGCTTGCCGTACAGCGGCGCGCTGATCGTCGAGGTCAGCATGAACGCCGTGACGGCCCACGTCAGATGGCTCAAGCCGCCCAGATCGCCCGATATGACCGGCAGTGCGGTCGATACGATGCTTTGATCGAGCGCGGCCAGAATCATCGCGAGCATCAGGCCCGCGAAAACGCGCCGTCGTTGTGACAGTGGAATAGCCTGGCTGGCTTCGGCGGCGTCGGGCGTTGGCGTGCTTCTCGCAGAGGGAGATGACATCGATAAAGAACTCTCGCAGTAGTCGGGATAAAAATAGCGGCAACACCACGCGGCGCTTAGTCGAACGTGATGCGCGCGGTGAGACCCGACGGCTTGTGGTTGAACAGCACCAGCTTGCCGCCATGCGTGCGAACAATATCGTTCACGATCGACAAACCCAACCCGACACTTCCCGGCTGACCTGTGCGCGCCGCATCGAGGCGAACAAACGGTTCGATAACGTCCTTAAGCCGCTCTTCGGGTATGCCGGGACCGTCGTCGGTCACATCGATCATGATGTGTTTGCCGCGCACCGACGCAATCACCACCACGATTCCACCAAAGCGCAACGCGTTCTCGATGAGGTTGCTCATCACGCGCTGCATCGCGTCGGGGCGGCATAGAAACGGAATCTGGTCCGGTCCTTCGTAGTGGATTCGCGCGCCGGAATCTTCATATTCGTCGCACAGCGTAGCAAGCAGCGCACCTAGATCGAGCCACTCCTTCTTCTCGGCTTCCGCATTCGAAGTACTCAGAAAAGCCAGCGCCGACGAGACCATTTTCTGCATCAGGTTGATGTCCCTGAGCAGCTTCTCGCGCACGATCTCCTTGCCGGTATCGACCTGCAAACGCATCCGCGTGAGCGGCGTGCGCAGATCGTGACTGATTGCCGCCAGCATGCGCGTCCGGCCTTCGATCGATGCGGTAATACGCTCCTGCATCAGGTTGAATGCGTGCGCGGCGCGGCGGATTTCAAGCGGCCCTTCCTCTTCGATCGGTGCAATCACAATGTCGCGCCCGAATGCTTCAGCGCGGTCACACAGGCGACGCAACGGCCGGATCACGCGCGACACGGCCCACGCGGACAAACCGGCGACACCGACGCACAGGAAAGCCAGCGCGCCGAAGAACGGGAACGTCAGCCGGGGCGGCTCGTAACCCACCCGGTTGATGTGCACTTCGAGGGTGTCGTGGCCGATCGGCACGAGCACCTGAATATCCGGCGTGTCGTCATCGCTACTGCACGAACGCGCGGTCAGGCCAGGAAGGTCGGGAAGCTGGTATCGCAACGCCGATTCGAGGTCGCGCGAATTGAGCGTTCGATGCTCGCAGGGCAGATTCACCGATGTGAGCTTGAGTGAGAAATCCGCCCGCTGCGATGCGGCGATCACGCTTTCCCGATCGCGCTCGGGCACACCGCGGAGTATCTGCACGACACTGGCGATACGGTACGTGGGCTGCCAGGGCCACGGCGGAGTCGGCGGGCTGCCCGTGACGAACAGCAACACGATGAAGATCGCGAAGGTCACGATTGACGAGCCCGCGACAATCGTCAGAATCTGCCCGAGCGTCGTACTGAAATAACGTCGCATCAGGCAACCGTCACGTCGAGCTGGAACGCGTATCCATCTGCGCGCACGGTGCGAATGGGATCTTCGAGGCGATTATCGCCGGACAGTTTGCGGCGCAGCCGGCTGATCAGAAGATCGACCGAGCGCTCGGCAATCGGGAAATTTTTGCCTCGCGTCAGATTGATGAGTTCTTCACGCGACAGTACCCGCCGTGGGTTCTGGCACAGCACGAGCAGCAGATCGGTTTCCGCGCCCGTTAGCGGCACGCGCAAGCCGGTTCCTGAGCGCAACAGGCGCCGATATGGGTAAAAGGTGAACTCGGAAAACTTCAGCACAAGCTCGGCGGAAGACTGATTTCGCGGAGTATCGACCGCGTCGGGCCGACGCAGCACCGCGCGGATTCGCGCGAGCAGTTCGCGCAGATCGAAAGGCTTGGACACGTAGTCGTCCGCACCCAGTTCGAGACCTACCACCTTGTCGGTCGGCTCGGACAACGCCGTGAGCATGATGACGCGCGGTCCATTTGACGAAGAACGGATGCGGCGGCAGATCTCGAAGCCGTCCTCGCCAGGCAGCATCACATCGAGTAGCACCAGGTCGATCGGGCTGCGTTTCAGAATGTCGTCGGCGGCCTGTGCGTCTCCCGCGATTCGAACCAGGTAGCCCTTCTCGGCCAGATAGTCCGCTAGTGGCCCGGCAATGTCAGGGTCGTCCTCGACGAGGAGGATATGTGTGTCGGTCAATTCAATCCGCCTCGGCAAATGTTGCTTGATGTTGGCGACGCTGTGCGGCCGATGCAGTTCGCTGCGATGCGTCAGGCCATCGACGTCGAACCTGTGATTTTCCCGCAAAACGTTTTCGCTGGGAGCGGGATTCGTATGTCAATCCCGACACAATTATGAAATATACATATAAATCAGTAGCTTAATCGATTCCCCGAAAGACGCGATTTCATGAAAAGACCGCGGATCAAACGCATGTTCACCATCGCGGGATTTATGTCTACCTCGACACAATGTGTGAATGTCGACTCAAACCTAATAGCCGGTTGATGCTTTTCGGACGCTCCCCTATCGTGGACTCTGCCGCAGCCCGACATGACGCTTACGTGTAGAGGAAAGACATCACACTCATCTTCCAATATTCAGAGGAATGCCAACAGCCTTTTTATTGTGCTTCTGTATTTGCTGTAAAGGTTTGGTAGAACGGACACGGCATGAATATGACTCTCGTATCCCCATCAGCAACTCCACGCAACCCACACCCGATCTCACCGGCGGCTCCAGTTCCCAAGGTCCGGCTTTACGTCGACCGGCCTCAGGGAGATAACTGGTTTGTGCACGTGGGCTATATCAAGGATCGGGGACGATGGCGAACCGAACCCCATGCTCACCCCGCATACGGTCAGGTGATATTCGTGCGTACCGGCCGTGGGACGATCAATCTGGAAGGAAGAGGCGTTCCATTCGAGGGACCCTGCGCGTTGCTATTGCCGCCTGATTGCGTTCACGGTCTCGACTACGAGATCGATGTCGAACGATGGGTCGTCACGATCGAACTGGGATATCTGGCGAGGATCAATACCCGGCTTCACGAGTTCATCGCACTGTGGAGAACGCCGCGCATGATTCCTCTGCCGGATCATGACGAGGCGGCTGCCGGGCTCTACCGCAACATCTCGGCTCTGAAACAGGAAGCCGAGTCCGACGCGATGGGTCACTGGATCGGAGCCGAAGCGCGGTTGACGAATTTGCAACTCATGCTTGTCCGGCAGACACGTCTTGAGGAAGATTTAGTCGAAAACGCAAAGGGGAGCGATGTCCGCAAAGCGGAGCGATTTCGCAAGCTGATCGACGAACATTTTCGGGAAAATCTGTCGCTGAAAGACTACGCGTCAAAAATGGGGATGTCTTTGACTCAACTCCGGGCGGTGTGCGCGGCAGTCTCAGAACAGAGTCCAAGAAAAATGATTCATGCGCGCATCATGACGGAGGCAAAGCGGGATCTCATTTTTGGAGACATGTCGGTTTCGCAGATTGCATTCCGTCTTGGTTTTGCAGATGCCGCCTATTTCACGCATTTTTTCCGTCGGGAAACAGGTCAGGCACCGTCCGAGTTTCGTCTCGCATCGCGACGGCAGACATCTTCTGATCTACTTGTCACGTAGAAGCAATGGCATTTCTCTAGACCAGAAAAGTAGCTTGCCGGATGTGGTGGCGCCGCGCCACAGTACTTTTGGAAACAAAAAGCGGCGTCCAAAATCCACACTGGACTTGAACGCCGCTAATTTTTTACTTCTTCCTGGTTGGTGACTTTTACAACGTTACAGTAATCAGCTTAGTAACTGATGCTGTTGTAACCATCGGTGCCGAGTCCGTTCGCATACGATCCGCTGAGATTCAGCTTGCCGCGAGCCACCTCGCTTTGCCTCGTCTGACTCAGCAGCCAGTCGTAGCTGGAAGTAATGCCGTTGGCGTACACCCACGTCATTTTATGGCTGCCGTTAGCCAGCGCATCCCAGTAGATGCCCAATTTCGTGGACGTCGCCAACAGATTGCTCAGCAGCGTGTTTTCTTCCGTTTCGGACGTGGTCGTCGGGTCCCAGCTTGCATACGGAATGGTGACGCCGGCAAGACTGGTGAAGAGCGTTTGTGTCTGATTCCAGTAGCCGGTGGCTGTGGCGTCGCCGGTCATGTTGGTGGCGAGAATGTTGTCGTCGGAAATCGAGTAGTACCAGTTCTGCCAGTTCGGGTTGGTGATAATCGTTCCGTCAGTTGGGTACGTGAAGTACGATTTGCCGTTATAGCTGGCGCTCTTGTTGTAGTTGTTGCCCCATTGCGACGCGATTGCCCAGATGCCCGCGAAGTAGTTGTCGCGCTGGGCTGCCATATCCAGTAACTGCATGCCGCCCATCGACTGACCGGACGCGTAGATGCGATTGGTGTCGATGTTATAGGTGGACGTAATGTAGTCCATCAGTTGCCAGGTGGCGGGGAGATATTCGTTGCCCGTCAGGTTATCGGCCACGCTTTGACCCGAGTTAGGTATCTGCGGAATGACGACGATCAGTCCCGCGTAACCTTGAGCCTTGGCCAGTGCCTGCACTCTGTCTGAAGCATAGTTCGCCGCTTCCTGCGCTTCGGTCAGGCTGATAAGCGGATCGTCGCCCAGGCCGCCCGCATCTTCGATATGCAGTACAACCATGTACTTCTTGCTTGCATCGTAATCGGCGGGAACGAAGAGGCTGTACTTCAGACTGACGTCATGGTACTGGCCGTCATACTCGCTGAAGCAATGAGTAGCCTGAAACGGAGTTCCCGCCACCATCGAAAGTATGGTTGCATTGGGATAAGTGATGGCAACGCCATTAGACGTCGTACCCGAATAGGAAGGCGTCACCGCGTCTGTATAAAGCTTATATCCCGTGATGCCGTTTATCACGTAAGACGTGTCGTCCAGAACCGTGTCCAGGTACACGGAGTTATCGCTGCCGTCGGGAGCGAAGTTATAGTAATAGTCTGACACGTAGTTACTTTTCACCGTCGTGCTGGGGCTAATGGTCACGTCGTCGGCGAGTGTGATGGCTGCTTTCTGTTCTATTCCTCCAGCCACGCCGGCTCTCCAGTAAGGAACAGCGTCCGCCAGCAGATAATTGGTGTTGAGTTCGATGATCACGTAATTGCCGCTTGCGGCACCCGTGTGATTCGTCGAATCAATCGTCGGCGTGGAGTTCACATAGACGTAGGCAGGCGCGCCGGGCGTACCGGTTTGTTGTGCAAAGGCCGGATACGCGCCATTCAAACCATTCCGGGTGGCCGCGGCGGAATCATCGTAGTTCTGCGCAAGATTGGCGTAGCTGTAGGCGTTGTAGGTGTTCAGGTTCACCGAGCCTGCTGTCAGCGTGTCCTTGTATTTGACGACGATTGCCTGAACCTTGGGGCCGTCGAGATCGACGAACGAAATCGTGGAAACACTCGATATGTCGTCGTCGGCTTTAATCGTTGAAGGTGTCAGCGAGTGACTGTCACCGCAGCCGGAAAGTGCGATTCCGGAAATCATGCATGCGGCCAGATATCTATACTTCTTCACGTCCAGTGCAACTTTCATTGAGATCATCTCCAGAATTATTTTAATGAACCATCGCCCGCGACCCGCTATCGTCGAAGGATTTTTATTTCTACGTGAATACTAGCTTCGAGATAACTTTCTTCGCGTTACGAAAAAGTCATCTTCGCTGGCACTTTTTGTTGGGCTGATGGTTTTCCCGAACGCTCGGGGTCGCGCAAAAAACGAAGTGACCAATAGCCCGGTCGCGTGGCAGACTGGGCGTCAATCAGCTGGAGATGAAGCAGGAATTCTGGAGATGGTTCGACCGTCCGCAAGCCGCTTGTTCGTCAACATGGCGCACCAACCTGGCGAATTGCCGACGCCAGGCCACAACTTTCGTTGAATACCCAATTCCCGGTTAACTGCACAGATCTACATTCATGAACTATCTATTCCATAAGGCCAGTGCAGCATGAAGCTTTCGCAACAAAATGCTTACTACGTTGCCCTTGGCAGTTCATTCGCGGCTGGTCTCGGACTCGGTCCTCGCGCGCCAGGAAGTCCGATAGTTTCGCAGCGCAGCCAGAACGGTTACCCACAGCAACTCGCTCGCCTTCTCGATGTGTCGTCGTTTGCCGATATGACTTCTTCCGGCTCGACCGTTCATCAGGTGTTGAACGGCGGCCAGTGGTATATAGGCCCGCAGGTGGATGCACTCGGTCCCGACACCCGTCTCGTCACGCTCACTGCCGGCGGCAACGATGTCGGATATATCGGCGATCTCATGTTTTCGGCTTACCGGAATCGTAGAGGTGTACTTGGCTTTCTATGCCGGCTTCTCTGGAAAGGCCCGAAGTCTCTTGACCAGCGAGACTTCGACGCGCTCGATACAAACATGCGTGCAACCCTTGCCGAGATACGTCGCAGGTCGCCGAACGCACTGATCATCGTCGCGACGTATCCAACCCTGCTCTCAACCAATGCGCGGTGCCAGGAACTCGGGCTGACCGATGATCAGATCAAACTCATGTTGCCCGTCGGCGAGAAGCTGGCCGAAATAACCCGTATTGCCGCCGTCGATGCCGGGGCGACGATCGTGGACATGGCTGCATTGTCGGCTGATCACGATGTATGCGGAAACGAACCGTGGGTGAACGGCGCCTTTCCGAAAATCGGGACCGCATTCCATCCGACATTCGCTGGCGCGCAGGCAATGGCGCAGGCTATTTTCAGTCGAATTCAAGAGGTTAGCGGCGCACTGGTCTCTTGATGTTCACGGAAGTTTGCGGAAACACAGTGCATTCGAATTCCGAGGCAAATTCAAAACGATCCGATGGTCTCGAAGGCTGCCGCTTGTCCATTCACCCGCCAATCCGCATAAATATTTCAATACGACAACGGCATTTAAACCTATAAAAGTCAATAAATTTAAAACACATTTACAAATATCATTTGCCAAATCATAATTTTATAAATTAAAAAATCTCAGTCCATTTGTTTAGCAAATTGAATAAACATAACCTGATGCCACGACACCGTTGACACAGGATATTTCATCCGTCTAGACTCGCAGCACATCTTCAGTTGATCGGAAATTCATAAGAAATGTTTAGGATATTTACTAAACAATGCCGATAAAAACCGGACATGCAATAAATCAGTCCGTTTAGAAATATGCGCAATATATACCGTTCTCATTTCCATCCTGGTTAATCGGATGTGACATGACACGCGCGTTGCACTGAAGCCCGTCACTGAATTATCCCTAAGCGACATTGAAAAATTCGACAGCTTCAAAGGCGTGGAGATTGTTCGGACAAACAGCAGCGGCATCGAATAGGGAGCGCACAGACGCCCCCGCATAGCCGTATGCACAGGAGACGAAGACAGTGAAAACAGTTCGTGCACAGGCACTGTGTGCGTTCGTCGCGGCGCTGCTGACAGCATGTGGCGGCGGCACGGATAGCCACGGTACAGGCAGCGAAAATAGCAATACGGCCTCGGCCGGCGCCGCCGCACCGGCCACACCGCCATCGCCTGCCTCGGCCGCCCAGGACCTGCCGCTCACACAGTACGTCGATCCGTTGATCGGCACGCTCGCCAGCACCTCGCCCAACCCGGTGCCGGCGGGCCAGGCCGGTAGCGTGATCCCCGCTGCGGGTTTGCCGGACGGAATGGTGCAATGGTCGCCCGACACGAACACGACGCCCGCCCCATCGACCAGTCAGGAACCGGGATCGCCCGCAGGCTACTACTACGACCTGAACACGATCCAGGGTTTCAGCCTGATGCACATGAGTGGCGCGGGCTGCGGCGGCAACGGCGGCGAATTCCCCATCATGCCGACCACCGACGCGGCGCAACGGGTCCCGAGCTTCAGTCACGCGAATGAGCACGCGGCCCCCGGCTACTACTCCGTCGCGCTCGACAATGGCATCAAGGTCGAATTGACGGCGACACTGCGCACCGGCTTCGGCCAGTTCACCTACCCCGCCGGGCAACCGTCGATTCTCGTGCTGGACACGACCCGAACCAACACGAGATCCAGCACGACCGGCACAGTCTCCCGCGTGTCGGCAACGGAGCTGTCAGGCTCGACGATCAGCCAGGGCTTCTGCAATCACACCACCCCGGTCACGGTCTATTTCGATGCAGTGTTCGACCAGCCGTTTGCGTCGGCATCGTCGATTGGCAACGGCGTCGCGCAGTTGAAATTCGCGACCGGTGCAACCGTGCGGATGAAGATCGGCATCTCGTTCGTGAGCGCGGCGAATGCGAAGCTCAATCTCACCGCCGAGAACGACGCATGGGATTTCGACGCGACCCGCAAAGCCGCCGACGCCGCGTGGAACCAGCGCCTGAACGCAATCCAGGTGAACGGCGGCAGCCACGACGATAAGGTCAAGTTCTACACGGCGCTCTATCACACTCAGTGGTCGCCCAGTGTGTTTAGCGACGTCAACGGACAGTACATCGGGTTCGACAACACGACCCATAGCGTGGCGGCCGGGCAAGGCGCCCAGTACACGAACTTCTCAGGCTGGGACATCTACCGGTCGCTGATTCCGATGAAGGCGCTGCTATTTCCGCAGCAAACAAGCGACATGATGCAGTCGCTGATCAACGACGCCGATCAGTGCGGCGCGATTCCGCGCTGGGTCAACTACAACGTCGAGACGGGTGTGATGCCCGGCGATTCGGGCTCCCTGATGGTGGCCGGCGCGTATGCATTCGGCGCCAGGAACTTCGACACGCAGAGCGCGCTCGCGCACATGATGACCGTCGCCAATGTCCCCGGCACGAAATGTCAGATCGATACGACAGCCGAAGGGCGCGGCAGCTATCTGAAGTACCACTACATGACGGCCGACGAAAACGGTTGGGGACCGGCATCGTCCACACTCGAATACGCGAGCACCGACTTCGCGATGTCGCAATTCGCCGCTGCGCTCGGCAACACGGCCTTTCAGCAAGTGGAACTGGGGCGTTCCGCGTACTGGGAAAATCTGCTCGACACCGCCTCCACGCCGCCATTTATCACCGCGCGCGACGACAGCGGCAACTGGCTGTCGGCGGCCGATAACAGCGAATACGTCGAAGGCAACGCCGAACAGTACACGTGGATGGTCCCGCACGACGTCGGCGGCCTCTTCACGAAACTGGGCGGAAACACCGTCGTGCTGAAGCGGCTCGACACGTTTTTCTCGCAACTGAATGCGGGCACGACGCTGCCGAACTTCTACATGGGCAACGAGCCGACGTTCACCGTGCCCTGGCTCTACAACTGGGCGGGCTCGCCGTCAGGCACGCAGAACATTGTCCAGAAGATCATGACGACCGTCTTCAGCACGAAGCCCGACGGCTTGCCGGGTAACGACGATCTCGGCGCAGTGTCCGGCTGGTATGTGTGGGGCGCATTGGGTCTGTACCCGGAGATTCCGGGTGTCGGCGGACTCACGATCGGCAGCCCGCAATTCGAGTCCATCACCGTGCGGCTCGGACACGGCAAGACCTTGCAGATCAATGCGCCGGGCGCGCCGGCGTCGAACTATGTGCAGAGCCTCAGCGTGAACGGCACCGATCAGCCGGGCACATGGCTTTCGCTCGATGCGCTCGCGAACGGCGCAACGATGAATTTCACCATGGGTCGCGCGCCCTCCACGTGGGGAACGCAAACCTCGAACGCGCCACCGTCCTTTGATGCCCCTGCGGGTTCGTTGTAAAGCATGCCGTCGGGATGATGAGGAGCCCGACGGTTGCAGTCCAGGTTTCATGATGACATCGCTCGATGCATCCAATAAAAAAGAAGGAGATACGCATGAAGAATCTGCTGAAGCTCGCCGTGGTCCTGACGAGCGTCGCGGCGCTCGCGGGCTGTGGTGGCGACGATCATCCATCGCAAAGTACGCAGGCGGGAGGCGATTCGGCCACGACGCCGGGCGATACCGGTACGTCTGGCACCACGCCGCCTGTGGTCGAGCAGCGCGTGAACCTGCCGTTGACGCGCTACGTCAATATTTTCATCGGCACGCAGGTGGCGACGACAGGCGGCGGCTTTTCGGGTAACACGACACCCGGCGCGCAGACGCCGTTCGGCATGGTCAGCTTCGGTCCCGACACGGCATCTGCGCCGCCCGGCGGATATGCGTACACCGACTCGACGATCAGCTTCTTCAGCCTGACCCACCTGAGCGGCCCGGGATGCGGCGGCCAGGGCGGCGGCGGCGGCCTGCTCCCCTCCATTTCGTCCGCTCAGATCGATCCGGCTAATCAGGGTAAAAATATCGTCATCGGCGACGGCTCCGGCGACTTCGATCACGCGAACGAATCCGCGCAACCCGGCTATTACAAGGTCACGAGCAACGCCGGCGTCACGAGCGAACTGACGGCTACGGCTCGCACCGGCATGGCACGCTTCACCTATCCTGCGAGCGCCCGATCCAATGCCGTGCTCGTCGTCGATGCAACGGTGTCCACCGACCAGCACAGCAGCGGAACCCGCCCTGGCTCGATCACGCTGGACGCCGCCAACCGGACCGTTTCAGGCACGAGCATCGTCGGGGCATTTTGCGGCGGCACGTGGAACAAGCCGGTCTATTTCTACGCGCAATTCGACACGCCTCTGACGTCGGCATCGTCGGGCAAGAACGGTGTGGCGATTCTGCAATTCGACCTGTCGGCGAGTAAAACGAACGCTGTTCTGTATAAGGTCGGCATCTCTTCCGTCAGCGTGGCCAATGCGAAGGCCAATCTCATCGCCGAGAACTCGGGGTGGGATTTCGATGCAGCGAAGGCCGCTGCGGATAGCACGTGGGAAAACAGTTTGAACGCCATCCAGGTGGATCTCGCCGATCCGCAGAAGATGGCCGGACTGAGCGCGTCACAGCAAACCGTCGCGCAAAAAAATCTGACGCTGTTTTATTCGGCCTTCTATCGCTCCTTCAGCGGGCCGACGATCTACAGCGACGTGAACGGCGACTATCGCAGCATGAAGCAGACCGCGCTGAGCGAGAACGACGGCAATTCGTTCCCGGCCAGAGCCACAGCAAACATCGCCAGCGACGACGCGTTCCAGGACGGCAACGGCAAGACCGTCGTGCCTGCCGCGCACTATTCCGGCTTTTCGATCTGGGACACGTACCGTTCTCTCACGCAACTGCAGGCGCTGCTCTTCCCCACCATTTCCAGCGATACGGTGCAGTCGCTGATTGCCGATGCGAAGCAATGCGGCGCGCTTCCTCATTGGGTCGACGGCAGCGACGATACGAAGCCGATGGAAGGCAATCACGCGCCAAGTCTCGTTGCAGGCGCTTATGCGTTTGGCGCGCGGAACTTCGATACGGCAACGGCGCGAACTTATATGATCAGTAGTCAGACAGATCCGGTCAGCAGTTGCAACAATATGCTGAGCGTCGGACGCGTATCGACCAGCAACGACGCGAGCGTGATTCCCAACTGGCTCGATAAGGGATATATCGCAACGGCCACGCCGTCGAGCAGTCCGTTCCATACCTCGTCGGTGACGATTGAAATGACCACGGCGGATCGTTCGGTCGGCGCGTTTCTGTCTTACCTGCCTACCGCGAGTTCGGACCAGACGGCAATCAACGGTTTCTTCCAGCGATCCGGCAACTGGAAAAATATCCTCAACTCACAAACGAAGACGCTTCAGGCGCTGAATTCGGCGGGCAGCTTCACGACCAATGCCGATCTGGGCTGCAACTCCGCGTGTCCTGGCACGCTGTTTCACGAAGGCACGGAGCCGCAGTACTTCTGGAATCTCGATCATGACTATACGGCGCTGATTGCGGCGATCGGCGGTAATAGTGCCGCTACCGCACGCCTGGACACCCTGTTCGGTATCGACAGAAGCGCAGGCTTTCCGCCGTCGTCGGCGCCGCCGGTCAGCGCGTTGAACGGCGGCATGAACAGCAACCAGTTTTATATCGGCAACGAACCCGGGCTGGTGGACCCGTGGGCTTATAACTGGACCGGGTCGCCGCAATCGACGCAGTACATCATTCCGCAGATCATGCAGCAGACGTTCCTGGTTTCGCCAGGAGGCCTGCCGGGCAATGACGATCTGGGTGCGACATCGACGTGGTATGTGTGGGCATCGCTGGGACTTTATCCGGTGGTGCCATCCGCACCGGGCCTGGCGATTTCGACACCGCAGTTTTCCGGAATCACGGTATGGCTCGGCAACGGCAAGAAGCTGCGTATCGAGAGCGATCGGCAGGCGATGCTGGACAACGTTCCTTATGTGAAGGAACTCAAGCTGAACGGTCAAACGTATAACGGCTCGTGGCTGCCGGTCGCCCAGATCGCCAATGGCGGCACGCTCTCCTACACGCTGTCTACCGCACCGACTACGTGGGGCGCATCCGCCGATCTCACGCCGCCTTCGGGACCCAACGCGGATTACACCCGAAGTGTTGCGGCTCTCCCCAGCTCTTCGGCGGCAGCGTCGGCCCAGTAGTGTCGATAGCCTCCCCGGCCGTGTTGCCGGGGAGGCAACTTCAAAAAAATGGGCTTACTCTCACCCCACGCGCTAATCCAGCGCACCCACCTCACGCCCACGACCAATCCGCTCGAAGATCGCGCCGCGCGGTTCCGGACAATCGGCAATCGGCGCATAGGCGAGCGCGCGCGCTTCTTCCGCGGGAATGCCGAACGCCTGCATCAGAGCGCACATCGACTGCTCGGTGTAATCGGCCGGGGCATCTTCGGATAGCAGGGTTTCAATGCCATAGCGGATCGAACCCAGTGCGATATCACGGGCCACGACCACGTCGGCGACCTTGAAACGCCCCTCTTCCAATCCGAGTTGCAGATCTCGCGTCAGGTATTCGTCGAGCAGACGCCCGCGCGATCCGCGCTTGGTGCCGACGCGCGTAATGAACGCCCCCCACAGCGGATAGCGCGACGCCATGCGCATATACAACCGCGAGCCGATCACGACGCGCTGAGCTGGATCTGCGATTCCGCGCACCAGCGGATCGATGACCGCCAGCACCTCGTCGCTGCTCTCGCCGGCCACCGCCGACAGCAGGTCCGCGGTCGTGCGGAAGTAGTTGTAGAACGTGCCCCGCGCGACTCCGGCAGCAGCGATGAAGTCGTCGATCATCGGCGCGTCCGGGCCCTTCTCCGCGAACACCACGAGCGCGCTTTCAAGCAGGCGGTTACGCGTCTTCTCCCGACGCATGGCGCCGACACGCGTGCGATGGTCTTCGACCGGTGGTAGCTCTTCCATTGTGTTTTCCATTGATTCAACCCGAATTTTACCAGCAGCCGCATGCGGGTTTATCCCGAGCTTTTTCACGTTGACGAATGTGTCAACTCTACTAGAATACGAAATGACAAATTCGTCATTTTGATTGTGGTGCGTTGAATCAGGCACGAAAATCTTCAGGAGACAGCTATGCGGTTCATCAGTTTCGAGCAGGATGGAAAAGCGGTACTCGGTATCCGCGACGGTGAGCAGGTGCGCGTAATCGGCCATGAAACGCTCGAATCGCTGCTTGCACGGGGTGTGAATCTGCGCGACTACGCAGCACAGCACGCCAGTGACGAGAAAGTCGCGGTCAAGGATCTGAAGTTCCTGCCGCCGTTGCAACGGCCGCCGAAGATCATCTGCGTCGGCCTGAACTTCGCGGATCACACGTCGGAAAGCAAGTATGCGCAGCCCGACTATCCCACGCTGTTTTTCCGCGTCAACACGAGCCTGATTGCTCACGATCAGCCGATGGTGCGTCCGGCCGTGGCTGACTCCGAAGGCCTCGATTTCGAAGGCGAAATCGCGGTGGTGATCGGCAAGGGCGGCCGGCATATTTCGAAGGAAAACGCGCTTTCTCACGTGGCCGGCTACTCGGTGTTCAATGACGGTTCGGTGCGCGAGTATCAATTCAAAACGCCGCAATGGACAGTCGGCAAAAACTTCGACGGCACCGGCGCATTCGGCCCCGACCTTGTCACCGCAGACGAGTTGCCGCCGGGGGTAAAAGGCTTGCGCCTTGAAACGCGTCTGAACGGCGAAGTCGTGCAATCGGCCAGCACCGACGAAATGGTCTTCGACGTGGAGAGCCTGATCAGCATCATCAGCGAAGCGATCACCCTGGAAGCGGGCGACGTCATCGTGTCCGGCACGCCGTCGGGTATCGGCTGGGCGCGCACGCCGAAACTGCTGATGAAAGCCGGCGACGTGTGCGAAGTGAGCGTCGAAAAAATCGGCACGTTGAAGAACGTGATCGTAGACGAAGTCAAAGCGTAAATAACGTCCGTTGTATCTGCCCGGGAATACCGGGCAGGCAAGCGGCCTCAGAGCCCGCGCAACACATCATCAATGGAGACGACCATGGCTGATCCAGCAAATGTGCGTACCGTCGCAAGTGTTCATTCAATCGATCACTTCGCGCTGAACGTTCCTTCCCTCGACGAGGCCGAACGCTTCTTCGGCGCATTCGGACTCGACGTGACCTCGTGCGGCAACGAAGCGCGCGAACTCGAACTGCGGGCCGCCGACGGCCATCGTTGGGCGCGAGTGCTGCCCGCGTCCAGAAAATCGCTCGCCTATCTGAGCTTCAACTGCTTCGAAGCAGACTTCGCCGCCATCGCGGCTCAGGTGCGGGCAAGCGCGGCGCAGATCGTCGACGGCCCTGCAGGCAATCGCGCCGGACTCTGGTTTCACGATCCCGATGGCAACCTGATTCAGGTAAAGATCGGCCCCAAAACCAGTCCGTCGGCAAAGACGCCCTGCGTCGTCACCGGCAGCGCCGCCGACCAACGCGGCTCGCATACGCGATCCTCTGCAACGCAGGTCAAACCACGCCGCCTTTCGCATGTTCTGCTGTTCACGCCCGATGTGCTCCGCGCGCTCGATTTCTACGCGAACGCCATCGGCTTGCGTCTGTCGGACAAGTCGATCGACATCATTGCGTTCACGCACGCGCCGCACGGCAGCGACCACCATCTGGTCGCCTTTGCGAAGAGCAACGCGCGCGGCTGGCATCACGCCGCGTGGGACGTGGAGAACGTCAACATGGTCGGCGAAGGCGCGTCGCAAATGCAGGCGGCCGGCTTCGGCAAGGGCTGGGGCACCGGCCGCCACGTGCTGGGATCGAACTACTTCCACTACGTCCAGGACCCGTGGGGTTCGTTCTGTGAATACTCGGCGGATATCGATTTCGTCTCGGCCGGGCACGCATGGCCAGCAGGTGATTTTCCGCCGGAAGACTCGCTCTATCTGTGGGGGCCGCAGGTACCGGATGACTTCGTGCACAACTACGAAGCGTCGCGCTGATTTACCGTCCCGACCGGTCATCCGGTCGATGAAGTAAGGCCCAAGGGCCAAGTGTCCTTTCGTTCGTTTTCTTGATCGCATGGCAGCCAGATCGACTGGCGCCAGGGAAAAACTCGCTCTCTTTTAGCAGGTGAACTCAAATGACTGACCAGAATATTCTTGATGTCGTCATCGTCGGATACGGACCTGTCGGTCAATCACTGGCGATTCATCTCGGCGAACGCGGCTACCGCGTCGCGGTGTTCGATCGCTGGCCCGCGCTGTATCCGTTGCCGCGCGCCGTGTTCCACGATCACGAAATCCGCCGCGTCTTTCACGCGATGGGTATCGGTCAAGAAGTCGAAAAGATCTCGCAACCTTCAGCGATGTATCAATGGTTCAACGCGGACTGGAAGACACTGGTCGAAATCGACTGGTCGGCGGAATCGATCAGCGATGGCCCGGTCGGCTACCTGTTCAACCAGCCGTCGCTCGAAGCGCTGTTCGACAGCAAGGCGAAGTCGCTGCCCAGCGTCTGCGTGCAACAGGGTTGGGAAGCGACGGCGCTGCATCAGCACGCCGACTGCTGCGAAGTGACGTTGCGCCAGGGATCGATGATCGAAAGCGTGTGGACGCCGACCGGCGAAACGCAAACCGTACGCGCGCGCTACGTGATCGGCGCGGACGGCGCGAACAGCTTCGTGCGCAAATCGGCGGGCATCGCTTTCGAAGACCTGGGCTTTCAGGAAGACTGGCTCGTGATCGATCTGAAGCCGAATGAGGGCGTCAAACTCGATGTGCCGGACATCGGCCAATGGTGCAATCCCGCGAGGCCGACGACGATGGTGCCCGGCGGCCCCGGCTATCGGCGCTGGGAATTCATGCGCCTGCCGCACGAAACGCTCGACGAATTGCAGAAGCCGGAGAAGGTCTGGGAGCTACTGAAGCCGTGGGTCACGCCCGACGATGCGACGCTGGTGCGCTACGCGGTCTACACATTCCGCTCCCTGCTTGCGCAGAACTGGCATAGCGGCCGCGTCGTGCTCGCCGGCGATGCAGCACATCAGATGCCGCCGTTCATGGGCCAGGGCATGTGTTCCGGCCTGCGCGACGCATGGAATCTCGCGTGGCGTCTTGATCTGATCCTGAAGGGAATCGCGCCATCGGGTCTGCTGGAAAGCTATACGCCGGAGCGTCGGCCGCAAGTGCGTGCGGTGATCGATGCGTCGATTGCAATGGGCCAGGTGGTGTGCATTTCCGATCCTGAAGAAGCCGCGCGCCGCGACGCCGCGTATCTCGCGGGCAATGTGCCGCCGCTGCCGCCCTTCCCCGGCCTCGCCGATGGCGTGATCTGCAGGCAGAAGAATTTTTCCGTCGATACCGTTGCCGGGTTGCTGAGCGTGCACAGCCAGATCGAGAACGACGGCGAGGAAATGCGCTTCGACAATGTACTGCCGAACGGCTTTCACGTCATCGCAATCGATGCGGACCCCGAGTCGCATCTGGACGCCGTTGCGCAGGCGTCGCTCGCACGCATCGGGGCGCGGACTATCGGCATCACTACGGACATCGGCAAGGCGGTGGCGGGCCGCGTGCTGCTGGACAGGCGCGCCAAATATCAGCGCTTCTTCAACGAGCACGGTGTGAAGGCCGTGATCGTGCGGCCCGATTACTATGTGTTCGGTGCGGTGAAAAAGCTTGCCGACTTGCCCGCTCTCGTCGCGGATCTCGCGTCGCAATTGGGCGTCGAAGTCGAAGTTGAAATCGACGCAGGGCAAGAAGCCGCCACGGCTTGATGCAAGCCCTGGTCACTCGAGCGACAGCACAATCGTTGTCGCTCGAGCTGCTTGAGCCGCTTTAAAAGCGGCATCGCACCATGCGGATGAATCAGCCTCTTACGCGGCAAGCCAACGTTGTCCGCCCGCTTTCATTTCGCGCTCCAGCTCGCTCCCGCGAGTCGCGAAGACACGCTGCACAGGAAAGCCGCCTTTTTCCAGCAGATAGGCCAATGCAGCGTATTCACGCGGATATTTCGCTACCACGTCCCGGTCGATTTCCACGGGACCGCGAGGGAAAGTAAACGTCCCCATGTCATAAACGCTCTGCCGTTTAACCAGTTTCCACAAGCCGTCGCGTTTTTCGACCAGATCGTAAAAACGGTTGTGCGTCTCGCAGCCCAGATCCAGCCGAACGTTATCCGCGATGATCACTGCGTTCGTTTCCACGATCGCCTTGCTGCCGTTGAAACTCACCACAGGCGTGCCGATCAGATGCTTGGTTCGGAGATCCGACGCACCCATCTTGATGGACCCCGCGATGAAATCGGCAAATGGTCCTTCGAACCACGTCACCTCGATCACGCCGTCGGGATGAAACAGGCCGCGTAGCTGATCCCACTCGCCGAGGTCGCGATGCATCCAGCCCGTGATCAGGTCGGTAATCTGCATACGGTCTTCAAGGGTTTGCATGATGAATTTTCCTTTCGTGGTTAGGGCGCGAAGCGTGCGCATGGCTTCAAGAATCGTCCACAATGACTGCTAAATCAAATAGATTGAAATGAACGATTGATCATAAAAACTGATTGCCGAGGTCGATGATGGATTTACGCCACCTGCGCTACTTTCTTGCAGTTGCCGAAGAGGGCCATTTCGGACGCGCCGCGCGCCGCCTGAACATCGTCCAGCCCGCGTTGAGCATGCAGATTCGCGCGCTGGAAGAAGAGTTGGGCGGCCCGCTGTTCCTGCGCACCAGCCGCCGGGTCGAACTCACGGAAGCCGGCTTGCTGCTGCGTGAAGAGGCGCGTCGCACGCTCGATCAGGCGGAACACACGCGGCTCACCGTACAGCGCGCGATACGCGGCGAGACTGGCAGCGTCAGGGTGGGCTTCGCGGGCAACGCCGTGTTCAGCGGCAAACTGATCCACGATTTGCGGGCGTTTCATCGCACGTATCCTGACGCGGATCTGATCGTGCGGGAAATGGCCCCGCAATTGCAGGCGAACGCCGTCGTCGCGGGTCAGCTGGATATCGGCTACACGCCCGATCCGGGCATCGCTCGCGACGAGCGCCTGATCTACGAGTCGATCGGCGCATGGCGAATTCTGGTCGCGCTGCCGGGGGATCATCCACTGGTCGGCAGGAAACGCCTGACTGCCCGCATGCTGAAAGCCGCGCCCCTGATTGTCTATGCCGCTCAGGACGCCGATGAAAGCCTCGTTCACGCGTTGCGCCAGGTGCTCGACGGCCCGCCAGAGGTCACCTATCAGGCTGCCAGCACGCTGAGCGTCCTCGCGCTCGTGGCGTCGGGACTCGGCATTGCGCTCGTGCCCGAACCGATCGCGCAGATAACGCTCCCGGGCGTGGTCTACAAACCGCTCGATCTGCCTGGATTGTCGATGGACCTGATGAGAATCAGTCGCGTGGATGAAAGCTCGGGGGCGGTGCGCGCTTTTTTGACGTTAGCCCGTCAACGCGGCAAACGCAGCCGGGCCGATGAGTAGACGGTGATTGGCGGTGTGTTCATCGTTGGGTCTGTTTGATGATCGCTTCGCCGCCGGGCCAGCGGAGCTGGACTAGCCGGCCTTGCGAGAGCGCTGCGACGCATCTCCCTATCCACACAAAAACTTGACGCCGCTCATCGAGCGCCCTACTGTTCACCATATGGCGAAGTCTCCAGTCAGTCAACTCGATCGTACGTTTTCCGCCCTCGTGGACCCCACGCGGCGGGCCATTCTCGCGCGGCTGGAGCGTGAGCCCGGCCTGTCGGTGACGGATATCGCGCGTCCGCTGCCGCTCAAGCTGCCGGCGGTGATGAAGCATCTCGACGTGCTCAGCGATGCCGGCCTGATCGCGCGCACGAAGAGCGGCCGGACCGTATCGGTCGAACTCGTCGCCGCTCCGATGCAGGAGGCAATGGCGTGGCTCACGCGCTATGAGCGCTTCTGGTCCGCGAGTCTCGACCGGCTCGCCGACTTTGTCGAAGGAGAAGACGAATGAGCGAAAGCAAGCCCAGTCTGACGATCGTGCGGTATTTGAAGGCGTCCCCAGCGAAGGTCTACGCGGCCTGGACGCGTCCCGAGTTGATGACGCGCTGGTGGGGTCCCGATGCCGGACCGGTGCTGAGCGCCGAAGCCGATCCGCGCGTGGGCGGCAGTTTTCGCGTGGTGTTCCAGACTCTGGACGGCGAAACGCACGACTGCCGCGGCGAATACCGGCAGGTCGAGGCTGATCGCAAACTCGTCTTTACATGGGAGTGGGTCACGCTGCCGGAGCGGCGCTCTCTCGTGACGATCCAGTTGCGCCCGATCGATACAGGCACCGAGATGACATTCACGCATGCGCAGTTTTTCGACGAGGCGGCTCGCGATGGTCATCGGGTTGGCTGGAGCGGCGCGTTCGAAAAGCTGGAGGCTTTTGTTGCCGGGTGGGAAAGCAATGATGGGCTGGTGAACTGAACGACCCAGGCGGCAACCTGTTTCGAGCGTGGCGTCAGTCGTCAAATATACCAGGCAGTACCAATATCATATCGACGAGTATAAAAAAATCGCTGACCCTTCCCGCAAGATCAGGCCGTCCGCGTGTCGCCACGCTGGGCACCGACGAAAAACGCGACGCAAAACGGCGCGTTGAGCGCCGCGTGGCACGCGTCCACACGCGAGCTACGCGGCATATATGTCGTCAGTTGGACATCTGCCGCCGCTAAAGTAGTTCGATCACGACATCCACCACGGAGTGAGACGATGGGACAGATCAACTACAGTTGCCTGAAAGGAAAAATCGACCGTTTCAAGCCCGCGCCAGCCGGTAATCCTCATCTGTGGATGCTGATCGACGCAGGCTCCGACTCGTTCTTCGCCACGGTCAATATCCAGTCGTCGAAAGACGCGCCGGGTTCGCCCGTCGCCGAGACCTATCTCAACTTTCTCGTCGACGACGATTATCGTCACCCGATCGTCGATCATCTGCGCGAATTGCAGCCGGGTCTGAAGCAGCAGCAACGAACCTATGCGGCAGGCGCGCTCGACTACATCAAAGGCAATCTGTTCGATCCGCGCAAAATGCGTGTTCTGCCGAGTCAGAGTGCGGGTAGCGACAGCCTGATCGGCCGCTTGCAGGCGTTGTTCGGTCTCGCACGGGATCAGAACGACGACATCGTCATCGTCGGCAGTCAGTTCGCTACTTCACACGGTCAGACCAACGCCGTGTTCGGCGAGACGCCAGCATTCGGCATCGACAACACGCATATGGCCCAGGGCGATCCGCCCGACATCGACGCGAAGCTCCACGAAAACGGCACGTGGCATGACGGCGCGATTTTTCTTTTCAGCACCACCACCGACCGCGTCACCGCGATCTTTCTCGCGTTCCAGACGCAGGCCTGGCAGACCGATGCCCACGGCCAGGCGCTGGACGGCACCACCGGTTTCGAAGCGCCACGCTACGACCTGACGGGCGGCAAATTGGGCAATCCGCTTCCCGCGCCCGCGCCGCTTGCCGAGTTGACCTCGCTCAACCGTCTCGCCGACGGCAGCAGCCAGCTCGTTGTCGCGAACATGTCGACACAGCCGCTGGATCTTTCCGGCTGGAAGGTCACGACGCCCGACGCGTCACTCGATCTGTCCGCAACAACCATCGCGCCGGGCCAGCCGCTGTCGGTCACGCTGCAAAGCGGGTTCGTTGTCGATACGGGCGGCATTCTCTCGCTACTCGATGCGCGTGGATTGCGGGTCGACGGAGTGGCATACCCTGGCGGTCCCGCTACCGGATGGAGTACGAGCTTCGCGACGTGAACGAGCGATATCGCTCAATGCCGCGCGGTGAAATCGACACGCAGATTGCGCGGCATCATCGAAAACGAGAACACCTCCTCCACCGGGCTCGCGCCTGCGGATTCCGACAGATGGAAGTTCCGGCAGATCATCGCAACGGCGGAGCGTATTTCGAGCAGCGCAAGGCTGCGCCCGGGGCACAGGCGAGGCCCGGACCCGAACGGCACGAAACCGGCACGATGGCGCGCGGCGGCATCGTCGCCGGAGAGCCAGCGTTCGGGAGCGAACGAGTCGCCCCCGGCAGCGGCAGCGCTTGCGTCCACCAGCGCCGAATGACGCATCAGCAGCATGATGACGGTCCCCACCGGCACCTCGACGTCGCCGATCATCACGTCGCGATTGCCTTCGAGAGCCAGAAGCGGAGCAACCGGCTTGAGCCGCATGGTTTCGTTGGCGACGGCGTCGAGAAACGCAAGCCGGTCGGTATCGCCGAATTCTTCGACGAAGGCCGCCTGCCCCAACAGCGAGTCGACCTCGTCCTGCATGCGCCGCTGGACCGCGGGGTAGCGGCACATGAAATCGGTCATCCAGGCGATCGTGTTCGCCGTCGTATCTTCTCCGGCCAGAAGTATCGTAAATACGTTAGCAAACACCTCGTCGTCGGTTAATGGCGCCACGCCGTCTTCCTGAGCGACGATCAGGGCTTCCAGAAAGTTGGCCGGACGCAATGCCAGTTCGTGTGAGCGCGCCATACGCGCACGACTGTCGCTAATGAATCCGCCGACGATCTCGCGAAGCGCCTTCACTGCGCGATCGAGTTCCCTGTCGTCGGAGAGCTTGAAATAGTGCCAATAGGGAAACGGCGAATTGATCCGGCGGTTGAGCATTGGAAACATCCATTCGAGATGCCGCTGGATCACATCGCCTTCGCACTCCAGTGTGTTCATGTCGTAGCCGAGGGCGATATTCGTCGTCACGTCGACGGTATAGCGCATCAGGTCCTTCTGGATATCCACCGTCCGGTGTTCACGCGCCGCTTTGTCGAGGCGTGCTTTGAGGCGCGCGGTCACTTTGCACATCGTCGGAAAAAAGCTTCGCAGATGAGCCGGGTTCAACGCCTGCGCGACCAGCGAGCGCTGCCTGCGCCACGCGTCGCCTTCGGCTGAGAACACGCCGTTCATCCCGACCTCCTTCGAGATATTTTCGATCGCGTTCCAGCGCCTGTAGGTTTTCGGCCGGTCACGCAGGATCTGATTCACCAGCTCGGGATCGGCGATCACGACGAACGGGCGATGCATCAGCTTGTACGTATAAATTGGCCCGAACTCGCGGCACCACTCCTCCAGCGTGAGATGCAATTTCGTGGGATGCAGTTGAAGCAGGTTGCCCAGAAGCGGAATTCCCTTGGGGCCGGGAAGCTGTTCCAGCGAACGGACCGCGTGCGGCGCGGTCGGCGGCGGCGTACCTGCGCTTGCGTGCGTGGCTTTCCACTTAAGCAACTCATCCCTATCGACCCGCACGTCGGCGCCGTCGAGCAGCGTACCGAACTTTTGCAGACGCATACCGCCATGACCCTGCGTGCAACCCGACCCGCATTCGAACTGCCAGCCATGTCCCCGACAGGTCAGCACGCCATCGCGGATCGATCCTTCCGACAACAGCGTGCCCTGGTGAGGACACCGGCCTTCGAAAACGGTGATTGCATCCGCGTGCCTGATCACGACGAGTTCGACGCCTTCGGCCTGCGCCGCGGTGACGCTGTCTTCGACAAGCTCGGGCATCCGGGCCACGACGATTGTTTCGTGGTGACGCGGATTGCCTATACCAGTGCTTACTTCCATTGCCCGCTCCTTCGCGCGTGCATCCTCGGCCACAGACGTTACGCGTCAGAAAATGTCGGTTCAGGAACAGCGGTACGACCAGGTACGATCGCGCGTCACGTGCCATGCCGCAACGAGATTCAACGAACAATGATAGGTGCTATGGCGTCGCCGACAAGCTCTGCGTCGAGCGGCCGGGTGGCCGTTCATAGTCATTCTCGGCCGCATCGAAAAACAGCATGCGGGCAAGCAGGGAAAGTTGCGGAAAGGTTCGGGTGAGCGCAGCGGTTTGGCGGTGCAACAACCGCGGCACAGGGTTGTGCGCGTCTGCGCCTGTCTGTGCCGTGGCGTATGGCGGAATCAGCCGTCACATTGTCACGATGCGTTGCTAATGTCTGCGGCGAAAAATCATTCTCGACGGGACCACGATGGACTTACAGACATCCGCGAAGACGTTTTCAAACACGCCGAACGCGGAGCACGCGCCACACATCCGGCAGCGCATCGCGATTGATCTAAGGGCTAACCTGATCCTGTTGTGTGCGGTCGCAGTTTCCATTGTGCTGCTGTTCATCGTATGGCCGTATCTGCTGACACGCTACGGCGCCGCGGCTCTATGGCTCGCGTTACCTCTGGTTCTATCCGCGCCGACTCACTGGGGCCTGATCCACGAGGCGATTCATGGCCAGTTGCTCGGCACACGACGACTCAATGAGTTGCTTGGCCGCTCGCTCGCCATCGCCTACTGGCTGCCTTTCGATGCAGTGCGTTTCGGTCATCTGATGCATCATCGATTTACGCGTGAACCGTACGATCAACCGGATGTGCACCACCTCGCAACGAACCGGATCGCGGCGCGACTGGCCTACACCTTGCGTCTGCTGGGCGGACTCTATGTAGCGGAACTTGCCATTCCGCTTCTGGCTTTTCTGCCACCCGCATTCGCGGCGCGAATAGTCGCGCGGAGCATCGGCGCCGATGGTCCGTCGGGTAGCGATGTGCAACGTCTGTTCGTCGGCTTCGCGACTAACGTGGATCGGCGTCGCCGTATCCGGCGCGACTGGATACTTTCGCTTTGCGTGCACGTGCTGGCGTTGCATCTTTATGGCAAGTGGTGGCCCGCGCTTGTCGCGACGATGTATCTGCGGGGCGTGTGGCTTTCGCTCGCCGACAACCTGCCACACTACGACGTCTCGCTCGACGAACCTCAACGCGCGCGGAATTTCAGTGTTCCTGCCCTCTGGCGCCCGATATTGATGAATCATCATTTGCATCAGTTGCATCACCGTTATCCGACGCTGCCCTGGACTGCGCTTCCAGCGCTCTCACGCGATAACGCGCAGCCGCCATCGTCAGCAGATTCGGGGGCGTCGTACTTTGGCGCGGCACTCCGGCAATTTCTACGCTTCGGCAAGGTGCGTTAACCGGACTTCAGGTACGCGATAAAAAACCGTTCAAACCCGTGGAAAAGACGCGACGAACAGGCTCTTTTTCTTCCCCGTCAAAATTCGCATTCGGTACACTACGAACCACAACCAGGGCACCCCCGCCTCTCAAATCGTATAGAGAAAGATTACCGGAGCGCACTTGAGGAAACGAGCCACTGTTATCTGTCGACGAGGCCAGCGAATTCTGCTGGTCGCAAGACGTCAATCGAAATGGGCGTTGCCGGGTGGCATCCTCAAGCACGGTGAGCATCTGTCGGCGGCCGCGCTGCGCGAGCTTAAAGAGGAGACACGCCTTTCGGGCAAGTCGGCGAAATATCTCTTCCAATATCGCGGTGCGCAGAAACACCATCACGTTTTTTCCTGCGATGTCTCGAAGCGGGCCAAAGCTCGTGCGAGCAACGAAATTGCAAGATGCCGCTGGGTTCATCTCGAGGACATCGCCCGCCTGACGACCAGCGCGCCGACGAAAGTCATCGTCAAGGCGCTCAGCGAAAAACGCTCCGGTTCCCGGGGGAAGTAACGCGGCAATGCAACGACCGGCTTCGATAATTAACTACGAGATCCGTAGCCGGTCGATCTGAACAGCGGGCAACGCGCCTCGCGCATCGTCGGATGCAATTCGAGCAGCAGCACGACGAAGCACCGCAAATGGCCGCGCTATATCCCGTCGTCTACTCCGCCTGGTTCCCCGCAAGCCGCGACATCGGCGCGCTCGACACACCGATTGCGATCGCGACGAAACAGGGTTTTAATGGGGACGCGGTTCGCGCCTCACTGTTTTCCACCGACGACAAGACATAGACAAGCTCGACGCAGCCCGTGAGCGGGCGGCCACGCTCGTCGACGACAAGCCGATCAGCGGCGTGCAAACGCCAGTGGTCTTCTTCCATGCGCTGCGTTCAGCAGCATTGAGGAGCCAGCATGAGCACTCTGAAGAAACCTCGCGCCGTCGTGATCGGCGGCTCGCTGGGCGGCCTGGTCACCGCCGCCACGATGCGAGCGGCCGGCTGGCAGGTCGACGTGTTCGAAGCTTCGCCGAACCAGCTTGAAAGCCGCGGCGGCGGTGTCGTGCTGCAACCGGACGTGCTAGGCGCATTGCAGTTTGCCGGTGTCGCGCTGCCCGATCCGCCGGGCGTGCCATCGGGCGATCGCATCTATCTGGACCGCGAGGACAATCGCGTGCAGGAAATGTACATGCCGCAAACGCAGACTTCGTGGAGCCTGCTTTACCGCGCGATGAAAAACGCGCTGCCGCAACAGCACCTGCATGCAGGCGAAACCTTCGTCGATTTTCGCGTGGATGGCGAGCAGATCGTCGCGCTGTTCGAAAGCGGACGCAGCGAGCAGGCGGATCTGCTGATCGGCGCCGACGGCATCCGCTCGACGCTGCGGGAGCGTCTGCTGCCCGGCATCTTCCCCGTCTACGCGGGCTACGTAGCGTGGCGCGGACTTGTCGACGAACCCGCTTTGCCGATGCACGCGGCCGACACCTTGCGCGAGCGCTTTTCGTTTCAGGAAGGCGACGGCCATTCGGGACTCGCCTATCTGATTCCGGGCGAAGACGACTCGACCGTAGCCGGTGAGCGTCGCTGGAACTGGGTCTGGTATCGCAAATACAGCCGCGAGGCAGTCGGTCAGTTACTGGTTGACCGGGATGGCGTTCAGCGCTCGTTCTCGTTGCCGCCAGGCTCGACTAAAAGCGCCGATATCGCGCAGCTTCGCGACGACGCAACGACTATGATGGGGCCGACATTCCGCGCACTGGTCGATGCCACCGTCGAGCCGTTCATGCAGCCCATTGTCGATCTGCTCGTACCGAAGATGGTGTTTGGCCGGGCGCTGCTGCTCGGCGACGCGGCTTCGGTTCCGCGTCCGCACACGGCGGGCAGCACGGCCAAGGCGGCGGCCAATGCGCACGCGTTGGCGCTCGCGTTGCTGTCGGCGCAAAGAAACGGCGAAACAATCGACTCTGCGCTCGCTGAATGGGAAACCCGTCAACTGCTGCGCGGAAAACAGATGACCGCTCTGGGCATTTTGCTCGGCGACCGGATGATGAAGATCGTCCGCTGATTCACGCGCGCCTGTTTTCAACCCGGACAAGTCGCCACCGGGCTTCTGCAAGGATGGTCCGTATAATTATCGAACGAAGCGCCCGTCAAACAGCGCGCGGTGGCGGTGCATTGTACGAATGGCCGCCATCGGCAGATAACAATTTAATAACGTATCAAACCATGAATCGCATCGAGAAAGCCTGGTTGAGATTTCGCAGCATCCCCAAGACCCTCTATTTCAATTTTCGCTATTTGCCCTTCTCACAGGCGATAAAGTTGCCGTTTGCTGTCTCCAGCAATACGTACCTGCTCTTGACGAAAGGCAAGGTGCACATCAATGCGCCGCTGACACGCGGCATGATCCAGATCGGTTTCGGCGAGGTCTACACATTCGATCAACATCGTTCACGGACAATGTGGTGTGTCGATGGAGAAGTCACCTTTGAAGGAACCGCCCATATCGGCCACGGCTCCCGGATACACGTGGGAGGCGAACTCGTATTGGGCAATAACTTTGTGATGACAGCCGAGAGCCAGATTATCTGTAATCGTCAGATAAAGTTTGGATCGGACGTACTGATTTCGTGGGAGTGCATGTTCATGGACAACGACTTCCACAAGATCATGGTCGATCGGCAAGTCGTGAACGATGCCCGGCCGATACTAGTCGGAAATCACGTGTGGTTCGGATGCCGCTGCACCGTCCTTAAAGGCTCTGAAATTGGCGACAACATCGTCGTGGCGGCGACTAGCACGGTGACAGGAAAACACCGTCAGCCGAACACAATCATTGGGGGGATGCCATTGGCGGTGCTCAAGGAATCGATTGAGTGGGAAGCGTGAAGCGATCGGGCAGTGAACATATGCAAGATCAATGTTGGGTGAAGACTTGCAAGGTCGATGGCCTGCCCCCTAATTGAACTACCCGCGAATCCAGATCAGGCATCGCAACCTTGATTGACGGTAACGCAACCCAAACGAATCACTCAACCGGATGAACGTCGTCACACCGCTGCCGCAACGAAGGCGAATGCCGCAGCATGCCGAGGCATGCATCCGCGAGATATTCCGCGTCTCTTGGAAGGACGATCGCCCCCTCGTCAAGCAGCCAGTCCCGCAGCACGCCGCCGATAAAAGCAGGCACCACCCCTGACGCCCGCACCGTGTCCAGGTCAGGCGGCAATTGCCCTCTCGCAATCGCGTTACGCAATGCAAGTTCCAGTTGCTCCCGTCCGTTGCGCGCGGCGTTTCGTTGCCGATCGAAGACGAGATCCATGTCGCGGGTGTGCTCGCACTTCGTGAACAGCACGTCGAACACGCGTCGGCTGTGCGGCTCGACCACCGCCTTGCCGAGGCAGAAAACCAGAAGCCGCCGGATCGTACCAAGCGGGTCCGGCTCGACGGGATCGACCGATGCCGCGACCAGCATCTCCATCGGCAGCATCACGCGATTCGTCACCGCGATAAACAGTTGGCCCTTGTTGCGGAAATGCCCGTAAATCGCGCCGCGCGTGAAGCCCGCGCGCGCCGCCACATCTTCCAGCGACGTGTGCGCGACGCCACGCTCGGCGAATACCCGCTCGGCCGCGTCGAGAATCTGATTGCGCGTTTCCTGCGCCTGTTGCCGTGTTTTTCTCATCTGTCGCTGCGCCGCTGCGTGACTCGCCGACCACGCGCCGCGTCCGGCGCGCTCCGGTTCGTCAGGCCGGTGTGCCCTCCCCAGCAGGGCTTGCGCTGCCCGCGCCGCCGCTCGCGCTGCCGCCTGGACCGCCGCTGTGTCCACCATCGCCGCCAGGTTTGCCACCGTCGTGCGGATCGTGACCGCCATCGCCGTCGTCATCGTGATGCGGCATCTTCTTCGATACCTCGTCGAGCTTGTCGCCCAGCAGTTGCCGCACGACCACATAGAACACAGGAATCAGCAGCAAACCGAACGCAGTCGCAAACAGCATCCCGCCGATCACACCGGTGCCGATTTCATGACGCGACGCCGCGCCCGCCCCCGAAGAAATCACCAGCGGAAAAACGCCAAGGATAAAAGCCGCCGACGTCATCAAAATTGGACGCAATCTCAGCCGTGCAGCAGTCATTACCGCATCGCGTAACGTCATGCCTTTTTGCTGCCCCTCGACGGCGAACTCGACGATCAGAATCGCGTTCTTCGCCGCAAGACCGATCACAGTGACAAGACCGATCTTGAAGTAGATATCGTTAGGCACACTGAACGACAGACAGAACACCAGCATGCCGAGCATCCCAAGCGGCACCACCAGCAGCACCGCAGCGGGAATCGACCAGCTTTCATAAAGTGCGGCGAGGCACAGGAACACCACGACGATCGACAGCATCAGCAAGGTCGTCGCCGATGAACCCGACAGCAACTCCTGGAACGACTGCCCGGTCCAGTCCGCCGCGAAACCGGTCGGCAACTGCCGGTCGACGATGTTCTGCAACACGTCGATCGCCTGTCCGGTCGAATATCCCGCCGCAGAGTTGCCGACAATTTCAATCGCCGAATAGCCGTTGTAGCGCGGCAGCACAGTCGGCCCGAAGGTCCAGTTGGCATTCACCACGCTGGAAAGCGGCACCATGTTGTACGGGCTGATCGAGGTATTCGCGGGAGATGGGTCCACGGGCGTCGTGAAGCCGTTCGCCGAGGTCGTGGTGGCCGACGACTGGCTCGCGGTCGTACCGGTGCCAGTGCCGGTGCTGTTGGTGAAGAGGCTCGGTGTGTACAGATGCTGGAACGCGTTGATATCCATGCGGAAGGGGGCGTCCGCCTGAATATAAACACGCTTGACCCGACCGCCGTAAGTGAACTGGTTCACATAAAACGGCGCAAGCTGCATCTGCAGCGTGTCGTACACATCGGTCAGCGACAGGCCCATCGCCTCGGCCTGCGCACGATCCACGGCGACGTCCAGTTGCGGCGCGCTCGGCAGCGAGTTAGGGCGAATCCCGAACAGCGCGGGACTCTTCGCCGCCGCCATCAATAACGTGCCCTGTGCCTGGGCGAGTTCCTCGCGTGTCTGTCCGGCGCGCGCCTGCAGATACATGTCGATGCCGCCGAACTGGCTAAGACCGCGAATGGTCGGCAGATTCACCGCGAAAATCTGCGCATCGGAAATGCCGTGCAAGATGCCATTGATCTGCGGAATCAACTGCATCGCGGTGCGGGATCGTTTGTCCCAGTCCGCGAGTTTGATGAACGACATACCCACGTTTTCGCTGGTGCCGACGAAGCTGAAGCCCTCCGGCTGGAAAATGCCCACGATGTCCTTGCCGACCGCGCTGTTCAGCAGCGTGGTGCGCACTTCCTCCATGACGTGATTGGTCCGTTGCAGTGTCGAGCCGGGCGGCAGGTTGATCAGCGCGAGCACGAAGCCCTGATCTTCGTCAGGCACGAAGCTGGTCGGCAGTTTGGTGTAGAGGAAGCCGGTCAGCACCACGACCAGCACGAAGACCACCATCCAGCGCGGCGCGTGAGTCACGGCTTTGGCCGCATGTCCGAGATATTTTTTCGAAGTCCAGTCAAAGGTCCGGTCGAACCAGCGATAGATCACATTCTTCTTTTTCTCGTGCTCGGGCTTGAGGATCGCCGCGCACAGCGAAGGCGTGAACGACATCGCGAGGAATGCGGAAAAGCCCATCGACACCGCGATCGTCAGCGCAAACTGCGCGTAGATGATGCCGGTCGCGCCCGGCTGCAGCGCGGACGGAATGAACACCGCCGACAACACCACCGTGATCGCGATGATGGCGCCCGTAATCTGCCCCATCGCCTTGCGCGTCGCCGCGCGCGGCTCAAGGTGCTCTTCGGACATGATCCGTTCGACGTTTTCGATCACCACGATGGCGTCGTCGACCACGATACCGATGGCCAGCACCATGCCGAACAGCGTCAACTGATTGAGCGTGTAATGCAGCGCCGAAAGGCCGATGAAAGTCCCCAGCAGCGCGACCGGAATCACCAGGGTCGGAATGATCGTGGCTCGCAGGTTCTGCAGGAAAATCAGCATGACAAAGAACACCAGCACAATTGCTTCGACGAGCGTGCGGATCACGTCGATGATCGACGCGGTGATGAACGGCGTGGTGTCGTAAGGCACGCTCCACGTGACGCCTTGCGGCAGGTCGCGCGCGAGGATCGCCATCTCCGCCTTGACCGCCTTCGCAACCGACAACGCGTTCGCCCCCGGCAGCAGGAACACCGCCATGCCGCCCGCCGGCTTGCCGTTATAGACCGGCGCAAAACCATACGTCTGCGAGCCGAACGAAATGCGCGCCACGTCGCTCAGCTTGACCACGGTGCCGTTGCTGTTCGCGACGAGAATGATGTCCTGGAACTGCTTGAGCGACGAGAAAAGGCGGTCGCCGGTCACCGTCGCCGTGAACACCTGGCCTTTGATCGCGGGGTCCGCCCCGAGCGAACCGGCTGCGAATTGCGCATTCTGCCCGCTCACCGCATTGAGCACCTGGGTGGTCGACAGCCCGTAGCTTTGCAGCTTGTCGGGGTCGAGCCAGATACGCATCGCGTATTCCGAGCCGAGCAGCGTCGTATTGCCGACCCCGCTCACGCGGCCGATGTTCGGCTGGATCTGCGACGCGAGAATGTCGCTCAGACGGCCTGCATCGATCGCGGGATTGCTGGATTGCAGCGCGACGAACATCAGGATGTCCGGGCTCGCCTTCGCCACCACCACGCCCTGCTGCGTGACCTGCGTCGGCAACAGCGGCTCGGCCAGCGTGACCTTGTTCTGCACCTGCACCTGCGCGATGTCGGGGTTCGTGCCCGTCGAGAACGTGAGGGTGATCGTCGTCTGGCCGTTCGAACTCGACGACGAGCTGAAGTACAGCAGATTGTCGATGCCGGTGAGTTGCTGCTCGATCACCTGGGTCACCGTCGATTCCATCGTCTGCGCGCTCGCCCCCGGATAGTTCGCGGTGACGGTCACCTCCGGTGGCGCAATGTCCGGGTACGAGTCGATCCCCATGCTGTGCACCGAGATGATGCCGAACAGACAGATCAGGATCGCGATGACCCACGCGAAGACGGGACGGTTGATGAAAAAATTCGGCATGGCGGTCCCCTACTCCGCCTTGCTGGCCGGAGCCGGGGTTGAGGCTTGAGCCGGTGCCGATACCGATGCAGCCGAATCCGCTGCTGCCGCTGGACTCGACGCGGCCGCCGCATCCGAAGCCGCCCCCGGCGGCTGCCACGCGACGGTTTTCACCGGCGCGCCTTCCTTCGCCATCTGCACGCCCGTCACGATGATTTCATCGCCGTCCGCGAGTCCGTGCGTCACGATCCAGTTGTTGCCCAGGCTGTCGTGCGTCTCGACGTCCTTGCGCGCGACCTTGCCGTCCGCACCGACCACGTACACAAATCCGCCGACGGTATCGCGCTGCAACGCCTGTTGCGGCACCAGGAACACATTGTTCTGACGACCGAAATCGACGATCAGGGTCACGTACATGCCGGGCAGCAGACGCCGCTGCGCGTTCACGATGAGCGCCCGCATATTGATCGCGCCGGTCGCCGCATTCACCGACACGTCGGAGAAATCGAGCGTGCCCGCCGTGCCGTATTGCGTATTGTTGGGCAGCCTGATCCGCACCGCCGTCTGCTTCTGCTGCTGCAATTCGACCGCGCCGTTGCTCTGCAACTGTTGCAGCGTCGCCAGATCGGACGAGCTGATCGTGAAGTTCACGTACATCCGGTCGATCTGCTGGACCGTGGTCAGCAACGTACCGTTGCCGCCGGTGTCGGTGGTGCTAGTGCCGACCACCGCGCCCGCCGTCGCCTGCTGCTGTCCGGCGATGCCGCTGATCGGCGAGGTCACGCGCGTGTAGTTCAGCGCGATCCGCGCGGTCTCGACTGCCGCCTGGTCGGCCTTCACTTTCGCTGCGGCGCTGCGCTCGGCGGCATCGGAGTTGTCGACGGTCTGTTGCGACACCGAGCCGACCGGCAGCAACTTGCGGTTGCGGGCGGCAGTGATGCGGTCGTTGGTGTAAGTAGCCTGGTCTTGCGCTAGCAGCGCGAGGTCGTTATCGAGTTGCGCGCGATAAAACGCCGGATCGATCTCGAACAGCAACTGACCCGCTTTCACCTGCGAGCCTTCGGTGTAGGTCCGTCGCAGCAGCACGCCCGACACGCGCGCCGTGACGTTCGCGCTGTAGTACGCCGACAGCCGGCCGGCGAACTGGCGTTCCAACGGCGCCGACTGCGACTGCACCTTGAACGTCGCGACCTGCGGCGGCGGAGGCGGCGGCGCACTTTTCGAGCAGGCGGCGAGCGCGATCAGACACAGGTACGACAGCGACGCGCGCTGAAGGCGTGACTTCATGAGAACTCCGTTCTTGCTTGAGGCCGGCGTCCGCAGACTACGCGTTTTGCCGGATCGTACGAAACTGCATGCGAGTCAGTCCGCGGACGGCTGCGCGGCGGGCTGGGCGACTGCGCCCGGAGCGGGCGTTGAAGCAGGCATGGAGGCGGCAGACGGCGCCGATGCCACGGCGTCATCGCGTTGCCATCCACCGCCCAGATTCTTGACGAGAAGCACGTTGCTTTCGGCGAGCTGCGCCTGCGTGTCGCGCAGACTTTCCTCGGCCTGGATCAACGTCAACCGTTGCGTCAGCACGTTCTGCTCGCTGGCCGCACCGGCGTTGAATTGCGCCTGCTGGCTGGCGAACAGCCGGTTGCTGCTGTCGTACACGCTGGCGAATGCGCTGGCCTGCGCGCGCAGATGATTCATCGACGAGAGGCTGTCTTCCACGCTCTGGAATGCGGTCAGCACCGTGTTCCGGTAGTTCGCGACGTCTTCGTCGTAAGTTGCGCGCGCTCCGTGTACCGCCGCCGTGCGCTCGCCGCCGTCGAACAGCGTGGCCGCGAGATCGGGGCCGAGGGTCCAGAAGCGGCTCGGTAACGAAAAGAGATGCGCGAACGTGTTGTGCGCGAAGCCGCCCTCGGCGGATAGCGTCAGGGTCGGGAAATACGCGGCTTCGGCGACGCCGATGCTCGCGTTGGCCGCCGCCGCCGTGCGTTCGGCGCTCACCACGTCGTAGCGCCGTTCCAGCAGTTGCGACGGCAGTGCCGACGGCACATCGGGCGAAACGAACTGGTAGTTCGGATCGGGCGCGATGGCGAACGACTCCGGCGGCGTGCCGGTCAGCACCGCGATTGCGTGTTCGTTCTGCTCGCGCGAGATTTCGCTTGTCTGCAGATCGGCGATCACGATCTGCAGATTCTCCTGCGCGTTGAGCACGTCGTCGCCGGATGCGAAGCCTTCCTTGAAGCCGGTCTGCGTCATCGCGAGAATGCGGCCGTAGAGGTCCTGCTGCTCCTTCAGCATGCGGATGTTGACGTCCGCCTGACGCAACTGGAAATAGTCGGTCGCAACGCTCGCCGCAATCGAAATGCGCTCGCCCGCGAGTTGCGCATCCGATGCCTGGGCGTTCGCTTGCGACGCCTGAATCTGGCGCCGTATCTGTCCCCACAGGTCCAGCTCCCAACTGACGGTGCCACTGGCAATCACGCTGTTGCTCGGCGGGCTGGACGTGCCCGAGCTGATGCCTTCGAGTCCCGCGAGATTGCCGCCCGAGCGTGCCCCGGACAACCCGGCCGTGACGACGGGGAACAGGCCCGCGCGATTCGATTCGACGGTGGCGAGCGCGACCCGGTAGGCGGCTTCGGCGGCGGCAATCGACTGGTTGGCCTGCAATGCCTGCTCGACGAGACCGTTGAGCTTGTCGTCGCCGTACATGCGCCACCAGGTGCTGGAGATCGCGGCTTGCGGATTCGCCTGCGCGCGCTGCCAGTCCACCCCCTCCTTGAATCCTTCGGGTATCTGGACTTCGGGCTTGCGATAGTCCGGCCCGACCATGCATGCAGCCAGCGAAGTGGCCATGACGAGCGCCATTGCACACCTGATCACGCGCCGCGATTGAGAGCGTGTATTACCTTCGTAAGCGAGTTCCAAGGTCTGCGAATTACTCTGCACGCAATTCCCCTGTTCACCGGAACGGTAGTACGGCACGAGAGACGAAAAATACCCTGTATATTTAACTACCTTAAAAATAAATATCAATCTCGATTGTGATTACAAACCATAACCGGTCAGGCCATTTCCGCCACACCTGCCGATAAGTGATCAGAATCACCTATTTATTTATGGCATTACTACAACGAGCCGGGTACCACGTTACGCAAACCCGCCTTTCAAAATGGAACGCACTGAATGACAATTAGCCTTCATACATGGAATACGCCTAACGGCCGGAAGATCAGCGTCGCGCTCGAAGAAATGAATCTGCCGTACACCGTCAAGCCGGTGAACATCTCGAAGGGCGAACAGCACGAAGCCGATTTTCTGCGCATCAGCCCGAACAACCGCATTCCGGCCATCGTCGATTCCGATGGACCCGACGGCCGTCCGATCAGCGTGTTCGAATCGGGCGCGATTCTGCTCTACCTCGGCGAAAAAACCGGCAGGTTTTTGCCGACGAATTTGCGCGAGCGGGTGCCGGTCATCGAATGGCTGATGTGGCAAATGGGCGGCTTCGGCCCGATGCCGGGACAAGTGCATCACTTCCGCACGGTCGAGCCCGAGGCTGACCGGCGTTACGGGCTCAAGCGCTATTCGGACGAAACGCGGCGCCTTTATGGCGTGCTGGATCGGCGGCTCGCCGATGTCGAATTTGTCGCCGGCGAGCTATCCGTCGCGGATTTTGCGATTCTCGGCTGGGCGTGGCGGCACGAGCGCCATCAGGTTTCGCTCGACGACTTCCCGAACGTCAAGCGATGGTATGCGACCCTGTTCGAGCGCCCCGGCGTGCAACGCGGGTTTTCGGTTGCGCTGGACAATAAGGGACCCGCGGTGTGAAATCCGCAGATGGCCGGTGCGATATTGGACCGTGTTCGTCGTCACCGGCATCGTTTTCTTCACAACCGACCCCTTGCCAATCCGATCAAGACCGGGAATCCGGGAAAACCGGTTCTAATGAAATAGCAATCGACAATTCCCGGGTTCAACGGGAAAACGATATAAATCAGGTGAATTTTTTTATATCACCCCGCGAGAATGCAATGCTGTCAATGCAAGAGCAAACGGAATTCGTGCTCTCGCATCCGTATAGGGTTTGGTATCTACTGATAGCTTCCAGCAACATATATCGGATCGGTATATCTACTGCGCGGCAAACAATATGTGGTGTTTCTGTCAATGGCCTTATGAGCAGCATATCCCGTCGGCGCTGAATCAGTTAAAGAGCAAATATGTGCCATTACCAGCGATCAAATCTGTCAGGGCGGCGGTCTTTTCAATCACTCGCCGTCTACCCCGTCATGCGAGCCAGCGTGCGCGCCTTTTCGCCGCGCGGTGTGAAGAAGGCCAGCGCGGCCGCCGCGATGAACAACGCGGGCACGTCGCCTGCCAGATGGCCGACGTGACTCGCGCCGTCCATCTCCACGCCGAACGACTGCACGGCCATGATCGCGCCATGCACGATGCTCGACCACACAGTGAACCAGATCAGGCTCAGATGCCGCAGCGGATCGCGCGACGCCATCAGCAGGAATACGCCAAGCGTCGCGTAGATGCCCACGATCATCAACGGATAGTCGGAATGACCGCTGTGCCACGCCCAGCCGGACGGCCACAGGATCATCAGCGGCCAGAACCCGAACACGGCGATCAGTCCCACAACGATCAGAACGATGCGCAAGGCGGCGAGTCGCCGGGTGTCGTTCATGGCAGTCTCCCTGGAGGGCAGGCGTGTCGCATACAACACGATTTTCCGCATGATGCAGCCATTATCCGTACTTTCGATCACGGAGATCCAACGGCATGGGCCGCGCTATAACGTGCGCTAACCCCATGTGCACGCGCCGTTAAATTTCCGTCAGCTGGATCTGAGCTTCTGGCCCAATCGGGGGGGGCGTCGCGCGAACACCACTGATTGTTAAAGACCTCAAAGCCGACCCCGCTGACGTATTCGGCCCAGCACGAAGCCTGCTAAACTCGGGCAATGGATGTCAAGGCATCCAGATAATGGCGGCGTGGCAGTGTATTCGGGGGAAAACGCTGACCCAACCGCACCGCACCATAGCGGATGTGGACCGCCTCCTTGCTTGTCGTCGCCTCGAGATCAGGCGCGGGCGTTGGCCCGCAAATAAGGTGTTGCTCGTGCCAAGTACTAAAAAAATCTACTCTTTGCCGCGTGGCCGACTGGCCCAATGGCTGGCGGCTCCTGGACAGGAAACACCGTTCGAGATTCGCGTCGCACTGGTCGGCACGCTGTTCGGCACACTACCCATTTTCTTCGGCGGCGTATTCAACACGATCGCGGTTGCGTGGGTTCTCGCGCACCGGCATCCCACCTGGCCGTTCCGTTTATGGCTCGGCGCGGAAATCGCGGTCTGCGTGGTGCGCCTGTGTGTGCTCGCCATCGCCCGGAACCGCGCGGCGCAGGCCAGAACGACGCCCACCGACCTCTACATCCTGCTGGCTCCGCTGTGGGGCATCACGGTCGGCTATGGCGCATTTGTCAGCGCGGTCAGCGGCGACTGGGTTGCCGCGACGCTGTCGTTCCTGTCGGCGGCCGCGATGGTCGGCGGCATCTGTTTCCGCAATTTCGCTGCGCCGCGCCTCGTCGCGGTGATGATCTTCTGTTCGCTCGGGCCGTGCTGTCTCGGCGCGTTGCTCGCGGGCGAACCCGTGCTTCTTCTCACGCTTTTGCAGATTCCGTTCTACATGTTTGCAATGAGCGTCGCCGCGAAGCGCCTTAACGGCATGCTCATTTCGACGATGAAAGCCGAGCGCGAGAACAGTCACCGTGCACGCCACGACGCGCTCACCGGACTGCTCAACCGTGAGGGGCTGTTCAAGGCAACAGGGCCGCACGACGTGCCGCCTGTCCGCGCGGGGATGACGCTTCTCTATCTCGATCTCGACGGCTTCAAGCCGGTCAACGATGCTCACGGCCACGAAGCGGGCGACAAGCTGCTGATTCAGGTCGCGAGACGTTTGCGGGCGCTCGCGAGTGAACACGCGCTGGTCGCACGAATGGGCGGCGACGAATTCGTGATCGTCGACCGTATCGGGGAAGGCCAAGCTCCGCAAGATCTGGCAGCGGCGATTGCGCGCACGATCGAGCAGCCTTTCGAGCTGTCGCCGGGTCTCGTCGTAACCATCGGGGCAAGCGTCGGCATTGCAAACGTAAGCGCGGAGGACACGAATATCGACGCCGTGCTGCGCCTGGCCGATACCGCGATGTACGACGCGAAGCGCAACAAGAAGAACGGGCAGAAGCGCGATCAGCGAAAGCCGGAGTCCGACAGTGTCGCCGACGACGTGGGCTTATCGTCGCAAGAAGCCGGTTGAGCGCACAGGCTTGCGCTGCGTATCGTCTAATCCACCTCTTTCAACAGGTCACGCAGATCGATGCCGTTCTTCGCATGGGTCAGCAACTCGTCCGGCACCGGGCCCTGGCGCGTCAGATCGACAAGCGCCTGATTAAGGTTCACGTGCGGTCTCATTAGCGCTTCATAGGTGGCGAACGCTTGCGCCGGCTTCTGCCAATGCCGGACCAGTTCGCGAGTGCGCTCCTCGGTGCGTTCGATTTCGTTGCCGTCGTCGTCAAGCATCGACATCCCCTTTAGACGCGTGCGTAATGCGCGGGCGTCGTCGAGCAATCCCATCGCCTGTACCACGTCCAGCGCGACACCGCGAATGTCGCCAACCTGGCCGCCCCGGCGAAATTCGGAAGCACGTTCGACCAGTGTCACGCCGAATCCCGCTCGATCCAGCCAATAGGCCAGAGCAAGCCCGGCGACACCAGCACCTGAAATCAGGACGTTTCCATTCATGCGTGGCCTCGTCGAGGATTACCGGTGGGAGACAGAGACGTAACTAAAGACGCGGCGCTTCCACTCACGACGCGACGCGCTTCAGTGCTACCACCTCACGTCGCGGCGGCGCGCCGAACATGCGCGAGTACTCGCGGCTAAACTGCGATGCGCTTTCATAACCGACCTGAAACGCGGCTGTTTCCACGTTCGTCGAATCAGCCGTCATCAAGCGGCGCGCTTCAATCAGGCGAAGCTGCTTCTGGTATTGCAGCGGCGTCATCGACGTAATCGCCTTGAATTCCCGATGAAATGCCGAAGCGCTCATCTGCGCCGTGCGCGCCAGATCTTCAATACTCACCGATTCGGTGAAGCGCTCACGTAGCGAGTGAATCGCATTCATCACGCGCTGCGAATGACTGCCTGCCAGCGCGAGACGCGCAATCTCGCCGCCGCTCGGGCCGCTCAGAAGCCAATAGCTGATCTCGCGCATCAGCAACGGATAGATCATCGGAATAGCTTGCGGCGTATCGACGAGCCGCACCATGCGCAGCGCGCAATCGGCCAATGGCCCGTCGAAATTGGCAACGAATACCGCCGAACGCGCGGCCATGTCCGGGTCGGGCAGCGTCTTCAAGGCTTCCACAACTTCACGCATGATCGACAGATTCAATTCGATGACGATGCCGAGAAATGGCTTATCCGGACTAGCCTCGATAACACGGCCAAACGCAGGCGTCTCGATACTCACAACGAGTGCCTGCCCCGCCTTGTAATCGAAACGTCGATTGCCGAAGGTCGTGGCTTTTGCCCCTTGTACGACGATGCAGAGCGCAGGTTTGTGAATCAGGTGATTCGGCCGCGTCTCCAGACTCGAACGAAGAATCGTCAGACCTTCAACCGTTGTGACATACGGGTTGTCGCCGCTCTGCGCGTCGGTATAGCGGGTGACGGCATCGATTAGCGCGTCGAGCATGGCTTGGCCTCAAGTGTGGATCGCGTGGACGTTATAGGTCAGCGGACAGGATTAGGCAAGAAACAGGCGAGTTCCGGCATTCACTCCCCATGACGCAAAAGCTATCTTTTCTTCACGCCAAACTAACTCATGGAGCACGCAATGCCTACCGATATCACATCAACGTCAAGCCCGAAAATTGCAATCGTTACCGGCGGTAGCCGCGGCCTTGGCCGCAATACCGTGCTGAATCTCGCTAAACGCGGAGTCGACAGCATTATCACGTACCACTCGAATCGTGCCGAAGCCGATCAGGTCATTGCGTCGGTCGAAGCAGCGGGACGCCGCGCAGTCGCGCTTCGTCTGGACGTCGGCGATACCGCCTCCTTCGATCAGTTCGTGCAAGATGTGCAGCGCGCGCTGGGCGAGCTGGGCGCCTCGCGCTTCGACTACCTCGTCAACAATGCAGGCACGTCGCTGCACAATGCATTCGACAGTACAACCGAAGACGAACTTGACACCGTCTATCGGGTTCATTTCAAAGGCGTGTTCTTCGTCACGCAGAAGCTGTTGCCATTCATCAACGATGGCGGCCGGATCGTCAATATTTCGTCGGGGCTGGCGCGCTTTGCGTTTCCGGGGTCATCCGCGTATGCATCGATGAAAGGTGCTGTCGAAGTGCTGACCCGTTACATGGCGAAGGAACTCGGTGCACGAGGCATCGCCGTGAATACGGTTGCGCCAGGGGCAATCGCTACCGATTTCAGCGGCGGTATGGTGCGCGACAACCCGGAGGTGAACAAACGTGTAGCGGACATGACAGCGCTTGGCCGCGTTGGCGAGCCGGACGATATTGGACCAATGATTGCCGCATTGCTGTCGGACGATAACCGGTGGATCAACGGGCAACGCATTGAAGTATCGGGTGGAATGGTTCTTTAAAGACGTTTGCGAGCAGTAGAAAAAATGCAGTGAACAGTGGGCGCTTTTGATTCACAAGAAGCGCCCACTGCTTTTTCAGGTCGATATCTTTACAGGTCGAAGGTACCGCGATATTGCTCGTCGGCATCCGAGCGCGTATTGATTTCGACCAGAACGCCACCCGGCACTTCACAGAAAAATCGCGAGCCACGTTCGTGTTTGAATACGTCGGTTTTCATTGCGACGCCAGCCGCGAACATCTTTTGATAAAGCGCGCGAACCTCGTCGAGAGATTGCAGTTCGAAACCAATGTGGAAATTGTGCGGCCATTCGACCGGGTGAGCCGCAGCGTCATCGATCACGATGTCGAAGCCAGGGCGCTTCAGAAACCAGCTTGTGCCGCGTCCCGCAACAGTGCAGCCAAGGTGCTGTTCGAAGAACGTGGCGGTGGCGCTCACATCGGACGAGGGGAAACTCAGGTGATTGAGCTTCATGGTCGTGGTGATTTCAGTCATGTCGATCTCCGTTGATGCGGATCGCTCCTTGCGTTCCGTCCAGAGAATGTTACGAGTAAACGCTCATATTCAATACTCGCATCAAGGTGATGACGTTAGGCGGCTTCAGCGCCCGTGGAGTGGGCGCTATAGCGCGGTCGGCTTTTTTTCGCGCATGGCTTGCTCGCATTTGACGGCGATGGAATCGATATTCCGATTCGTTGGTTTGAACGCCGCGCTCAGTTTCCTACACTTTTAGCTCTTCCTATAGGAGCGAGACCGTGAGTTCTTCCGCCGAAACGAATCTGGACACGTCATTTGAAAACCTTCGTATCCGGCGCGTTGCTGGATTGATTGGCGGAGAAGTTCAGGACATCAGGCTCTCTCCCAATCTGGACGATGCCGCCATCGACACGCTGCATCGCGCGCTGGTGAAATACAAGGTACTGTTCTTTCGCGATCAGTCGCATCTGGACGACGCAGCGCATCAGGCCTTTGGCGCACGTTTCGGCGATACGATCGCGCACCCTACCGTACCCTCGCCGGAAGGCACAAAGCTGTTTGAACTGGATGCATCCAAAGGTGGCGGCCGTGCGGATTCGTGGCATACAGACGTCACCTTTATCGATGCGTTTCCGAAGATCTCCATTCTGCGTGGCGTCAAGATTCCGGCATATGGCGGCGATACGGTCTGGGCGAATACGGCTGTCGCGTACGAGCGCCTGCCCGACGATCTGAAGCGCCTCGCAGAGTCGCTCTGGGCCGTGCACACCAACGATTACGACTACGGTGCCGAACGCGTTGCGGGCACGGATTCGCAATCCGCCGCGTCACGTCTGTCGCATCATCAGAACGTGTTTGTTTCGGCCGTCTATGAAGCGGAACACCCGCTCGTCCACGTGCATCCGGTATCGGGTGAAAAAGCCCTGTTGCTCGGCCATTTCATCAAACGCATCGTGGGTCTGTCGAGCTCGGAGTCGGCTCGCATCTTCGAGATTCTGCAAAACCGCGTGATTCGCCTTGAAAACACGGTGCGTTGGCAATGGCGTCAGAACGATGTCGCGATCTGGGACAATCGCGCTACCCAGCACTACGCGGTCAACGATTACGGCACGCAGGAGCGTCTTGTACGTCGCGTCACCATTGCGGGAGAGCGCGCGGTTTCCGTCGATGGGCAACGCAGCCGCACGCTTCGTCATCCGCAACAGCAGCCTCAAGCGGATTCGAACGAGCGGTCGCAACCGGCTCTTCGTGAAGCTATTGCTTCTGCTGCGTGAACCTGTGGGCGATGACAAACAGCCGCGCACGACTTGATAGCGCGTGCAGAAAACGCGCATCTATTCGATGCAACAAGTGGTATTCGTTTGAATTGATTCGACTGGCGATGGTGGTTGAGCTTTCGCTCACCACCATCGCGTGAGAATTCCGGTTAATGACCGGAAAGCAGAACGTTTGCGATGACGCCAGTTGCAATGGCGGCGAGAACGTAATCGCCATTCACGCCGACCCACTGGTAACCACGCGGCGGCTGATGCAACCCATGTCCGCGCCAGTCGTCGACCACGTAATTGCGGTCGCGATATTCTTGCGGCAGCCGCTCGCCTTTATGCCAGTCGTTGTGAGGAACGGGCCCACCCGGGCGGTCGATCGATGCTTCGCGAGGCGCAGGTCCGTGACCGCCTCCATGCTGCGGGCCGCCGTGACTCGGGCCAGGCCCTCCGTGCGACTGCGGACCGCCATGCCCGCCATGGTTATCGTCGTGCTGTTGCGCGAATGCGGCAACAGAGGTGCCCAGTAATGAAACGACCAGAAGCGGTACGATGTTCCTCGACTTCATGTGTGTATCCCATGAAAAATGATGCGGTAACAGTGAGGAGGTTGGCGATCCATGCCAAGCCTCCACTCGATCATGCCAGTCCTTCGTGCTTCAAAGCAAGTTGAACGGCCGGCCTTGCCCGCATACGCTGCGCGAAATCAACGAGTACCTGCGGTGCGTCGAGTCCGACCTTATCGGCCCAGAGTAACATGGTGAACAGATAAGCATCCGCCACGCTTACATCGTTGCCGAATAGATAGTCGCCCTTCATCTGGCTGCCAATCAGTTTGAAACGTTGGCCGATTTTCTCGCGCGCCGCTGCCGCTTCCGCGTCGGAACTCGGTTTGAAAATCCGCCCAAACTGTTTGTGTATTTCAGTCGAGATGAACGCGAGCATTTCAAGCAATCTCAATCTGCCCGACTCGCCATGCGGCGCGAGCGATGCACCGTGTTGCGCAATCCACGAAAGAATCGCCACGTTTTCCGTCAGTATCTGGCCATCGTCCATTTCGAGCGTCGGAACATAGCCCTTCGGATTGATTTCCTCAAACTTTTGCCCGGTCTCGGTCAGTTTCGTCTTCAGGTCGACGCGAACCCGGTCGAACGTCATACCGGCTTCATGCATGGCGATATGGTCGGCGAGACTGCACGCGCCCGGTGAATAAAAGAGCTTCATGACAGGTGTCTCCTTTCGTTCAGGTGGATAACCCATTCATTGCAGCAAGGGCTATGCCGAGACGCGAACAGCGTTGCTTTCAGTGTCTTCCTTATGCTGCAACGTGAATGTGAAGTTCTCGCGCGTAAGCGTCGAGCTTCGTTCCAACGTGAGTCTTCAATGTTTCGACGAAGTGTTTGATCTTTGCATCTACGAATTGCCGCGATAAATACACCGCGTACACATTCCGCGCGTAAGTGTGGAAATCCGGCAGCACCCGAACCAGTCTGCCCGCGCGCAATTCCTCGACGGCGGAAAAGCCCGCCAGCAGACCAATGCCGGCACCCGCGCGCAAAGCAACGGACATCGCCTCCATGTCGTTCACGCCAAAGTGCGGACCTGTGGGGCGAAATGTGACACTTTCTGCCGCACTCTGAAGATGCCATTCGTCAGGTGCATAGTCGACGGTGGCTAGCAACACGCAGTTGTGGTCGACGAGTTCTTCCGGTCGCGTGGGTGCGGGATGTTCGGCGAGATAGTCGGGCGAAGCAACCAGCACACACTGGCTCGCGCCTATTTTCTGGCTCACGTAGGCCGAATCCGGCAGCGTGCGAGCGATAACGACCGACAGGTCGAGCTGATCTTCGAGCAGATTCGGCATGCGTTGCGACAACATCAGGTCGACGGTGACTTCCGGAAATTCCTTGCGATACGCGAGCACCGCTTCAGTCAGATGCGTGCGTCCGAGACCGGGCACCGAATGCACTCTGAGCCTGCCGCGCGGCTCCAGCATCGCATCGCGCGCCTCGGCTTCGGCATGTTCAAGATCGGCGAGAATCTCCGTGCAACGATCATAGAAACGCCTGCCCGCATCCGTGACCGACAAACGCCGGGTAGACCGTTGCAGCAGACGCGTATTGAGCGCCTCTTCCAGTGTCGACACAGCGCGTGAAACGTTTCCAACGGTCGAATCCAGATGATTCGCGACCGCGGTGAAACTGCCCATCTCGACCACTCGCGCGAATACCGACATGTTGTAAAACTTGTCCATTGCAACGCTCCCGTCGTTCTTTCATTTTTCTTTCATTCGCGTGACACGTCTGCGGAAGCACTGCTTCCGTATGACGGCGCCCTTTCGACCGCCGCCCGGCTCGAGCCTGCATTGCCAATGCGGATGATGCGTGGAAAGCCTGCATGATGAATCTGACAGTTTCCTGTCGTCAAGCATTCAACATGAACGGCGCGGCGGAAGCCAGATTTTTGCCACCGGCAAGCGCGGGCCGCTGGATTTTACTGTTCAGAAGAAAAATGATTTGCAGTGGTCCGTCTTAAACGGCTTGCCGTTCCTCCCTAGACTTCGTTCCGTAGCCCGGCACCCAGTGCAGAACGGCAACCGGCAGTGATCGAAGTACCTGTCACCCGCCGATTCACCGAGCCGAATCAATCGGATAACTAATGGAGGCAAACAGTCATGAACGCAACTTACGACAAGCTCTATCTTTTCATCGACGGCGAGTGGATCGGCGGCGACGCCCGCGAAACGGTGCCGGTCATCAATCCGGCGACACAGGTCGAACTCGGCCGCGTGCCTCTCGCCACCGCCGCCGATCTCGATCACGCGCTCAACGTTTCGCAACGGGCATTCGACGTGTGGCGCAACACCGTCCCCAACGAACGTGCGCGCATCCTCAAACGCGCAGCCGATCTGATGCGCGAACGCGCCGAGCGCACGGCCACCCTGATGACCCTCGAAGAAGGCAAGCCGCTTGCCGAGAGCCGCGACGAAGTCCTGCGCGCCGCCGATTATTTCGAATGGTTCGCAGAAGAAGCACGCCGTATCGACGGTCGCGTAGTGCCTTCGAATCGCCCTGGCGTGCAGCAACTCGTCAAACGTCAGGCAATCGGCCCGGTCGCGGCATTCACCCCGTGGAACTTCCCCGCCATCACGCCGGCACGCAAGCTATCCGCCGCGCTCGCGGCAGGCTGCAGCGTCATCATCAAACCGGGCGAGGAAAGCCCCGCCACGGCCCTCGCACTGGCCCGGGCTCTCGATGATGCCGGATTGCCGAAGGGCGTCCTGCAAGTGGTCTTCGGCGTGCCCGATGCGGTCTCCCGACAACTGATCGCGTCGCCGGTCATTCGCAAGGTCACATTCACCGGTTCGGTGCCTATCGGACGCCTGCTGTCCGCACGTGCCGCCGAAGGCGTGAAGCCGATCACCCTCGAACTGGGCGGCCACGGTCCGGTGCTCGTATTCGAAGACGCCGATGTCGAAAAAGCCGCCGTCGATGGCGCGGCGAATCGCTTTCGCGGCACCGGCCAGGTTTGCATTTCGTCGACCCGCTTCCTGATTCAACGCGGCGTATATGACGAATTCGTGGAGCGTTTCGTCAGCGCTGCCGAAGCACTCGTTGTTGGAGACGGCATGCAGCCTGGCACGCAGGTCGGCCCGCTCGCCAATCCGCGGCAACTTGCAAAGATGGAAGAACTCGTCGCCGACGCTGTGGCTCACGGCGCACGCGTACTGACAGGCGGCAAACGTATCGAAGGTCAGGGTTATTTTTTCGAGCCGACCGTGCTTGCCGACGTGCCGATGGACGCCCGCGTCATGCACGAAGAACCGTTCGGCCCGATCGCGATCCTGATGCCATTCGACACGCTCAAGGATGGTCTCGCCGAAGCCAACCGCCTGCCGTACGGGTTATCCGCGTATGCGTTCACCAGCAATGCGCGCACGGCGATTGACGTGGCCGACGGCCTGGAAGCCGGCATGATCGGCATCAACCAGTACCGCATCATCGCTACCGAGCTGCCGTTCGGCGGAATGAAAGAAAGCGGCCATGGTTCGGAAGGCGGCGCTGAAGGCATCGAGTACTACCTCACCCACAAATTCATCAGCCAGGTTTAACAGGAACGCCATCATGTCCCACTCCGAATTTCACAGCCCGCGCGAAGCCGCGCGCGCTTTTACGCCGAAACTTTCCGAGTTCGTCGACACGGTTCTGTTTCCGCAAATCTGGGCCGACGCCGATCTGTCGTTACGTGATCGCAGTCTGATTACTGTCGCCACACTGGTCGCGCTTGGCAAGACTGATGAACTGCCCGCACATCTGCGTCGCGCGATCGACAACGGAGTCACACGCGTCGAGCTTAGCGGCCTGATCACCCACCTCGCGTTTTATGCAGGATTTCCAGCAGCAATTTCAGCGTCGGCCGTTGCCAACACAACGCTCGGCGAAACGAAGGAGCAGTCAGTATGAAAGCAATTACATTCAACTCGTTTGGCGAAGCCGATGTACTCGAACTTCACGATGCGCCAGCGCCGGAGTTGCGTCCCGCCGACCTGCTCGTCTGCGTTCATGCCGCCGGCGTGAACCGGGCGGATCTCACGCACCGGCGAGGCGGCTACGGGCGGCCGAACTTCGGCGACTCGACGATCATGGGACTCGAAATCGCGGGCGAAGTTATCGAAACCGGCAGTGAAACTCAAGGCTTCAAGGTGGGCGACCGCGTGATGGGCGTCGTCGGCGGCGGAGCCTACGCGGAAATCGCGCGCATCGATTACAGAATGGCGATGCCGGTTCCTGAATCGCTCGACTACGTGCATGCCGCCGCGATACCCGAAGTATTCGTCACCGCACATGAGGCGATGATGCATCTCGGCCGATTGAAACGCGGCGACTCGGTGCTGATTCACGCGGCTGCGGGCGGCGTCGGTTCGGCCGCCGTTCAGCTTGCTTATGCAACCGGCGCGTCGATTTTCGCCACGGCCGACGGCAACAAGCTGGAGCGTGTAGTGCAATTGGGAGCAGACGTGGTGATTGATTATCGCAAGCAGGATTTCGCGGAAGTGATCGCCAAAGCGACCGATGGGCGAGGCGTGGACGTGGTCATCGATTTTGTCGGCGCCCCGTATTTCAAGAGCAATATTGCATCGCTCGCGAATGGCGGCCGACTCGTTCAGGTCGGCATTCTTGGCGGTGGAGGCACCGTCAGCGTCGAGTTGGAACAGATTCTGTACAAGCACCTGCAGATTCTCGGCACGGTGATGAAATCACGGCCGCAAGCGGAAAAGCACGACATGGTGAAGCGTTTTCGCGAACATTGGCTGGAACGCTTTGATGGTGGCGCGCGTCTTGAGCCGGTGGTCGATTCCACGTACCCGCTCGCGCGTGCCGCCGATGCTCATCGACGGATGGAGTCGGCGGCGAATGTCGGCAAGATCATTCTGACGATGGATGTAGCGAGCGTGTCGTAGCGGACTGAACGATGCGAAGCGGACCGCGCCGATATCCGCTTCGCTATCGGGATGCCGGAATCAGATACGGCGTCCCGTCCAGATCGTCATGGACTACTCGCACCGCAAGCCCGAAACACTGCTCGATTACCGTTTCGCTGACTACTTCTTGCGGCGCACCTTCCGCGATCAGCCTGCCGTCTGCAAGAAAAATCATCCGGTCTGCGTAACGCGCTGCCAGGTTGCAATCGTGTGCAATCGCCAATGCACCGATGCCCCAGCTATGCGTCAACTCCTTCACCGTCGCGAACAGTTTGTGCTGATGAACGAGATCGAGCGCAGCGGTCGGCTCGTCGAGCAGTAGAAATCGCGTGGATCTCTCTTGCGAATCGGCATCGTCGGAAAGCCACAGTTGCGCGAGCGTCCTGGCGAATTGTGCCCGCGCCAGTTCGCCGCCGGATAGCGTTGTTATATCGCGTGTTTTAAGGTGCGTGATGCCGGCCAAACCCAGCACGTCGTCAATAACGATCTGCTCGCCTACGCTGCTGCGTACACGTGATAAATGCGGATACCGTCCAATCGAAACGAGCTCTTCGACACGAATCGGAAAACTATTCTGGAACGTTTGCGACAGCACCGCGCGAGTCCGGGCAAGCTGGTCAGAGCTGATGACATTGATCGGCTTGTCGTTCAGCAGCGTGGTCCCGCTGTAGCCGAAAAAATTTCGCACCGACGGCGCGTTGAAATCGCCTGCGAGCGCCTTGAGCAACGTGCTTTTGCCCGCGCCGTTACGGCCCAGCACCACGGTGAATTCGCCGGGTCGGACGGCAAGCGACACATTGTCGATCACCGTGCGATCGCCGTATCTGACGTACACATTCTTTACTTCGAGCATTCGCGTTCTCTCAACAAAATCCCGTTCGATTCGAGCACGTCACGCACCAAGCCTCTCGCGATTGCGAAGAATCAGCGCGAGGAAAAACGGACCGCCTATCAATGCAGTGAGGATGCCGAGCGGCACTTCGGCGGGCGCGGCAATCGTACGCGCGGCCAGATCGGACAGAACGGTTAGCGATGCGCCGAACAACATCGATCCTGGTAGAACCCAGCGTTGATCCGGGCCGCAAACGAGGCGCACACAATGCGGCGCAACGAGACCGATAAAGCCGATCTGTCCGGTACACGAGACGATCGCGCCGACGCTCAACGCAGCCGCAATCAACACGACGCGTTTGACTCGCTGCACAGGCACGCCGAGATGATGCGCTTCCATTTCGCCAAGCTGCATCACATTGAGCGCGCGACTGCATTTTCCGATCAGCGCCGCGCTCAGTGCGACCAGCGGCAGCAGAATCAGGATCGTGCGCCACTGCACGCCCGCGAGACTGCCGAGGCTCCAGAACGTCAGCGAACGCAGTTGCGAATCCGATGCGACATACGTCATTACGCCGATCGTTGCACCTGCAAGCGCGTTCAGCGCGATGCCCGACAACAACAGCACGGGCAAGCTCAAGCGCCCTCGCCGCGCGGACAAACGGTAGACCAGTGCGGTAACGACGAGCGCCCCAGCAAATGCAGCGAACGCGGTCACGCCATCGCCCGCGAATCCATAGCGCGACAATAGCCACGGCGCACAGACGATCGCGAGCGATGCCCCGAGCGCGGCCCCACTCGATATGCCGATCAAACCCGGATCGGCGAGCGGATTGCGCAGCAGTGCCTGCAACGCGCTGCCCGCCGCGCCGAACCCGGCGCCGACGATCAGCGCGAGCACGACGCGCGGCAGGCGGATCGACAGTAGAACGGCACGCGCCTGGTCGAGTATCGTCGGGTCCACGCCGAGTGCGCCGGGCCGCCACAGGGCCGCTAATAGCGTCGTGGGCGCTATCCGGTACGCACCGAGACAGATTGCGGCAACGCTCGACACGCATAGCAGCGCGCCCAGCGCAATCATCACGCTAAGCGGATTGCGTGCGCCGTTCGATCTGAAACCGGCGAACAGCGTGAAAACAGCCCGTGGTCTACGCGATTTCATGATGCCCGGCGATGGTCCGCCTCCGACACGCGAGATTTTTTCGATGCTCATGGCACTTCGCAAATAAAGGTTCGTCGCGAGCAGCTTGCATGCGGCGATGTGCAGACCAAGGCGTTCACGCCGCCGACACGAGTTGCCGGTTCAGCGCCATAACAGCCTCCGGTAAGCGCGGACCGAAGCCGAGCAGGAACAATGTGTCGAGCGAGACGATTCGCGAATTTCTGCCTGCGGGTGTCGATGCGAAACCCGGCGTGCCGAGAATCGCCGCCGCTCCGCCCGATACGGCGAGGGTGTCGTCGGTGGTCAGCACGACATCGGGCGCGGCGGCGATCAACGCTTCCGGCGAGAGGCTGCGATAACCATCGAAACCCTGAATGGCATTGCGCGCTCCGGCGTAACTGATCATCGCGTCGGCGGCGGTGTGTTGCCCCGCGACCATCGGTTGACTACCCGAAGGATTCAGCAGAAACAGCACACGCAGCGGTTGCGCGCGGCTCGCAAGCGGTGAGGCGGCGACGTTTTTTATCGCGTTGTCCCACTCGGCATCGACACGTTTGCGCAATGCCGCGCCATCTTCCATCGCGCCGAGTTCGCGCGCGACGCCGTCGATTTTTTTCCGCAGCGAATCCACGTTATGTGTTTCCGTGAACGACACGACGTTGACGCCTGTTTGCCGGATCTGCTGCAGCACACCTGGCGGCCCCGCTTCGGCGGAGGTCAGAATCAGATCGGGATGCATCGACAGCACACCTTCCGCCGATAACGTTCGCTGATAGCCGACCTTCGGCAGTTTCAGCACGGCAGCGGGAAACGTGCACGATGTATCGGTGGCGACGAGCATCGTGCTTTTGTCGAGCGCATACACGATCTCGGCCAGCGCACCGCCGATCACGATCACACGATTTGGCGCAGCGGTCTTTGTTATTGCCATCGCCATTCGCGAATTCAGCCCGGCCATACCGACTACCGCCGCGACGCCGCCGACCACGATGCGGCGTCGATGAATGTCGAAGCCGCGCCGGCTCATGCGGTCACCTCGGCAATGTTCTCCATAACCGGCGCGATGTTTGCAATCAGTTCTCGCCATCCTGCGAGTTCCGGCGAACCCGGTTTGCGCGCGCCGAACAGCATCGCAATGCTATCGCCTTTGCAGTCGAATAATTCAAGCGACGTCACGATGCCATCGCTGGTCGGCTTGCGGACCACCCACGCGCTATCGATCAGATCGGTGCGCAAATGCAGATTGAAACCGGGGTCGAGCACATTGAGCCACGGACCCATCGCCTGGATCGTCTTCACAGGTCCAGTATGAATCTGGATCATGCCGTGATTGCCAACGAACACCATGATCGGCAATTCAGTTTGCGCGGCCTGATTCAATACCGTTGCGATCGCGTCGTTCGCGACGCGCTGCGCGTAACGCGACTCGGCAAGACGCAGCGCCTGAGTACGTGCAAGCCTGAACTTGCGCAACAAGCCGAAGAACTGATGCGTGTCGGTCATTGCATGCCATGCGGCGTGAAACGCTTGCACGTCGATGTCCTCGTCGGGCGTCGGCACCGGCGCAGCAGGCGCGGCGGTCACCGTCATTCCCGCCGTCTGCTCCACATGTGCCCAGCGTTCGACAAATGCCGCGTAGGCTGCGTGATCGCTGTGCTCGCGCAGATAAACCTTGTGGGTAGCGTGGCCTTGCGCGTCGAAGAACTGCAAACTCTTCAGCGTGCCGCGCGGCGTGACGTCGGTGACAGCAAAACCGGCTGCCCATTTGCTGTAGAAAATCCGCAGATCGATCGGATCGCCGAGTGCAATGCCGGTCGGCCCCTCATGGCTCATATTGGCGAACTGGCCATCTTTCTCGTGCACGGCGGCGTCGTTGCGCGTCAGCGCCATCACCGAGCCGAGCATCGGCACCTCTTCAAACAGCTCGATAAAACGCGTGTCGAGTCGCACGACGTGTTCGCCGACAAATGCGGCAAGCACCTCGCCTTCGCTGATACCGAGCGCAAACGCGGCTTCGCGGTTACGCAGTTTCTGCTCGGCCTTGATACGCACAAAATCGTTGCGCAATTGTTCGAGCGATTCCGGTTGGGTCGTATAGCTGTTCTTCACGATTGTCATTGGATTGGATAGCTTCATGCTGAAAGTTGGGAAAGTCCGGCACGCTGTCACTAATGCGTCGTGCCGGACTCGCGAATCATCCGGATTCGATTCGTCAATCACGCGATGCAGGGCGATGCACTCGCGCTGAGATTGCGAAGAACCCGACGCCGGTCAGAAGTCGATCTTCATACCGACGTTGAAGTTACGGCCCGGCGCGGTGAGAGCCGAAATCTTCGCGTAGCCGTCGCTATCGGCAAGGCCTCGCACGTCATTCCAGATCCAGTACTTGCGATCGAACAGGTTATCGATACCGGCTGTCACGCTGACGTGTTTGGTGATTTTGTAGCCTGCGTGCAGGTCGAAAATCGTGTACGACGGGGTCGAGTAGTACGACGCGCTCGACATCTGGTCCTTGTCTTTGCGCGAGTTGTACGTCATGTCCACGCCCGCAAACCAACGGTCGCCGCCGGTGTAACGAATGCCCAACACCACCGCCAGCGGCGGAATCGTATCGAGTCCGGTCGTCTTGCCGTCTTCGGTTTCCGTGCCTTTGATATAGGCAAAACCGCCCTTCACTTCGATCGAATCGCTGACGATCCAGTCGGCCTTGCCTTCAAAGCCATGAATCGACGCCTTCGTGAAGTTCACGTACTGAACCGTGTACGGATTCGTCGCGGACGACGTGCTGCCGCCGATAACCTTGGTGTCGATGAAGTTGTTGTAGCGCCCAGCGAACGCAGCTCCGCTGTAGTTCAGGATGCCGGTACCAACTCCGAGTTGGCCGCGAAAACCTGCTTCAATCGAATTACTGGTTTCCGGCTTCAGATTCGGATTGCCTACCTGCTGATAGTAGAGACCGTACGAGCCCGCAGGGTTATAGAAGCTGTTGACCTGATACGCGCTAGGCGCACGGAAACCTCGTGCATATTGCACATACGGAATGAATGCCGGCGACACCTGATACAGCAACGCCAGTCGCGGCGAAATTGCATTGCCGTTCGAGCCGGTCGTCGGCTTGGTCGAACTTGCGCTCACTTCCTCGTACGTTGCGTCGGGATGCGGCGTCATCTTGTAGTAATCGAAGCGCACGCCCGGCACGAAACTCAGCTTGTTCCAACGGATTTCATCCTGGGTGTACACGCCGAGGTTGATTTGCGAGGTCTTCGGGAATGCTTCCGGATAACCGTCTGTCGGCGTGCTCCACTCCGAGCCCGCTGAACTGCTGGTGCTGTAGTGCGACAGGCTGGCATCGAAGCCATATGTCACGCTATGCGACAACGGACCGGTCCTGAACGCGCTCTCCGCGACGACGCTGCCGCCGAAGATGTTGTCGCCGTATTCGTTGGTTCGAGTTCGGCTGCTTTCCGCGCCAGCCGAATTTACGCCATCGATCAACAGAGACTGACGTGTCTGCGCATTACGGTAGTACACCGAAGCTTTAAGTTGCTGCATCCACGGATTGGTGTCGTCGTGATGATCGTATTCGAGCTTCACGCGGTTGCTGGTCACCTGGTTGACGGTGTTGTACACGTCCGCCGAGTAGCCGCTCCACGTATAGCCGCCGTTCAATTGCGTGAGGCCGTCACTTGAATTGGCGTTATTCAGCGTTTCCGCAGTCAATTTCAGCTGATCGCGTGGCGTGAGGTTGAACACCAGTTTGCCGAGCGCACTGCGATTGTTGTACGTCAGCGGATCAGGGGTCGAACGGTTCGCGCCCAGCACGTTGCTGTCGCCCTTGTTGTCGGTCTCGTGACCGTGACGGCCGCTCAGCACGAGCATGCCTTGAATCCGGTCGTTGCCGAACGCGGCAGTCGCGGTAGATCCCCAACTACGGTCCGTTGAATCGTAGCCCGCTTTCACCGAAAAATAGGTGGGCTTGTTGTAGATCGACAGCAGATCGGCCGGGTCTTTGGTGACGAAATTGACCGCGCCGGTCAGGCCGTCGCTGCCATATAGCACCGACGCAGGTCCACGCAGCACTTCGATACGTTGATAGAGATCGGTGTTCAGATAGTCGCCACGACCGGCCGAACCTGAGCCGAATGCATACGATTGCGGCAAAGGAATGCCGTCTTCCAGCATCAGAACCTGATTGCCTTCGAGGCCGCGAATGTTGATGCCTTCGTTACCCGCGCGTCCCGACGAGCCGGTAATGCCCGCCGGACGATACGCCTGGCGACGCACTTCGACGCCCGGCTCATAGCGCAACGCGTCCTTGATGTCCTTCGCGTTGTTATCGTCGATGTCGTCGCTGGTAATCACCGAGACCGTTGCCGCCGTGCGATTCAGATCGACTTTGCCAACCCGGTTCGCGGTCATGCTGATCGTTTTCAACTGACGGTCCGCCTGGATCGCGGTCGGTGCCGATGCGGCGGGCGCGCTCGCCGCGACCGGTGCGTCGGCTTTAGCCTGTAACTCCGCTGCGTACGCGCCGCCGTTTTGCGCTACACAAATATCCGCCAGCAACGCCGGCACGACAATCTTGAACAAACATCTGTTTATGTACATTTATTCTTTCCCCGTCCGCGGTGTCATGCGCCCTTCGCATGACTCACCTGCGCAATCTAGAGTCGAATTGTAATGTTTGAATGCGAATCATTGCTATTTGCGTTTACTGAATTAGATTACGGATTGTTTCAATCGGGCTTTCTAAATGATTGGAAGATGTTGATATGACGGCGAAAAATGGCCGACGAGGACCAGATCGCGCCGGCAAGAAAGGGACTTCCCGGCATCACTTGTAACTAGTTTTTTGGCGCGCGCTGTAAGCAAGATACGCAGAGAGTGCGGTCTGGGGCATGACGTGGACGTGCATGAGACTGACCGTTAGTTGCGCATTTGTACGAAACTCGCACTGGATTTATTCATCACGAGGCGATCCTGCGGGACCGCCAAAGAAATCGATTTCGACGAAACGGTTGCGCGACATATAAATTCGCGGTCGCCAACCGCCCTGGTCAATAAACATCGCGCCGATATCGCCCCGCCTCGCGCAGTGAGTCCACTCGCGCTTCGCCGATAACATCGACCAAAGCAGCCTGCACCGTCTGCGCCATTCGTTGCGCGCTACCACATACGTAGATCGATGCGCCGCCCTCAACCCATTGCTGCACATGCCCGGCCGCACCGCGGATTGCATCGTGCACGTAGCGATATTCACCGCCATCGCGCGACCACACCTGGTCCAGTCGCTCAAGCACACCAGCAGCCCTCCAATGCGCAATTTCGTCCGCGTGAAACGTATCGTGCGCGGCGCTGCGTTCACCAAAAATCAGCCAGTTTCGACGATGACCACACTCGGCCCGATGCTTCAGATGCGCACGCAAACCCGCGAGTCCCGTCCCCGCACCGATGAGGATCAGCGGACGATCATCCGATGGCGCGTGAAAGCCACGATTCGTGCGCACGCGCACGCTGATCGATGCGTCGGGTGGAGCATGCCGCGTCAGCCAGCCCGAAGCGAGTCCGAGACCGATACCTTCACTGGACGACGCATCGGGATAACGCGCCTGCCTCACAAGCAATTCGAGCCGACCATCAGCCGGCAATGACGAGATCGAGTACTTTCGCGAAGGTAACGGCTCGCATGAATCGACGATGACCTGAGGCGACTGCCCGCGCAACACGTCGACTTTTACCGGCAACGTGCGTGTTGAAATTGCTTCGGATAGCTTGATTATTTTTCTATCGCAATCGACAGCCGTGTCGCCGTCCAGACACAGCATGCGCAGCCATGCCGCTACAACAGCTTCTGGATGTTGCGGACGAATTTCTGCGATATCACCAGGTTGCCAGTTCAGTGCGGCTGGATCGTCGGGTTTGAGACAGACATGAAACGCCGGATTGCCGGCGCTACCGGGATTAAGCAAATTTCGCTGATCAAGAATCCAGCGCGTGCCCGAAAGGGGCGTAAGTACTTCGTCGCCACCTTCAAACGCCGACGAGGAGAGACGCTCATGCCACAACCGCAATGCGGCCGGGTCGCCATTATTCACTTCGATCAGGTCGAACAGCGACTGCGCGCGACGATCGCGCAGCCAACGATCAACCATGTGACCGAACGCGCAAAAATCGCGATAATTCCGGTCGCCTAATGCAAGCACCGCATAATGCAACGTCTGCAGCGACTGCGCCGCGCCAGCGCTCATCACCTTGCGCACGAAGCTCACGGCGTTGTCGGGCGCATCGCCCTCTCCAGTCGTGCTGACAATGAACAAGGCCTGGTTATATCGCATGAGCGCATCGAAGCCGAGTGTGTCGAGCGATTCCAACTGAACGACACGGCCTGCGCGCCGAAACAGTTGCGCAGTCTGTACGGCGAGTTGTTCGGCGAACCCGGTCTGGCTCGCGTATGCGACCAATACAACCGTGTTGTCAGCATTGCCGCGCACGGTGTTCGCCCCAACCTGACGCGAACGTCGACGATGGGCACGGAGCACGCCAACGCACATCGCCAGATAAGCGACGATCACGCCGCCCGCCATCGCAAGTCGCGTCTCGCCGAAATACGCCATGCCCGCGCCGATCAAACTCAACGCGGACCAGATTAATGTGGATCGGAAACCGTCCGGACGGAACACACGCAACGTCACTCGAGCATCGCCGCATAGGCGGGACTGACGGCCTCGCCGAAACCATCGGCGGTGCGCGTCACACAGCGTGCGGCAATCCGTTCCCGATGCGCGAGCGCCATACCCGCATCCGGGCCGAGCACCATCAAGGCGGTCGATAACGCGTCGGCAAGCATGCATTCGCGATGCACCACCGTGACGGACGCCAACGCATGGTTCGCCGGATGGCCGGTGCGTGGATCGATGGTATGCGCGTAATGACGCTGTGCATCGCGGTCGACGAAATAACGGCGGTAGTCGCCCGACGTCGCCACGGAAAGACCATGCAGTGCGATCAGATCATGCGTCGGCAGTGTATTACGAGAGTCATGAAGCACGTCGACATGCAGCGGCGTTTCAATTTCGACCCACCACGGCATGCCGTCCGGCTTCACGCCTTCACCGCGCAATTCGCCACCAATTTCGACCAGATGATGACCGATGCCGACGTGCGTCAATGCTTCGCTAACGGCATCGACCGCATAACCTTTGGCGATCGCACACAAATCGAGCGACGCGTGACCGGGTTGCAGAACGCGCAGTGTCGAGCGATCCAGTTCGATGCGCGACCACCCGCAATAGCGCCGGATCGCCTCTACTTCAGCCGCAGATGGAGCGTATTCACGTCGCCCTGCCGGACCGAATCCCCACAAATTGATTAGTGGTCCAGCGCAAGGATCAAATGCACCACCGGTGAGACGTGCAACCTTCAACGCCGTTTCGACGACATCGAAGCATGCGTCAGACAACGTCACCCAGCTTCCCGCTGGGGCGCAATTGAAACGACTTATGTCAGAGTCATCGCGCCAGTTGCTCATCCCGGCGATGACCGAGTCGAGCACCGCGCGGATCGTCGCATCAATCGCTTCATCATGATTGCGTTGCAGGTCAATTGCCGCGACCCCGGATTCGCCCGCAGGAACCACGCATTGCACGCTCCACGTCGTGCCCATTGTGTCACCGCACAATCCTGCCACACGCCCTGTCACGCCTGCGGTGATCCCGGCGCACAACAGTTGCGAAGGTACGAGAACGCGTCGCGCGACTTCGGCAGCAATGAATTTTGCACCTTCGGTACGTGAAGTCGCGGGACTCGTGGTCATGCTTTCGTCCGGCAATTACTGCGGCAGAACTTCAAACGTCGCGGCGTAATTCACGCGACGCGACTTCGCATTTTTTATCGTGGTCTGCGAGTCTTGCACGCTGGCTTCCATCCAGTACATTCCCGCCGACGGCCATTTCACGTTGAAGCGTCCATCGGCATCGGTCGTCACAGTCGTCTCGCCGACCTGATCGCGATAACGAACGCCACCCGGCACAACTTCAACCTTCACGTTAGACGCGGGCTTGCCATCCAGCAGCAAACGAAAGCTCGCGTCGCCGTTTGCCACGAGATCGTTCGGATGCGTGACAGGCGTCATTTCAAGGCCGCGCCCCGTAGTTTTCAGCGCAGTCGTGGTCGGCTTGCCGCGCGTCACAAACGATTCGACACGCGCTTCCGTCTGCGTAATCTGAAGATCCTGCGCGTCTGCGGGCACTTCTTTCGCCAGGCTCTGTTCGTTGCCACGCCAGCGACGTGTCTCACCATTGAGCTTGTAACTCGCGACCAGTCCGTGATTCTCGACGGCAATCTTGTACGTACCCTCCTGCGTCAGATGCACGTCGAACACGCTGCGATAGCGGCCCGTATTTGCGTTATCGACCTTCACCGGGTTGCCGTCCGGCCCAGTGACGACGAGGCCGTCGAGACGCAGTGGAAAGTGATCGAAGTAGAACAGATCGTTGGAGACAGCCGCATCCACGGTGACCCACGGATCGTTGCCCGACATAACCGTCGCCGACGGCAGCAACCACATGCGATGAGCGTGAGCGGCGAGCGGGGCAAGCGCCGAGATCGCCAATACGGACACGACCGACAGTTTCTTCAGGGAGAGTTTCATCATGGCACCTATACAGCGATAAGAATCTGGCGAAATCGCACCGGGGCACATGCACGCGGCGAAAAAAGCGCGGCCGATGCGGCTTGCGCACTACGCGCACGTTGTCCGGTTCGAATCGGAATCAGGGTTTGACGGTCAGCATCACGGAACCGAGTTCGTGATCGCCCTTCGCCTGCAATGTTTTCGCCGATGCAGGCGGCCATGTGAACGGCACGCGCACGAGTTCACGACCGCCGACTTCGCGCGCGGTCTCCACCACCAGTTGATATTCGCCGGCCGGCAACTTGCCGAGCGGCGCTTTGCCATCGGCGAAAGTGATTGCCTGTTCGCCGGGCGCGCGTGTCGCACCCGACACGCCGTCAGCGGGCATCGTCATATCGCGGCCTGCCTTACGCCACCATTGACGCATGTCCTTCAGCCATTTCGCGCCCTCGCCGTCTTTCTTCTTCTGGTCGTACCACACCGCCAGCGTCGTCACGGGTGTCTGATCCGCCTTCTCGATCCACATCGATAGATAAGGCTTGTGGTACTCCGCGACGTCGAGGTGCGGAATGTCGACCGTAACGTTCATTTCAGCCGCGGCAGCAGCACCGGCCAGCGGCGCTGTAACCAGGCCCGTCAGCGTGACGGCGAGCAATCGACGCATTGCAAACCTTTCAGAGATTGAATAGTTAGTGAATGAAGATGATCGCGAGCAACAGCGGTATGACGATCCCCAATCCAACGAGTGGCCAGGTTGCGCCGCGATTGCGCGCGTGCAGTTTCAGAAGAAACAGCCCGGTGATGCTGAAAACAAGGCATGCGAGCGCGAACACGTCGAGAAAGAGACTCCATGCACCGCCCGTGTTGCGTCCTTTGTGCAAATCGTTCAGATAGGAAATCCAGCCGCGCGTGGTCAGTTCGTATTGCATGTCGCCCTTCGAAAGATCCACGCTGACCCAGCCATCGCCGCCTGGCCTGGGAAGCGCGATATAGACTTCGTCGCCCGACCATTCGGCTGTGCGGCCCTGCGTATCGATACCAAGTTGACGGTCCAGAAACGTGCTTAATTCAGCGGGAATCCCGGCTTTCTCCCGATTAGGAATCCGACTTATTGCATGCGCCATTCCGTCCGGAAGATGCACGCTATGCCGCTTGACGACCGGATGCGCCTCGATGCTGCCCGCGTGATTCAACGTGAGGCCCGTGACCGCGAACAGCATCATGCCGATCAGGCAGACTGCCGAGCTGATCCAGTGCCACCGGTGTAGATGCCGAAGCCAGAATGCCCGGCGCTGCGGTGCTTTGGCAGGCGCCATGCCCCCGTTGAGTTGAGTTTCCATTGTCCCGTTGCTTATACGACCTGCCTGCCGCGAATGTCTTTGCTTAGCGGTGAATGATAATTGTTATCATTTTCACGGACAAGATTGTAAGGTTACGGAATGTTTCAACCAAGTAATTTGTAGGGAAACTGCCAACGCCGGCGTACTTCAGTCCGAAGACTTGACACCTTCGCGCTGCGCCGACGCACGAAATGCGTCGACGAGTTTGTCGACGATATGGTTGAGCGCCGTATGTTCGTCGTGACTGAGCACCGATAACAATTCGGCTTCCAGCGCCTGCCCGAGTTCGTCGCTGGCCGCGCGCGTGCGCTTGCCTGCCGGCGTAGGCCACAACTGGAAATGACGCGCGTCGTCGGGATGAATGGTCCGGCGCACCTGTTTGCGCTCGATCAGATCCGCCATCACCTTGGACAGCAGCGTCTTTTCAATCAGCGTTTGCTCCTTCACAGCCGTCGCCGTAATTCCGGGCGCGTCGCAAATGATCCTCAGCACACGCAGCGAGCGCACATCGAGACCGCACGCCGGCTTGTACACAGCATTGGCGCGGCTGATCATCTCGGTCCTGATCAGGTCCAGCTTGAACGTCAGGAAATGCGCAAACTTCATGTCTTCGGTGACAACGCTGCTTTTCGGCTTGGCTGGTGACATACCGGCTCGTATTTCCCAGATCGGAAGAGGTGACTAGAGTCGCCCACACACCTCACGACGAGGTGTTCGGGACAGAACAGATGATAGACGAAACTTTTTTGTCGCACTAACGTGTCCGTAAAATCACTAGTTGAAACTTGCAACTATTGAAGTATCTTCCTGAAACTGAATCGCCCCGCTCCCGCGAACGACGGTTCTATTTTCATCATGATTCGAAGGATGCCGGCATGCAGACAAATGTGGAATGGAATGCGCTCGCGGAATCGATGCGCACATGGCGACGCAATATTCATCAGCATCCCGAGTTGGGTTTTCACGAACACCGCACCGCCGAAATGGTCGCGAATCTTCTGACTGGTTGGGATATCGAAGTGCAGACGGGTGTCGGCGGCACGGGCGTGGTCGGCACTATTCGCGGCACGCAGGGCGCGGGTTTGTCGATCGGACTGCGCGCGGACATGGACGCGTTGCCGATGCAGGAAAAGGGCACCGTTGCGCATCGTTCGAAACATGACAACGTTTTCCACGGCTGCGGCCACGACGGCCATACGTCCATTCTGCTCGGCGTTGCGAAGCAATTGTCGGAGCATCGCGCGTTTCGCGGCACTGTCCACCTGATCTTTCAACCGGCTGAAGAAACGCTGCGCGGCGGGTCCGAGATGATTCGCGATGGTCTCTTCGAGCGTTTTCATTGCGACGAAATCTACGCGCTGCACAACAACAACGCGCTGCCCGCCGGCAAAGTCGGCGTACGTAGCGGCGCGATTCTTTCGGCGTGCGATCTCTTCAGGATTACCGTTCAGGGCGTCGGCAGCCACGCCGCGATGCCACACCGTTCAGTCGATCCGTTGATGATCGGCGCGGCGATCGTGCAATCCATTCAGAGCATTGTCAGCCGCAATATCGATCCACTCGACACCGCCGTGGTCAGCGTCTGCAAGTTCATAGCAGGCACCGCGATCAACGTGATCCCCGACACGGCGCTACTGGAAGGGACAGTGCGCACACTGTCCGTCGCCGCGCAGGAACTGACGCTGAAACGTCTGCGCGATATCTGCGACGGCGCTGCCCGGATGTATGGATGCAGGGTCGAATTCGAACATCTTCAGAGTTCACCGCCAACCGTCAACACACCCGAACAGACTGAAATCGTTCGCGCCGCAGCGGAACACGTATTGGGCGTCGACAACGTGATTCCCGACGTGGCGCCGCTCATGGCATCAGAAGACTTCGCTTTCATGTTGCAGCAGCGGCCCGGCTCATACTTTTTCCTCGGACACGACGGCTTGACCTGCCATCATCCAGAATTCGATTTCGACGACGACACTGCACCTGCCGGCGCGGCCGTGTTCCTCGAAATCGTGCGCAGCCGGTTGGGTTGAACGCACGCTCACCACCTCTCAAGGAGAACAGGAATGTCCGCTAACCCCACGCCGTCACCGGCAATGGTGAGAAAGGTGGTGATTGCCTCCATTCTCGGCAATGCGTTCGAGTGGTTCGACTTCGCCATTTACGGGCTTTTCGCGGTGACGATCGCGAGGCTGTATTTTCCCGCCGACAACGCGCTCGCCTCGCTGATGCTCACGCTGGCGACTTTCGGCATTGGCTTCGCGGTACGTCCGCTCGGTGGCGTCTTGCTGGGGTTATACGGCGACCGGGTCGGCCGCAAGAAGGCGCTGTCGGTCACCATCGTGCTGATGGCGGTCGGCACCGGCATGATCGGTTTGCTGCCTACCTACGCCGCGATTGGCGTCGCCGCACCGATCCTGATGGTGCTCGCGCGAATGATCCAGGGCATGTCTGCGGGTGGCGAATTCAGCGGCGCGACTACGATGCTGGTGGAATTCGCTCCGGCTCATCGCCGCGGCTTTTTCGGCAGTTTTCAGATGTGCTCGCAGGCGCTGGCGTTTTCGCTAGGTGCAGCCGTCGCGTATTTGCTCACCACGCATCTCGACCCGGTGCAACTCGAAACCTGGGGGTGGCGTCTGCCGTTTCTGTTCGGCATCCTGATCGGACCAGTGGGCTGGCTGATTCGCTCAAAGGTCGACGAATCGCCGGAGTTTCTGGCCTATCGCCGTTCGGCTGCGAATGCGTCGGAGCAGGCCACACGAACGCCGTTACGCGACATTCTGCGAAAGTACCCGCGCGAGTTGATTTCGAGCACCGGCATTTGTGTGGTGGGCACTGTTTCTGCGTACGTCTTTGTGTTCTTCCTGCCGATCTTCGCTAAACAGCGCCTGGGAATTGCGACAGCCGATGCGAATCTTTCGACATTCGTCGGCACTGCGGTCATTCTGGTGTTCTGTCCGTTGGCCGGTTATCTGTCGGATCGTTACGGACGCAAGGCGATATTGCTACCCGGCATGCTGGGATATGGCGTCGCAGCCTGGTTTCTCTTTCATCACTTCATCAGCGCACCGTCGTTTCAGTCGCTACTGATGCTGCAAATCGGCGTGTCGTTCTTCATGAGCTTTATCTGGGCGCCCGTACCGATCGTGTTGACAGAAGTGTTCCCGGTTGGCGTGCGTTCGACTGGCGCAGCGCTGACCTACAATCTGGCAGTGTTGTTATTCGGCGGACTCGCGCCGTTCATCAACACCTGGCTGGTCAAGGTAACAGGTAGCAATGCCGCGCCGTTGTACTACGTGATGTTCAGTCTTCTGATCGGCGTGGTAAGTACGGTGCTACTGCCTGAAGCGAGTCGCGGCAGCCTGCGTGCGCGAGCGGCGTCGTAACGAGGCGCGCCGGATCACACCCGCCTGGTCGTCAGAAGCTTGATGCCCAGCACGACAAAGATCAGGCCACTGCACCGTTTCACGGCGGATAGCCAGCGGCTTGCACCGAGACGGTTGTGAATGCCACGCACGCTGAGTGAGTAAATGGTATGCACGATCGCGACAATTTCGGCCACCGTCAGATACATGATGATGAACTGCTCCGGCAATCCGCGATCGTGTGCAATGAATTGCGGCATGAATGCGGACAGGAAAATCAATGTCTTCGGATTGCTGCCCGACACCAGTAGCGCTTCGCGGAACACTTTCCTTCTGTCCAGCGTGTACACGGGCAAGGTAGCGGGCGGCTGGCCGGTGCGCGCCTTGCCGCCTTGCAATTGCTTCACGCCGAGGTACATGAGATACGCCGCGCCGGTCACCTTCATGCCGACAAAGAGTACCGGCAATGCCGCCAGAATCGCGCCAACTCCTAACGCAACTAGCGCGACAACGACGAACTGCGCCAGCAGATTCCCCGCAATGGTCGAGGCCGTTCCGCTGCTTCCATAACGCACCGTATTGCGGATCACGAGTAGAACATTCGGACCTGGTGAGATCGTCGTAATGAGATATGCGGTAGCGAAGAGAAGCCAGGTGTGAAATGACATTGCGCGCTCAGAGGGTTTATTTTGAAGGCTGTCGCCAATACCTCGGGATAATGCCATGAATAAAATCCCCCGGTCCCACCCTGAAGTATAAGGTCAGCAGATTCACACAATTGCCCCATGATCGCGGCCTATAATCCGATCAGTTAGACTCATGGCACTCTTTGTACGGCATCGCGTTTCGCTGCCTCGCCGCCGCCGACATCACGCGACGGAGAAGCGGATTCAGAAAAACGGCAATGGAGGCATTGTGAAAACGAGTGGCGCAAATAGAATAACCGGCGCGTTGGCCGCCCTGGCCATCAGCATTTGCGCGCTGGGCGCGAGTTCGGCGCAAGCGCAGACACCCAACGATGCGCCGAACGGCGCAGCTGTGTCGGGCCAGTCGATCACCACCTCATCGGTACACCGTAGAAGCGACAACGACATTGTTCGCGACGTGCGCCGCGCGCTCTCGCGAACGCCGGGACTGAATCCGTCGGGTATTCATGTGCGTTCGCGCAACGCCGCCGTGACGCTAACAGGCCGAGTACCGCAACGCTCACAGATCGCAAGAGCTAGCAGTGCCGCACGATCGGTGCGTGGCGTCAGGTCCGTTTCCAACCGGCTGACGGTGGTCACGCGAGGCGGCAACGTGCATTAACGGCACCGCGCGCACGTCGTTTCATTCATCGACTGCGCGCAATACGGCGGGTGCAGCCGTTCATCGCGACGGCCCTCAATCGAGTCGATCAGCAGGTATAGGCGGCGAGAAACGCAACGCGCCCGCGATACGGTTCCACGCATTGATTGCGCCGATCGCCGTCGTCAGGAACGCAATCTCCGTTTTCGAAAATTGCGTCTGCACTTCCGCGTGGTCGGCGTCGGCAACATGCCGCGAAGGCATCAAGGTCAGCGCCTCCGTCCACGCCAGCGCCGCGCGCTCGCGCGCCGAAAACAAACCGACTTCACGCCATGTCGCGACAAGATCGAGTTTGGCAGGCGTGACTCTCAGCTTGCGCGCGTAATTCAGATGATATTGAAGACAGAACGCACAGCCGTTCAGTTGCGAAGCGCGCACCTTGATCAACTCCGTCAACGATTTTTCGAGTCCTGAGTTGTCCACCGCCTTTCCCAGCGCGGCAAGCGCGGCCAGCACATCGGGGGCTTCACGTTCGAAATCCGGCATGTCGATCAAGGCATGATGTTCCTGCGTCATTCGCTTCTCCTTCTCAGGTAATATAAGAATTCGTACATCTTCAATAATATTCGAATTCTTACATCATGAGCAAGAAGCCACTGACGTCCCCGACGATTCCCGCAATCGGCGAAGGAAAGCGCGGAGAGCAAGGCCATATCGGTTATCTGTTGCGGCAAGCTTCCGCAGCTCATCGTATCCGCATGGAACAGGCGCTGCGGGACACGGGCATGACCGTCCCCCAGTTCCTCGTGCTGACGATGATCGCGGCCTACCCCGGTGTGTCCGGGGCCGATCTCGCACGGCTGTCGCTGCTGACGCCGCAAACCATGAGTGTCATCGTCGCGAATCTGGAACGGGACGGCATGGTGTTCCGTCAACCGCACGCGGAGCATGGACGTATTCAGCTCATCGGTATTACCGAGTCAGGCAAGAAATTCCTGTCGGGTTGTAAGGCTGCAGTCGCCGAGGCGGAGGCTGGGTTGCTCGACGGATTGTCGGCGGCCGAAGAGCGGGCGGTCCGAAAATGGCTTGTTCTGATTGCGCTTAAAACGGAGCAGATGGACTGATCGGCTTGGTATTTCAGTCGTCGCCAGACGAACATCGGGAATCCAACGGCATCACTTGTAACCGAGGGTAAGCAATCCCGCACCGCCTCAGCGGGGTTATTGCGTCCCACCTCCCCGCAGCGCCAAGCCGCTCAAGCCGCATCGAACCCGGAACACCGTTCCAGGCATGCGCCTTCTCTTTACGCGAACACACCTCGTTACAAATCGATACCGCTCGCCGTCGATTGGCAATCCACACTCCATCGCGAGCCGAAGATTCATACATGTGCTGAACCCAAAGTCGTGCATGCACGGTATCCGACTCAGTCCGCAAAGCCGTCCGTCAAGCCAGTCGTCAAGCTGATCAGCAAGAAATACAAGGCTGCTGCAAGGCCATTGCAAGCTCGCGTACCGCGTCGCCGCGCGGCAAGTTTTCCGCCTCAGATCAAACCGCCTGTATCTCCTGGACCCATCGTTATTTGTCCGGTCGCGTTCGCCGTATTCACGCTAACTTTATGTCGGTAAAAAACATGCAGAATACTTTCCTACCCGTCCGACGCTTCAAAAAGAACACCACCGGCCGTGACTTCGTCGTAGGCGATCTGCACGGTTGTTTCGCCCAGCTTCGCCAGGAACTCGAATCGCGCCAGTACGACCCGTCGCGCGACAGGTTGTTCGCTGTCGGCGATCTCGTGGACCGAGGCCATGAATCGCCGTTCGTGCTGGACGTCGTGCGCCGCTACGGCATTCAGTCGGTGCGAGGCAATCACGAGGATGTGATCGTCCGCTGGCACCGGCATGGCGGCAAGGATTCGTCGATCCGTTGCAACGGCGGCGAGTGGCTGCTCGACATGGCGGACGATACGCAGGCGGTGGACGACATCGTTGCGTACATGGCCGACCTTCCTTACGCAATCGAAATTGAAACAGACGACGGCCTGGTCGGGATCGTCCACGCGAATGTGCCGATGCCGTCGTGGGCGCAAATGGTCCAGGCGCTCGAACGGGAAAACCGCGACGGCCCGATTCGCCGCAAAGTGATCTGGGACAGGTCGCGATGGAAGTCACGCAGGTCGGCGGGATTCGCTTCGGTCCGGCACGTGGTGGCACAACTGTTCCGGCGGTGCGCGCCCGGATGGTGCGATCCGTCCCGCCCCGTCGAAGGCGTCGCTGCCGTGATCGTGGGACACACGCCGACACGTAAGCCCATCGTCCGCGCGAACGTCATCAACGTCGATACAGGACTCGTCTACGGCGGCAACCTGACACTGCTCGCGCTCGATGAAATACCCATGCTTCTAAGCCGCGCGTCGCGTGGAAAGCCCGCGCCTGCCGGTTCGAAAAACTATCCGGCGGAGTCGGGTGTGTGAGTGGCTTGCGCCCATGGCGGGCACGTCGCGTGCTTCCTGTTTCCGCGGAATGAACCCGGCTATTCGACAGATAGCCACGCAAACCAACGACATCCAGGGAGCCGAAAATGAAAGCAAAAACACTGATCTGCGCGACTGTTCTCGCCACCGTTTGTGCGTCACAAGGGGCGTTCGCGCAAGTTGCCGGATTGCAGCCGCTCGGCGGCACAGTCGAACAGACCAACGCGCTGCTCAAGGGCTGGAGCGTGCGCCGCGCACTCGTCGACGAACCGGTTTATAACGACCTCAACGACAAGATCGGCAGCATCTACGACGTGATCATTTCACCGGATCGCAAGGCGACGTATGCGGTCGTGTCGGTGGGCGGCTTCCTCGGCATGGGCAAGCACTATGTCGCGATTCCGGTCGATCACTTCGAGATTCGCGACGGCAATCTGTTCCTCGCGGGCGCGACGAAGGATGCACTGAAGTCCGTGCCGGAATTCGAGTATAACAAGCTCGAAAAGGCAACCAAACCGCACAAGGTCAAGACGGATTAACCGCAGCCTGAAACTCCGACCGGCAGTCGCCACCATTTCAATGATTGTCAGCAGTGACCAGTTGCAGCGGCGTTTCGATCACCCTCGACAATTCGCTCTGCTTTCTCTGCTCGGTCACTGCCTTCAACGCTATATCCATTCCGAAGATGGCTTGCCGGTCGGCAAACTGATTCATGCTCGCGAGCACTCGGCCATCGGCGAGTAACGGCTTGATGGCGTCGATCGCGTTATATCCGGTGACATACACTCCGCCGCTGCGGCCCGCGTCGCGAATCGCATCGACGGCACCCATCGCCATGTTGTCGTTGCCGCACAGCAACCCGCGAATCTGCGGATGGTCGTTGAGCATCTTCGACGCGACGTCACGGCCCTTTCCATATTCCCAATTGCCCGCCTCGACGGCGACTACCTTGATGCCCGCTGCGTTCATCGCGTCCGTTGCACCGGCCGTGCGTTGCTGCGCGTTCCGATCGACGGGAATGCCTTCGATGATCCCAACCTGATCGCCCGCTTTCAGATGCGTGGCGAGATATTGGCCGACCTGTGCCGCGCCGCTGCGATTATTCGGACCGACGAACGGCACCGAAATATGAGCCGCCGCCTGCGCCGCGTCGTCGAGCGGATTGTCGATCGTGATCATGATGATGCCTGCCCTGACCCCACGCGCCACGACAGCAGCGAGCGCGTGCGAGTCGGTTGGCGCGACGACGATGGCGTTCATCTTCGCCTTGATCATCGAGTCGACCATCTGGATTTGCGCGGCGGTGTCGGTCTCTTTCGCGGTGCCTCGAATGGTCAGCCCGAATTGCGATGCGTAATGCTGTTGATAATTCTGCGCGGCGTCGGCCATCGCCACCGTGAACGGATCGACTAGCGATTTCAGCACGAGCGCGATCTTCAGCTTGCCGGGTTGCGCAGCCTCGACACGTGCCGACCCGGTCAAACCGGCCGCGGCCAGCGCACCGGCAAACAGCACGCGACGGCGCATCGTCTGGATCATGGATTCTCTCCTCGCGGGTCTGGCTGGCTATTAGCCGCAACATGTTCCGAAGAATGTCCTTTCAGTGCCAGCAAACTTGCAGCGATCCCGGCGAATAACGGACGACTGCCGATATCGTCGTTCAAACAATCTTCCTTCAACGCAATCAGCTTCGTCGCGATGTTCGGTTGCGAACCCAAACCATCACATCGTTCGATCAATTCTTCGAGCAGGCAGCCGAATGCTCTGACTTCAATCCGTTGCAACGCGCCGCCGATTTCGCGATCGTCCGGCGAATAGAAAGACGCTGCGCCGAAGTCGCCCAACAGTGCATGCGCGTGTCCGTCATGCAAAATATTGTGCGCGTACAGATCGCCATGCATCACACCGCGTAGATGCAAATGATCCGCCGCTGCCGCGATGCCATGCGCGATGCTCAATGCGGAGGCCGGATCGAAGCGCGTGCCGTCGGCGTATATATCGCGCGTACATGAAGCGAGACTCGGCGGACCAGCGAGGTTGCCGAATTGCGGATCGATCAATTCCATCACGAGGCCGTGCGTTCCCGCCGGATGATCCGTTACTTTTCCGGTCACCGGAATCAGGTTCGCATGGTCGCCGGCCTGAATGCAAGCGGCCATCTCGCAGTCGGGCAGACCGTCGCTGGTCACTGCACCCTTGAACAGTTTGACGGCGACCGGCCGTGCTGCCTCAGAGCCATTCTGCCGAAGCGCCGCGCGATAAATGACCCCCGACGCGCCTTCGCCCAACGGCTGTTCGAGCGTCAACCGATCCCATTGAATTTCAGCGATAGGTGTGTCAATCAGCGCCGCTATCTCGCGCGTTTCGCTAAACGGATTGCCCGCAAAAGCGAGCCACGAAAGTCGCGGCAAACGCAGCAGCCAGCGCGGCAATTCTTCGAGCCGATTCGCGGCGAGCCGCAGCAGTTCGAGCCGCGAGCAGGCCGCCAGTTCTTCCGGCAGTTCGCGCAGGCGATTGCCCGCCAGCATCAGCTTCTGCAATTGCGAACAGGCGCCAATTTCCGCGGGCAGTGTTTCAATTTCGTTGTCGGTCAGAATCAGCCAGCGCAGTTGCGCAGCGAGCGCGTTGCCGGAAACCTGGCGGATGCGGTTGGCCTTGAAGCCCACCATGTTCAATTGCGGACACTCGCCCAACACTTCCGGCAACTCGGTGAACGGATTGTTCGACGCGAAGAAAATGCGCAATTTGCGCAGGCGGTGCAGATCGTCGGGCAACTTCGTCAGCGCATTGCCCGATAGATCGAGCACTTCGAGCGTGTCGGCGAGATCGAAAATTTCGCGCGGAAATTCGCTCAGTCCGCACGCCAGTTTGAGCTGGCGCGCGCCTGCGAGTTGTCCGTTACGCAGTTGTTCTAGTGTCGTCGTCACAGTGGCGAATGGGGTCTCTGAATGGCAGCGTGGGTCGTACTGAAGCGTACTGAAGATATCGATTCTACTGAGTCGCGAGTGAAACGTCGTACAGCATGCGCTGCATCTGATGAACAGAATCGAAAAGGGCGGTACAGTGACAGGTCAGCCATCTTCACGGCGAATTAGATAGCAAGATCTGGAGCGACGTCAGCGGGCGCGAAGTTCACACTGCCGAATATCGGTGCACTTCAGGCGATTCATCCAGCCGCCTCACCTCGCCTCGCGGCATCTGTGCCTCCAACCAGTCAGGAGCAGGACAAGTGAAGTACGCATACAAGTTGATGGATTCTCCAGTCGGTCAATTGACCCTCGTCGCCAATGGCGACAGCCTCGCCGCCATTCTCTGGGAAAACGACAAGCCGAATCGCGTGCGCGTCGGCGACATGGTCGAAGCCAACGATCGTCCCGTGCTGGTCGAAACCGCGCGGCAGTTGACCGAATACTTCGCCGGCACGCGGCACGAATTCGACCTCCCGCTCGACTTCCATGGCACCGAATTCCAGAAGCAGGTGTGGCACGCGCTGCTGACCATTCCGTTCGGCCAGACCCGCAGCTACTCGGAAATCGCGGCGCAAATCGGCAATGTGAATGCGGTGCGCGCGGTCGGTGCGGCGAATGGCCGGAATCCGATTTCGATCGTAGCGCCGTGTCATCGCGTGATCGGTGCGTCGGGCGAGTTGACCGGCTTTGCCGGCGGTCTCGCCAACAAGATGCTTCTGCTGTCGCTGGAGGCGGGGCAGACTTCGCTGGAAGCAGCGGCTGACAGGCAGATGCCAACTCAACCGCGAGCAGTGGAAGTGAAGCCGCGCACCAGGCCAGCGCGTGCTGCGACGACGCCGGACTACGGCGTGCAGGCTTCACTGTTCGGCAACTGAAAGGCGCGCACGCGTCGGAGCGACGTCACGCCTTGCACAAGGATCGGCGTCGCTTTGACTGGATGCCATCGCGCATCAAAACACCAACTCTTCCGCCTTCGACAAAAACAGCTTCAATACCGGCGACGTATTCGCCCGGCTATAACCCACCACCAGATCGACGGTAGGCGTGTCACCCTCCAGCGGCCGGCTGACCACCGACCACGGCAGCAGATTGTTCGCATACTCCGGCATCAGCGCCAGCCCGCGCGTGGACGCCACCAGCGACATGGCCATCGCCAGATTGTCGACGCCGTGCGTGGACGTGACGCTTACCCCATGCTCGCGCAAATACTGCTCGATCACCTCGTGCAGCACCCGCGCCTTGTTCGACGCCATGATGAACGTCTCTCCGGCAAAGTCCTCCGGGCGGATCGAGGTTCGCTGGGTCAGACGGTGATCGCTCGGCATCAGCACGACAAGCTTCTCGCGGCTCACCACGCGATAGTCGAGATCGAAACCCGGCTCGGCGCGCAGAAACGCTAAATCGAGCTTGCCGCGCGCGAGCGAGTCGGCGAGATCCGGCGAATAGTGGCTCGACACCGTGACGTCGATATTCGGCAGTTCGTCGCGCAGCACCTGCATCGCGCGCGGCAGCCACGTCATTTCCTGCCCGGTCAGAAACCCTAAAGCGAAAACCGGCTTGGCCGGACGCGCCGCCCGGCGTGCGGCTTCGGTGGCGGCGTCGACCTGCGTCAACGCCAGTCGCGCGTGATCGAGGAAAGCCTTGCCCGCCGCCGTCAGTTCGACACCGCGCGCGCTGCGGCTGAACAGCTCCGCCCCCACTTCGTCTTCCAGATCGCGAATCTGTCTGCTTAGCGACGGCTGCGACGTATGCAAACGCCGTTCCGCCGCGACAGTCAGGCTGCCCGTTTCGGCGACGGCCACGAAATAACGCAAATGTCGAAGCTCCATACATCCTCTTGATTCGGTCGGCGGGGTAGGCGGTGGTATGCCTCATAGGCATGCCTTCCAGCCTACAAAGTCTTTTTCCTTTGCGCAAGGTCTGGCTACATTACACATCAGGCAGCGACGCGAAGAGAATTCACCGCAGAACACCCGCCGTAAAGCGCCGCCGCACCATGCCTTTCATCTATATCGCAGAGGAACCGGAAATGAACCAGCCCATCGATTCGAATGAAATTGCCGCAACCCGCCATACCCATCAAACGGCCCCGACGCAGTACGTCGACGCCAACGGCATTCGCTTTGCGTATCGCCGCTTCGGCAAGGCGGGCGGCGTGCCGCTGGTGTTCAACATCCACTTCACCGGCACGATGGATCACTGGGATCCGGCCGTGACCGACGGCTTCGCCCAGCATCGCGAAGTGATCCTGTTCAACAACGCGGGTATTTCGAGCACGTCCGGCGACGTGTCGGAATCGATCGAGGAAATGGCGGCCAACGCCGCCGCGTTCATCAAGGCACTGGGCCTGACAAAGGTCGACGTGCTCGGCTTTTCGATGGGCGGTCTGATTGCACAAACGCTCGCACTCGCCGAGCCGCAGCTGGTGCGACGTCTGATTCTGGTCGGCACCGGCCCGCGCAGCGGCGAAGCGATGAATTCGCTGACGCCCGAAGCGCAGGACATCTTCGGCGCCACGTATGCGCAACCGGACGATTTGTGGCTGCGCGTGCACTTCTCGCCGTCGGCGGCGAGCCAGGCGGCAGGCCGCATGTTCGTGCAGCGCTTTCGTCTGCGCAGCGAAGGGCGCGACCCGGATGCCAACGAGAAAGTCGCGCCGGCTCAACTGGCGGCGCTCGCCAAATGGGGCGCACCGCGCGAAAACCCGTTCGACTATCTGCACGCGCTTCAGCAGCCGACGCTCGTGATCAACGGCGATAACGACGTGATCATCTACTCGATCAACTCGTGGATTCTTCAGCAAAACATTCCGAATGCGCAGCTGATCATTTATCCCGATGCGAATCACGGCTCGCTTTATCAGTACCCGGAACGCTTTGTCACGCACGTCGAGCAGTTTCTAAGCGACGGCGAATGAGCGGCCCAGACACGCCAACCGCAACCTTTTCAATCGATCCAACGGAGTCTAATCATGAACAATCTCGCCGGTAAAACCGCACTCGTCACTGGTGCATCACGCGGCATCGGCCGCGCCACGGCACTCGCCCTCGCCAGCGCGGGCGCGCAGGTTCTCGTCCACTACAGCAGCGCGGAGAAAGAAGCCGATGCCGTTGTCGCGGAAATTCGCGCGGCGGGCGGCAATGCGCAAAAGGTCGCCGCCGATCTGCGCAACGCGGACGGCCCGCATGCGCTGGCGAAACAGGTCCGCGCCGTCATCGGACAGCGCCTCGATATCCTGGTCGCGAACGCAGGCATTTCAAAAGCGGCCACGATCGAGGACACGACCGTCGCCGATTTCGACGACCTGTTCGCGGTGAACGTGCGTGCGCCCTACTTTCTCGTCCAGCAGTTGTTGCCGGTAATGTGCGAGGGCAGCAGCGTGGTGTTGCTGTCGTCGCTCGCGGCACGCACGGCTGTCGGCACGCTGCCGGCCTACGCGGCCACCAAGGGCGCGGTGAGCACGCTCGTCACGCACTTCGCGTCCGCACTCGGCGAACGTGGCATTCGCGTGAATGCGGTCGCACCGGGCGTCGTCGAAACGGATATGTCGAACTTCACGAAGACGGACGCGGGACGCGCCGTGACGTTAGGCATGCAGGCGTTGAAACGCGTCGCGCAACCGGACGACATTGCTGGCGCGGTGACCTTTCTCGCGTCGGATGCAGCACGCTGGATCACGGGCGAAACGCTGCATGTGGATGGCGGCTCAAAGCTTTAAGCCTGCCGCGTAGGCTGAAGCGGTGATTGCAGTTGCGGAAGATGGACAGGAAAACGCTCCGGCGTGCCGCGCAGATTCAGATTTCACGCACGCACGCCGGACATTCTTAAACCCCGCTCACTTCCACAACGTGCGGCCGAAGAACGTCAGCACACGATCCCACGCCTGCTGCGCCCAAACCGGATCGTATTGCGTCTTCGCAATGCGGCCCGGACCGACCGCCGTTTCATTCGCGAACGCGTGATGCGCGAGATAGCGATGAAACTCGACATCGACATTGGCTTCGTTGAGCTTCTTCTCCAGCGCGTCGACCGTCTCGGCGGGGAAGAACTCATCCTGCAGCGCCCACTGACCGATCACCGGCACCTTGATTTTCGATGCATCGATGTAGTCCAGCGGAGGGAAGCCGTACCACACCGCACCCGCCGCCACTTCGGGGATGTTGCACAGCGCGAGCAACGTGAGCGCGCCGCCCATGCAGTAGCCGGTCACGGCCACCTTGTCCGCCTGCTGCTTCAGATACTGGACCGCGCCGCGCACGTCCTGGGTGGCTGTGTCGCCGAAATCGAGCCCGCTCATCAGGTGGTGCGCTTCTTCCTCTTCGACTGTCGATTTGCCGCGATAAAGATCGGGCACCAGCGCCAGATAGCCCGCCGCCGCGAGCCGGTCGGCCACGCCGCGAATCTGGTCGTTCAAGCCCCACCACTCCTGAATCACGACGATCGCGGGCGCGCCTTCCGTTTTCTCCGGCTTGGCCAGATAGCCCTGAAGCTGCTGACCATCGGGGCGGCTGAACGTGACCATCGAACCTGCTGACTGTTTCATCGATTGCTCCTTGGGGTGGACGAAACCGCTAGCATAGCTTCACTGCGATGGATTCTGCTGACGCCCGCACGGCAGGCGTTCCGCGTATTCAATACGACTTGTACGGAAGGAATTTGCCGCTCAGCACGACCTGAACGCGGTCGCCGTTTGCATTGGGTTCGCGCTGGATATCCATCGAAAAATCGATCGCGCTCATGATGCCGTCGCCGAACTCTTCGTGGATCAGTTCCTTGATCGTGGTCCCATACACGTTGACGATTTCATACCAGCGATAAATCAGCGGATCGGTCGGTACCGCGCTCTCCAGTGAACCTTTGTAGGGGACGATTTGCAGCCACGCGGTTTCTTCGTCGGTCAGATCGAACAACTCCCGCGCAACCGCCGCCTGCTTCACGTCGAGCGTCATCTGGCCGAGCAGCGCGGCGGTCGTCCACTCCTTGCTCTTGCCGATCTTCGCGGCAATTTCGCTCCACGTCATCTTGCCCGCGACTTTGGCGGCGACGATTTTCTTCGTGACTTCATTGCGATCCATGATTGCGTCCTTTTGAATGGGCGGGATACACATTTCAGATGAGGCAAGCCGATAGTAACCGGCGGCGAGGCGCGTCAAAAAGCGCATTGACGGTTCGCTATGCGCGTTATATCCGGATACACCTGCGCAGCGTGAAATTCACGAATGCCCAAAATGTGGGTTGATCGAAATAGGTATTGGTCCTCCGAGAAATGCCGATCTGATTCAGTGAGTAATTACTATCAGTGTACTGAACAAAAATTCGCCTAGATCAGGGAAAACCCTATGTATTTATCAGATGTAGCGCCAGATTAATTAAGACCGGTCTCAACGACAAAATTTATCGACATCCATATAATCACGTTGATGCGTTTTGGTTTAAGATCACGCCCAGCAGAGCCGCTGTGCTGCCATGCAGGCCGCCTCAGCGTTTCAAAAGCGCCACCCATCGAAACCAAACCGCTGCAATTTTTCGATATCAACTTAACGTCCCGTCATATCGCCGCGGCAAATTGTTAAATCGTCGGGAAATTGCTGATTACCGTCTCTCAGGTTCTGGCAAGCATCCCTCGGACGCCAGAATCTTTTGGCCGACACTCTGTGTCGGCCATTTTTTTTGTTAATTTAATTTTACAAAATAATACAAAGCGGATTGCCAGCGTGATTAGATGGCAATCCTGTCATCTTTCTCGAACTCGCCGAAAGCGGATCGACAAAATTCAATCGATTTTTCAATCGCGCGGATATCCGGCGACGCAATGAATCCGTGCATGTAAATTGGCGTGGCCGATGTTTCCGCTGACCCTCACGCGTGGCCGGAAGCATTAAAACCGTTGCACCACGCCGAGTTGCACGCCCGCGACCGGCGCGCCCGGATACGCAACCGGCAACCCGGTCACATTGACGCCTCGCAACGTAAAGCGCGCGTCGTCGTGATTCGACAGATAGGCGGCGCTGAAGTAGACCAGCAACGTCCGCGAAAACTCATATTCGAATGCCGCGCTGAACTGGTCGGCGCTCGCGCTCCCGGTTGAATAATCGCGCACGTGCGCGTAGCCGAGCGACGCCCGCGCGCGCGGGGAAAAACTGTATTGCGCGGACACCGACCCGCCCGCGCCGTGATAGAGCGGCGTGCCGCCATCGCCGTTGAAGAACGCGAGCCACACGCGGATCTTGTCGAACGCGTAGCTCGCGCCGCCGAGATTCGCCCGCAATGCCCCCGCGCCATGTGTCTGCTGACGCGCGTAAAGCAGTTTCAGCCGATCGAACCGATAGCCGGCAGTCACGTAGTAGCCGTCGATCCCGTTGCCGTCGTCCTCCGATGGATCGCGCGTCGCCATCATCACGGTGGCGTCGAAGCCGCCGACCACGGGCGACAGATACGTCAGCGCGTTACTCGCGTACGGCGTGATCTTCGACAGGTTGTTGAGGCCGGACGCGATCGTGCCTGCGCCGAAAGCATCGAGATCGCCTTTGAACGGGATGTAGATCGGCGAATACTGGCGACCGAAACGCACCTCGCCCCACGGGCCGCGTGCGCCGATCCAGGCCTGGCGGTTGAACAGCACGCCGGGGCTTTGAAACGTGCCGTCGGTTGAGCCGAAACCGTTTTCCAGCGTGAACACAATCGCGGTGTCGTCGCCGATCGGCTCCGAACCGCGCAGGCCGACGCGTGATCCGCGATAGGCGCCTGAGTCCATGCGCGGCGTCCACCCGGAGCCCGGATCGGTGATTTCGATGCTGGTGTCGAGCACGCCGTATAGCGACACGAAGCCGCCGTTTCCGTCAGGCGCCGCGACGCTGGATGTGCAAAAGAGCAGCGCCACGCCGCCGACGACACCCACACACAGCCGCAAACGCGCGCGGGGCTGTCCGGCGTGCGTCTGCATCGCGGTGTGCCCACGCGGGGTGATTGCGCGAAAGCGTGTCGGAGCGCGATACAGATCGAATCCTCCGGGAGCATTGGAACGAATGCGGCGTCGCGACGGGCGAAGCAAAACGCCGCCCATGGTTACGCGGCGCGCAGATTCGCAGCGGCGGCTCGCGCGCGGACCGCTCATTGTGTCGGCCGGACAATGAGCAGCGATGTGCGTTCGCGCACGTCACGCCGCCCCGCACTCCCATCCCTGCAAATCGTCCAGCAGATTCATGAACGCCCGCACCTTGACGCTCAGCAAGCGGCGCGAGTTGTACAGCGCCCAGATTTCAACCGGCGGCTCTTCGGGCTTGCCCCAGCAAACCAGCCGTCCGGCGGACACATCCCGCTCGACCAGCAGTCGCGGCAACAGCGCCGCGCCCACGCCTTCGAGCACGGCTTCGCGCACCATCAGCAGCGACGAGAGCCGCAGTACGGGCATCGGCGCGAGTGAACCCAGCGAGCCGTCGGCGGCTCGCATCGTCCAGATCGAGCCGCCGGCCGCCGCCGACAGCACGACAGCGGGCACCGGCAACGCAGTGGTATCGGCGGGCGATTGCGGCGGACGCGCCATCGCCGGCGCGGCGACCACCATCCGTTCGTCGCTGTAAATGCGCCGCCCAATCAGCAACTCGTCTCGCGGAGGATTGATGCGGATCACGAGGTCGTAACCATCCTCCACCGGATCGGCCCGGCGATCTTCCGCGACGACTTCCAGTTCGACCTGCGGATAAGCCAACGCAAAGCGCGTCGCGATCCGGCACAGCACCACGTGCGCGAACACGATTGGCGCGCTGATTCGCAAGCGTCCGCGCGGCACCGGCGCACTCGACGCGACGTCTTCGCCCGCCTCCTGAATCTCGGTCATCGGGCCGCGCGTGCGCTCGTGCAGAACCCGGCCTTCCTCGGTCAGACGCAGCGTGCGCGAGCCGCGCTCGATCAGGCGCACGCCGAGTTGCTCCTCCAGTTCCGCCACGCGCCGCGACAGCGTGGCCTTCGGACGATTCAGCGCCCGGCCCGCAGGCCCAAAGCCTCCATGCAGCGCGACCGCATTGAAATCGGCTAGTGAAGTCAGATCCATAATCGTTCCATAAATGAGACGGTTCGTCTGAATTCTGGCACTTTCGGTGCGCGAGTGGAACGCCTATTGTTCTCCCTGACGGACTGATTCCAGTCCCACCATCCAGGGAGAAAGTCATGGCCATTCTCGTAACCGGTAGCACAGGCGTCATCGGCAAGCAGGTTCTCGATCATCTGAACGGCAGCGGCGTGGAGATTCGCGCGCTCACGCGTTCGCCGGAAAAAGCGCAGTTTCCCGCAGGCGTCGTGGCGGTACAGGGCGATCTGTCCGACGTGGACGGCTTGCGTCGCGCGATGAACGGCGTCAGCACGCTGTTCCTGCTTGCCCCGAATGCCGCCGACGAACTCACGCAAGCGCTTCAGGCTCTGAGCGTGGCCCGCGAAACCGGCGTGAAAGGCGTGGTGTATCTGTCGGTGTTCAAAGGTGCGGAATATGTCGACGTGCCGCACTTCACCAGCAAATACACGGTCGAGCGGATGATCGAGCATTGCGATCTTCCGGCCACCGTGTTGCGCCCGGCATACTTCATCCAGAACGACGTGCGGCAGAAAGATCCGCTGCTCGCGCACGGTGTGTACGGGATGCCCATCGGCTCGAAGGGAATTTCGATGGTCGACGTCCGCGATATCGGCGATGCCGCCGCGCGCGAACTGTTGCGCCGCGAACGCGCCGCCGGCCCGCTGCCGCGCGAGACCTACGAACTTGTCGGCCCTGACGCAATCGATGCGCAAACCGTGGCGTCGATCTGGGCCGAAGCACTGGGACGGACGGTGCGCTACGGCGGCGACGATCTCGACTTGCTCGAACAACGTCTGAAGGCAGCCGCGCCGCCGTGGCTCGCTTATGACATGCGTCTGATGATGAGCCGCTATCAGCAGGACGGCGCGGCGGCATCGGCGGCCGAGGTCGAACGGCTGACGAGCTTGCTGGGGCGAGCGCCGCGCTCGTATCGGGACTTCGCGCGGGAGATGGCCACGGCATGGGCCAAGGGCTGAGGGCTACCCAGCCACCCGGCTGGCGGGCTGGCGGGCGGGCTGGCTGGCGGGCTGGCGGGCCGGCCCGCTCACCCCCTTCCAATAAAAGCGTCCGCCGGCAGCGACCGGACGCTCATCGTCAAACAGGCCGATAATCGCGGCACCGGACCTCGCGTTGCCCCGGCCTCCCGCTGAACCGGTCGCCCTAACGCAGGTCCCTTCTGATGCTGGAGACATTTAGCTCGCGGTTCAACCCGGTCGCAGAACCTCACCGTGTCCACAAGCCTTCATTCGACGACATCACTCTCATGGAAAAACGAGCACTCATCATTGGCGCGAGCGGCATTGTCGGCGGTAATCTCGCCGATCGGCTGGTCGCCAACGGCTGGCACGTCAGCGGACTGTCGCGCGGCCGCACGCCCGTCTCGCCGTCGATCGAATCGATCACCGCCGATCTGAATTCCGCCGATTCCGTCACCGCGGCGCTGGCCGGCAAGTCGTTCACCCACGTGTTTTTTACCGCCTGGTCGCGGCAGGCCACGGAAAAGGAAAACATTCGCGTGAACGGCGCGATGGTGCAGAACGTGATGGACGCCATCGGGCCGTCCGGCACGCTCGTGCATGCCGCGCTCGTGACCGGTCTGAAGCACTATCTCGGACCGTTCGAAGCCTATGCGACCGGCGCGGTGCCGATCACGCCGTTTCGCGAGGAACAGGGCCGGCAGCCGGTCGACAACTTTTACTACGAGCAGGAAGACCGGCTGTTCGACGCGGCAAAGCGTTACGGCTTCAGCTGGAGCGTGCATCGTCCGCATACGATCATCGGCTACGCGCTCGGCAATGCGATGAACATGGGCGTGACGCTCGCGGTCTATGCATCGTTGTGCAAGGCGACCGGTCAGCCGTTTGTCTTTCCGGGGTCGGCGGCGCAATGGAACAGTCTCACCGACATGACCGACGCGACGCTGCTCGCGCGACATCTCGAATGGGCCGCGACATCCCCGAATGCACGCAACGAAGATTTCAACGTGGTCAACGGCGACGTGTTCCGCTGGCAATGGATGTGGTCGCAGATCGCTGCGTATTTCGGCATTGAAGCGGCGCCGTTCGACGGCGAAACGCGTCCGCTCGAAGGCCGTATGCAGGACGCGGGAACGACGTGGGCCGAGATCGCCGCGCGCTTCGATCTGAAGGAAGCGGACATCGGCAAGCTCGCGTCGTGGTGGCATACCGACGCCGACCTCGGCCGTCCGATGGAAGTGCTCACCGATATGACGAAGAGCCGCAAAGCCGGCTTCCTCGATTATCAAGGCACGCCGGATGCGTTCTTCGCGTTGTTCGATCGCCTGAAAGCCGAGCGGATCATCCCGCAATAAACCCGCGCGGTTGATTACCGCCGGCTGAACAGCGGCGACGCGTGGCTCGCCGCCGCCAGTTCCGACGCGGCGGCCAGCAGCGTCGGGCCCAGCTTCTCCATGCGCTTTTCATCGAGCCGGACCAGCGGCCCGGCAATGCTGATCACGCCCATCGCCGCATAGCCGCGCCGCTGCACCGGCGCGGCCATCGCCGTCATGCCGGGCGCGAACACCTCGTTGATCGTCGCGTAGCCTCGCTCCCTCGCGGCGTGGACGAACGTCAGCAATCCTGCAATCGTGGTCGGCGCGTTCGGCCCGTACTGTTTCGGCTGACCGAAGCCTTGGCGCGACACGAGTTCGAGCGCGCGTTCGTCGGTCATCGTCATCATCCATGCGTGACCCGTGGCGCTGCACGACAGGATCGTGTCCATGCCCATGTCGGGGTCGTAGCGCAATCCCTTCAGCGCGCCTTGCGCCTTCGCGACCCACGTCAACCGGTCGCCGTCGACGATGGCGAGCCGCACCAGTTCGCCCGATGTTTCCGCCAGCCGGTCGAGCATGGTTTGCGCGATGTCGACGATGCCGGACGTCGCGAGAAAGCCGAGTCCGAGGCCGACGAGTTTCGTGGTGAGCACGTAATCGCCGTGCTCGCGCAATTGCCGCACATAACCGCATTGCTTCAGATCGACCAGCAGCCGGTGACACGCGCTTCTCGGAATATCGAGTTCGTCGGCGATCATTGCGAGCGGCGTGCCCTCCATCTGCGTGGCGAGAAATTCGAGGACGGCGAGGGTGCGTTCGGTGACGCCGGGCATGTCTGTCTCCGTGTTTTCGTTTGATGTGGCGTGTGTTGTCGCGCGCATTCCTGCGTGCGTTTGCGTCGCTTGAACGCGATCTGGCGAAAGGCAGTTTTGCACATTATGAGATCGAATTCCACCCTGGAATGGCATCCCACCTAGGGGTGCTAAGCTGTTTTCAAGGTCGCGATTCTGGTTTGAGACGGCTTTTGACGCAGCTTGTAAAGCCGCTTTCGAAGCCGCGAAAACGCGCCGGTTTTATCGAACGAAACAAACAGACAAAAGCGCGGAAGCAGGTGAACGGCGATGACTCTTCACCCGACATTCCGTGCAGCCCAAGGTCAAGGAGACGACATGATTCAGGACGCACAACCCGGCACGCACGCCGCGATGCGCACGCGAGCGGTGACCGCCGCCGCGATCGGCACCGCGCTCGAGTGGTTCGACTTCACGCTGTACGGCGCGCTCGCCGCAACGATTTTGCCCAGGCTCTTTTTCCCGTCGATGGACCCCACGTCCGCGCTGCTCGCGTCGCTCGCGACCTTCGGCGTCGGGCTTGCCGCTCGGCCGCTCGGCGCGATCATCTGCGGCCACCTCGGCGACAAACTCGGCCGGCGCAATCTGATGCTCGGCACCGTCACCGTGATGGGCGTGGCGTCGATGGCGATGGGCTTGTTGCCGACTTACGCGAGCATCGGCGTATGGGCGCCGGTCCTGCTCGTGCTGCTGCGGATTCTGCAAGGCTTCGCGCTGGGCGGCGAATCGACCGGCGCGCAATTGATGGCGATCGAACACGCCAGCCCCGACCGGCGCGGCAAATACTCGGGACTGCTCGGCCTGTGCTCGCCGCTGAGCCAGATCATGGCGAACGGCGTGCTCTTGCTGCTGTCGTCGACATTGCCGGCGCAGGCGTTCGAATCGTACGGCTGGCGCATTCCGTTCGTGCTGAGCTTCATTCTCGTGATCGTCGGCCTGTACATCCGGCTGAAAGTGAGCGAGACGCCCGCGTTCGTCGCGCTGCGCAAAACCGACGTCGTGCACGTCGGCAGTCCGTTGCGCGACGCGCTGCGGCTTCACTGGCGCACCGTTCTGCGCTGGATGCTGTTCTTCTGCGGCCCGGCGGCGATCTTCTACCTGATCGTCGTGTTCTCGCTGAGCTACATCACGAAGACGCTGGCGATTCCGAAGCAAACTGGCTTTCTGCTGCTGATGGGCGCGAACGTCTGCGCGATCGTCGGCGCGCTGGCCGGCGGGATGCTGAGCGACCGGATCGGCCGCAAGAAGGCGCTCGCGATCGGCTCGACCGCGACGCTGCTGATGCTCTTCGTGTACTTCCAGATTCTCGACACCCGCAGCTTCCTGCCGATGCTCGCCGCAATGGGCTTCTTCCTCGGCTTCACGCAGTTCCAGAGCGGCATTCAGCCGGTCGCGTTCGCCGAAGCTTTTCCGACCAACGTGCGCTATTCCGGCTCGGCGCTCGCTTATACCGGCGCCAATCTGGTGGCGGGCGGTCCGATGCCGGTGCTGGCCGTGTGGCTCTTTTCCGTCTGCAACGGCTCGCCGTGGGGCGTCGTCGCGGTATGCGTGGTCTTCAACGTGATTTCGCTCGTGATGATCCTGACCGCTCGCGAAACGCTCGGCATCGATATGAATCGCACCGACTCGGCAGCGGCCGTCACGGGCGACGCGGATTTTGCAACGGCGGGCGTGAGCAACAGCCACCGCATGTAACGCCCCGCATCGGGCCGTCCCGCATCACACTGAATTTTGCAAACAGGCGACTGAATAATGACTGAACTCGTTTATGTACTGAATGGCTCGAACCTGAACATGCTGGGCAAGCGCGAGCCGCATCTCTATGGCACGACCACGCTCGCGCAGATCCAGCAGCAGGTGGAAGCGCTCGCGAACCGGCTCGAACTCCAATGCGAATTCCGCCAGACCAACAGCGAAGCGACGATGGTCGACTGGCTGCAGGAAGCGTTCGAGCGCGATGCGGCGGTCATCATCAATCCGGCGGGATTTTCGTTTGCGTCGGTGCCGGTGCTGGACGCGGTCAAGCTGATCGAGCGTCCGTTGATCGAGCTGCACATCACCAATATTCATAAGCGCGACGAAACCTACCGCCATTCGCTGATCTCGCGCGCGGCGACCGGCGTGATCTGCGGACTCGGCGCGAGCGGTTATCTCGTCGCGATGCAGGCCATGGCGATGGCGCTGGGCAAAAGTCCGAGCTTCGGCTGAGCGGCCGAGCGGCTGACGTAAAACCAACACTCGCCTTAGCGGACGACATCGTATAACCATCCCGCTTCACCAAGCCGTGCGCGCGCCGCACGGCTTTTTTGCGTCCAATTTTCGCTCGGCGGCGCGAGAAAATAATTTCGACTAAGGGAAAACCCGTATAATTCCCTACCAAGAGGTCAGACAACTTCACGATATAGTCGTCATGATCCTTGGCCTGCCGCCCCTTCCACGCCGCGCAGCGCCCAACCTGAACCGCCCCCGGCCCGCTCCGTGAACTCGACCCCGACCAGCACTACGACCGCCCTTCCGTTTCGAAACGCCCTGTTCGCGATGCTTGGCATCGGCCTCGTCAACATGCTGGTCGCGCTCGACCAGACCGTGGTCAGCACCGCGTTGCCGTCGATCGTCGCCGAACTGCACGGCTTCGAGTACTACGCATGGATCGCCAGCGCCTACCTGCTGGCGTCGGTCGTGACGGTGCCGGTGTTCGGGCGTCTCGGCGACTACTTCGGCCGCAAGCGCTTCGTGATTGCCGCAGTGATCGTGTTCACAGTGGCCTCCGTGCTTTGCGGCGTCGCCAACGACATGCTGTTTCTGGTGATCGCGCGCGGCTTGCAGGGCGTCGGCGGCGGGATGATGGTCGGCACCGCGTTCGCGTCGATTCCCGATCTGTTCCCCGATCCGCGTGCGCGGGTTCGCTGGCAGGTGGTGATGGCCGCCGCGTACGGCATCGGCACGGCCGCCGGTCCGTCGCTCGGCGGCTGGATGAGCGAGCACTGGGGCTGGCGCTCGACTTTCCTGATCAACCTGCCGGTCGGCGCGGCGGCGCTGTACTTCATCTGGGCGCATCTGCCGGCTTTCCGTCGCCCGCATGACGGCGAGGTGAAGATCGACTGGCTCGGTGCGGCGCTGGTCGCCGGTGTGCTCGGCGGCTTGCAGGCGTTTATCGAAGGTGTGCCCAAACATGGTCTGACCGTGGGCATGCTCATCCTCGGCGTATGCGTGATTGCGGGCACCGTCGCGTTGCTGATCTGCGAAAAGCGCGCCACGCATCCCATCATTCCGCTCGATCTGTTCAAAGACCCGCAACTCGTCACGCTGTTCACGCTCGGCATGCTGTCCGGCTTCACGATGTTTTCGCTGATCTTCTTCGCGCCGTTGCTGTTGCAGGGCGGCTTCGGCTTGTCGCCGCAACAGGCCGGCTTGCTCGCCACGCCGATTGCCGCATGCATCGCGCTCGGCAGCCTGCTGAATACGCGCATCGTGGTTCACATGAAAAAGCCCACGCAGATTCTGTCGATCGGCTTCGTCCTGCTGCTGTTCGCATCGATCGGCATCGCGTTCGCGAATCCCGATACGCCGACCTTCCGGATCGAATTGCCGATGGCGGCGGTCGGCATCGGCCTCGGCTTCATCCTCAACAATCTGAACGTGTTCGCCCAGGAGATTGCCGGCCGCGAGCGCTTCGGCATCACGACCGCGTTGCTGCAATCCACGCGGATGGTGGGCGGCATGCTCGGCACGAGCATCGTCGCGACTGTCGTGTCGCATCACTACAGCAACGTCGTCACGCGGACGATGAGCGTGCTCGGCGAGCCTGCGGCGTCGCAATGGCGGCCGCGTTTTGTCGACCTGCGTATTCTTATCGACGACGCTTCGCGCACGCAGTTGATCGCGGATATGAAAACCTCAGGGCTGGACACGTTGGCGCTGATCGACTCCGCACGCGATGCGCTGGTGCAGTCGATTCATATCGGCGTGTGGCTGACTGCGGTGGCTTCGCTGGTCGCCGCGTTGCTGGTGCAGCGCATCTCGCATGTGGTGTTTCGCAAGAGCTAGCCACAACATCCGCTCGAATAAAAAACGCCCGGCGACACAATTGTCCCGGGCGTTTTTTCATGGTCTTCAAATTCGCACGGCCGCGATGTTGCCGCGACCGTGGCGGCTGCATTACTGCGCGCCGAGCTTCTTGATCAGCACGTCGAGCATGCCGACTTCTTCTTCGGTCAGATTGGTCAGCGGTGCGCGGACCGGGCCTGCGTCGTGGCCGACCAGCTTCGCGCCGGCCTTGACGATGCTGACTGCGTAGCCAGCACGACGGTTGCGGATCTTCAGGTACGGCAGGAAGAAGTCGTCGATCAGCTTGCCGACCGTTGCGTGGTCGTCGGCGGCAATCGCGCGGTAGAAGTCCATCGCCGTCTTCGGGATGAAGTTGAACACTGCCGACGAGTACACCGGCACGCCCAGCGCCTTGTATGCCGCTGCGTAGACTTCCGCGGTCGGCAGGCCGCCGAGGTAAGAGAAGCGGTCGCCCAGACGGCGGCGGATCGTCACCATGTTTTCGATCTCGCCCACGCCGTCCTTGAAGCCGATCAGGTTCGGGCAGCGTTCCGCCAGGCCTTCGAGCATGTCCGCGTTGAGCTTCGAATTGGCGCGGTTGTAGATGATCACGCCCATGTTCGGCACGGCTTTACACACTTCTTCAGCGTGCGCGGCGATACCTTCCTGGCAGGCTTCGGTCAGGTAATGCGGCATCAGCAGAATGCCGTTGGCGCCGTGACGCTCGGCTTCCTTCGCGTAGTCGATCGCGACGCGCGTCGGGCCGCCTGCACCCGCCAGGATCGGCACCTTGCCCTTGCAGACTTCGGTGGCGGTCTTCACGACCTTCGAGTAATCGTCATGCGTCAGCGAGAAGAATTCGCCCGTGCCGCCCGCCACGAACAGCGCCGATGCGCCGTACGGAGCGAGCCAGTCGAGGCGCTCAGCGTACGTGTCGGCGCGGAAGTTGCCTTGTGCGTCGAAGTCGGTGACGGGGAAGGACAGCAGACCTTCCGAAACGATTGCTTTGAGTTCTTGAGGTGTAGTCATGGCGTGAATCGTGTGAATTGCGTGAATGGCTTCGGGGTTGGGCGGCACGATCCAGCTTGGCGTGCCGCCGCCCGGATCGTCGAAATCAGCGTCGACAGTCTTAGCGCACGAGGCACGGGCGCTTGTTGTCGAACTTCCAGTTCGGAATCAGGTATTGCATCGCGACGCCGTCGTCGCGCGCACCCAGGCCGTGTTGCTGATACAGCGCGTGCGCCTTCTCGAGTTCGTCCATATCGAGTTCGACACCGAGGCCGGACTTTTCCGGAACCTTCACCTTGCCGCCGACGATCTGCAACGGATCACGCGTCAAACGCTGGCCGTCCTGCCAGATCCAGTGCGTATCGATCGCGGTGATCTTGCCGGGAGCCGCAGCCGCGACGTGCGTGAACATCGCGAGCGAGATATCGAAATGGTTGTTCGAATGCGAACCCCACGTCAAGCCCCACTCGTTGCACATCTGCGCGACGCGCACCGAGCCTTGCATCGTCCAGAAATGCGGATCGGCGAGCGGAATGTCGACCGACTGCAACTGGATCGCGTGCCCCATCTGACGCCAGTCGGTCGCGATCATGTTGGTCGCCGTCGGCAAACCGGTTGCGCGGCGGAATTCGGCCATCACTTCGCGGCCCGAATAGCCGTTTTCGGCGCCGCACGGGTCTTCCGCGTAGGCCAGCACGTCGTGCTGGTCGCGGCACAGGCGCACCGCTTCGGCCAGCGACCATGCGCCGTTCGGGTCGAGCGTGACGCGCGCGTCCGGGAAGCGTTCGGCGAGCGCGGTGACCGCTTCGATTTCGGCGTCGCCGGGCAGCACGCCGCCCTTCAGCTTGAAGTCGTTGAAACCGTAGCGCGCCTGCGCGGCTTCGGCGAGACGCACGACCGCTTCGGGCGTCATCGCTTCTTCGGTGCGCACGCGATCCCAGTCATCGCGGCCATCGGCGCCGCTCGCGTACGGCAGGTCGGTCTTCTTGCGATCGCCGATGTAGAACAGGTAACCGAGCATTTCGACTTCGTCGCGTTGCTGGCCTTCGCCGAGCAGCGCCGCAACCGGCACGCCGAGGTGCTGGCCGAGCAGATCGAGCAGCGCGGCTTCGAGCGCGGTAACCGCGTGGATGGTGGTCCGCAGATCGAAGGTTTGCAGACCGCGGCCGCCAGCGTCGCGATCGGCGAACTGGGTGCGCGCCTTGTTCAGGATGGCTTGCAGATTGCCGATCGACTGACCGACGACGAACGGCCGCGCGTCGTCGATCGTCTTGCGGATGCTCTCGCCGCCCGGCACTTCGCCGACGCCGGTGTTGCCCGCGCTGTCGCGCAGGATCACGACGTTGCGCGTGAAGAACGGGCCATGCGCGCCGCTCAGATTCATCAGCATGCTGTCCCGGCCGGCGACGGGCACGACGCGCAGTTCGGTGACGACGGGCGTGGCGTTCTTCGATTCGGAGAGGTTCGATGACATGAGAATAGGTTCTGTAGAGTGAAAAATCCGGTGGGCGAAACGCAGGGCGATATGGTTGCTCGTCGCGCTCGACACCCGCTCCGGGTGGAAATCAGTCAGTGCTTATCGGTCGATTAACGGTAATGAAAAACGGTCGTGAAAATCAGTGTAGTCAATGCGCTTTGCTGTGCAGCGAATCCGGCAGCGCGTTGTTGTCGTTGCCGCTATCGCCACGACGGTTGCGGGTGAGGAAACCTGCCGCCGCCGCGATCAGCGACGCGACGCCCAATCCGTACAGGCCGCCGGTAATCGAACCGGTGTGCTGCTGCAGATAACCGAAGGTGGCCGGCGCAAAGAAGCCGCCGAGGTTGCCCACCGAATTGATCAGCGCGAGCACGCCGGCCGCGACCCGGGCGTCGAGATAGCCTTGCGGAATCGGCCAGAACAGCGACGAAGCCGCCTTGAAACCGATCGCCGAAAAACAGATCGCCACGAACGACCACACCGGATTGCCCGACGTCGACGCAAACAGTCCGCACGCCGCGATCACCAGCGCCACGGCCATCCACGCCTGCTGGAAGCGCCATTTCGCCGACAGCACCGCGAAGCCGTACATCCCGGCCATCGCGATCAACCACGGAATCGCGTTGAACATGCCGACCTGGAAATCGGTGAGACCGCCCATCTTGCGGATGATGGTCGGCAACCAGAACGTGGCCGCGTAAATCGTCAACTGGATCGCGAAGTAGAGGAAGCAGAACAACAGGATTTGCGGGTCCTTCAGCAACTTCATGGTGGGCAGATGCGCGCCGCCGCGTGCGTCACGCTCGGCCTGCTCCATCGCAATCGACCTTGAGAGCACGGTCTGCTCTTCGCTGGTCAGCCAGTGTGCATCGCGGATATGCGACTTCAGCAGCATCCAGCTCACCGCGCACAACACGATCGAAAACGCGCCTTCGATCAGGAACATCCACTGCCAGCCTTGCAGGCCGAGTCCGCGAATGGACAGCAGCGAACCGGTGATCGGACCGGACAGCACCGACGCAAGCGCCGAGCCCGACAGAAAAACCGCGACCGCCTTGCCGCGCTCTTTCTGCGGCAGCCACTGCGTGAAGTAAAACACCACGCCGGGGAAAAACCCGGCTTCGGCCACGCCGAGCAGAAACCGCAGCACATAGAACGACGTGTCGTTCCACACGAAGGCCATCGCGCCCGCCACCAGCCCCCACGTGCCCATGATCCGCGTCAGCCATGCACGCGCGCCGTACTTCTGCATCAACACGTTCGACGGCACTTCGAAAAGCGCATAGCCGATGAAGAACAGTCCGCTTCCCAGGCCGTACGCCGCCGCGCCGATGCCGAGATCCGTCTGCATGTGCGAATTGACGAAGCCGATGTTCACGCGGTCGATGTAGTTGGCGATGAACATGATCAGGAACAGCGGCAACACGTGCCGCTTGACCTTCGATACTGCGGATTCAAGCGGGTCGGCCGCCGGGTTGAGAGCAGAGGTCAAGGTTGTCTCCAGTATCGGCCACGTGGGCGCGTCGGATCGGGTGCAACGCGGCGCGGCTGGTCGGAACTGACTACGTCAGTTTCAGCAATCGTGATACGTTGTCTGACGACAGTCTACTATTTTTTGAAGATCGATTCCAATGTGGTGTTTACCCTGTAAATCACGATGTAATACAGTGTCCGTGCTGCATCACATAACGAAAAATCGACTTTTCATCACGAACTAAGACGTCTGATGACTTAGATTTTATCCTGCCTTCGTTGTGCAGCGGGAAGGCGTGGGTCAATCCATTCCTTTACTGCAATCAGCGCCCTTCACATAGGACTCGGAAAACGTCCTGTGCCATACTTTAAGAGGAGCCGGGCCACGGCATCGCCTGCGATGTCGACCGGAGTCACGATGGCCAGGCCGTTGCGGCCCGTGCCGTCGCCCCTGCAATAACGCGTGCATTCACCGTCGATTAGTCAAACAAGCCACAAAAATGAGCAGCCTAACTGAGAAGGTGGTGGCCACCCTTTCCGATGAAATTCGCCGCGGCGTCCTGAGGCCAGGCGACCGTATCCCCACCGAAGTCGCGATGATGAAGCAGCTCTCCGTGAGCCGCTCCGTGGTTCGCGAAGCGATTTCGCGGCTGCAGGCGGCCAATGTGGTCGAGACGCGTCACGGCATCGGCACTTTCGTGCTGGCGCCCGCGTCCGAAAAGCCGATGCAGTTGCCGACCGCCGATCTGTCCAACATGCTCGACGTGATGGCGATCATCGAATTCCGGATCGATGTCGAGGCCGCGTCGGCCGCGCTCGCCGCGACGCGCCGCACGGAACAGAACCTCAAGCTGATCCGCGCTGCGCTGACGCGCTTCGAGTCCGAACTCGAACGCGGCAGCACGGACACGGTTGCGCACGACATCGAGTTTCATTTGCAGATCGCGCGCGCGAGCGGCAATCGCTATTTCTTCGACGTGCTCAGCCAGTTGGGCCGCGCGGTGAGTCCGCGCACCCGGCTCGGGTCCGCCGAGATCGCGGAACTCGACCATGTGGAGCATCTGCGCAATGTGCTGGGCGAGCATCAGACGATTTATCGCGCGATCGAGCGCCAGGATGCCGACGATGCACGTGCGGCGATGCGCATGCATTTGAGCAATAGCCGCGAGAGGCTGCGGCGCGCGCATGAGATGAGTAAAGTTGGCGGGTGAGGTGGCGCGCGCGGCTGGGCGCCGTTATTACCTGGCTACGCGCAGTGGCTACCATCGCCACATAAAAATACAATCGTACTGATTTCCGCCTGATCCACCTTCCGAACCGGTCTGCGCAGCCGGACCGGCTGCCTTTCCCCGCCAATACCGGCTGATTCGCGAGCCACCGCCGTAAGCGGGCAGCCGGTAATTTCATTGTTCTCCCCGTCCGAATTGTCCATTCGCCCCGGGCTTCTTGATGCGTCCAATACGTTCGTCCATATTCCACACATCGCCTGACGGCGACATTCACTGGTACGCGAACCTTCAATCCCCTCAAGAGACACATCATGAAACTCACAGGCAACACGATCTTCATTACCGGCGGCGGCTCGGGCATCGGCCGGGCACTTGCTGAAGCATTCCATCGACTCGGCAATCAGGTGATCATCGCCGGACGGCGCAAGGCCAATCTCGACGAGACGATTGCCGCCAACCCAGGCATGCAGGCGGTCGAACTCGACATCACCGATCCGCAAAACATCGCTGCGGTCGCGCGCGAGCTGATCGCGAAATATCCGTCGCTGAACGTGCTGATCAACAACGCCGGCATCATGCAGATCGACGACCTCAGCAAGCCCGTCGACGATGCGCTGATCGTCGCCACGCTGACCACCAACCTGATGGGCCCGATCCGCCTCACGGGCGAACTGGTCGACCATCTGCAACAGCAGGACGATGCGACGATCATCAACGTGTCGTCGGTACTCGGCTTCGTGCCGCTGGCGATTTCCGGCGTCTACTCGTCGACCAAGGCCGCGATCCATTCGTACACGCAATCGCTGCGCTACAAGCTCAAGGACACGTCGGTTCGCGTCGTCGAAATCGCGCCGCCGTGGGTGCAGACCGATTTGCTCGACAGCAGGAACGAACCGCGCGCCATGCCGCTCGCGCCGTTCATCGAACAGACCATGCGCGAACTCGGCACCGATGCCGACGAAGCGATCGTCGACATCGCGCGTCCGCTGCGCAACAACGCGGGGCCAAACGAAGCCGCTTTCGTCACGCAATTCAACGACCAGTTCACCGGCGTATAACGTCTGTCGGCGGACCTCGCAGCCGCAACGGATTGCGGTTTGCGAGCCGCCCTGTCGCGCGTCAGCGCGAGGTATCCCATGACTCGAATTTCCCTGACTACCGGCGACGCTCCGATCCGGGTCGGCATCGTCGGCGTCGGCAACTGGGCGCGGCACGGCCATGTGCGCGTGTTGAGCCTGCTGCCGCAATACGAATTGACCGCCGTGTTCAGCCAGCGCCGCGAGGCGGCCAACGAGGTCGCCCAACGTTACGGCTTCAAATACGTCGCCGATTCGCTCGACGACCTCGTCAATCATCCCGAAGTCGATCTGGTGATCGTGCTGACCACCGCGCCGCAACACGCGGAAGGCGTGCGCGCCGCAATCGCGGCTGGCAAGGATGTGTATTGCGAATGGCCGTTGACGCCCAGCGTCGACACTTCGCGAGAGCTGGTCGAACTCGCCCGGCAAAAAAACGTGCGCCATGTAGTCGGCTTGCAGCGGCGGCTCGCGCCGCACAACCGCTACGTCCGCGATCTGCTCGAGCAGGGTTACGTCGGCCGGCTGCGCTCGGTACGCATTCACGTGAGCATGAATTACTTCCAGGCGCTGCGTTCGAACGCATTGCGCTGGACCGTGCCGCCGGAAAACTTCTCCAGCGTGATCGCCATCTACGCCGGCCATTTTCTCGACATGCTGTTCGAAGCGACCGGCTGGCCGCTGTCGATCAGCGCGCTCAGCGTCAATCAGTTCGATCAGGTGACGATCAGGGAAACCGGCGAGGTCTTGCCGACCACGACGCCCGATCAGCTCGTTCTCGCAGGACGTCTCGCGGACGGCGCGGTGGTATCGGTGCATATCGAAGGCGGCAAGCGCAACGGCTCGGGCGTGCAGATCGACATCACGGGCACCGAAGGCGATTTACGCATCACCAACCGGTCGGCGTTCGGCAATCTCGGCGACGACTACGTGGTGGAAGGCGCACACGGCGATAACCTGCCGCTTGCACCGTTACCGGTGCCCGCTTCGTATGACCGCCTGCCTGAATCCGACCTGCCGTCCGCCGTGCTGGAACTCGCGCAACTCTACGCAGCCTTCGCCGACGACGTCCGCACCGGCAGCCGCACGGCGCCGACTTTCGAGCACGCGGTGCGGCTGCATGAGCTGCTCGACGCCGCCGTAGAATCGTCGGAAAGCGGGCGGCATATCGCGCTGGGCTAAAGCGAACACGGCAGAATCAAGCCGCCGCACACCGCCTGCCCGCAACCTCGCCCCGCCTTGTGCATGACACAATGCGGGGCGTTCGCACAACGCAAACCGCCATCGCCTGACAACGCCCACGACATTCCGACCATGCCGAAACCTTCACACAAAGACACGCTGATTACCGAAGGCATGCGTGTCATCCACGAATTCGGCTTCAACGGCGCGAGCGTGCGGGACATCGTGAAGGCGGCGGGCGTACCGCACGGGTCCTTCACGAACCACTTCGCGTCAAAAGAAGCCTTTGGTCTCGAAGTGATCGATCTGTACGCCGAACGTGCGCGCGGCGACCTGCGCGACACGCTCCTGAACGACGACTTGAAGCCGCTGCATCGTCTGGGCAAATATGTCGATGTGCATATCCGCCTGATCGGCCTGAACGATGCGCGCAACGGCTGCCTGCTCGGCAATTTCGCCGCCGATTCGAGCGACAACGACACCATCCGCGCGCGTCTGAACGAGATCTTCGCCGAACTGGAAAGATGCGTTCTATATTGCCTGGAAGCCGCCGTCGCCGCGCGCGAATTGCGGGCCGACACGAATTGCGAACAACTGGCCACGTTCATCGTTTCGTCGATGCAAGGCGCGTTTCTGCTCGCGCGCACGCAACGCGATCCTGCGCCGGTCGTCAATCTGAAGGAAGTGCTGTTCTCGAAGGTCTTGCAACGCGCCTGAACCCAAGGAGTTCTCATGACGACGCCCGATCGGGCCAGCCGCTCCGCCGTTTCCGCCACCGCGCGGCTCGCGCCGGCAGCGCCTGCTGCAGTCGGCGAAACTGGCGCATCGTCGCCGGGGGCCATGGACCGGTTCGGCTCGCTCAACGTGTTCGTGCGCGCCGCCGAAACCCGCAGCTTCACCGAGGCGGGCCGGCAGTTGGGCATTTCGTCGTCGGCGGTGGGCAAGGCCATCTCGCGACTCGAAGGACGGCTCGGCGTACGCCTCTTTCATCGCAGCACGCGCAGCATTGCGTTGACACCCGAGGGGGCGATTTTCCTGACGCGGTGTCAGCGGATCATCGGTGAAATCGAGGCTGCCGAAACCGAACTGGCGCTCGCGAATGCCGAGCCGCGCGGACGCCTGCGCGTGAGCATGCCCATGGTGAGCACGCTGATGATGCCGGTGATCGGCGCATTCATGACCGCGTACCCGGACATCACGCTCGACATCGATTTCTCCGACCGGATGGTCGACGTGATCGAAGAGGGTTTCGACGTGGCGACCCGCACCGGCGATGTCGCCGATTCCACGCTGATCACGCGCACGATGGGCGCGTTCCGGCAGGTGATTGTCGGCTCGCCCGCGTACTTCGCGCGGCGCGGCGTGCCGACCGAACCGGAGCAGTTGCGCGAGCATGCGTGCCTTCAGCATCGCTTTCCGACCACCGGTAAATTGCGGCGCTGGCCGTTGAGCCGCGACGGCGAGACGCTCGATATCGACCTGCCGACCGTGGCGATCGTCACCGCCGTCGAGCCGCTTATCCTGCTCGCGGAACAGGGGCTCGGCCTCGTCTGCGCGCCCGACTTCACCGTGCGCGCGCGGTTGGCCGAAGGTTCGCTCGTGGCGGTGCTGGAGCCGTTTCTGGACAGCCCCAGCGCGTTTCGCGCGCTGTGGCCGTCGGGCCGGCAGATGTCGCCGAAGGCGCGGGTCTTCATCGACTATCTGACCGAACATCTGTTTCCGGCTCAGGCTTCGGCGACGGCGGTTAAGGCGCAGCTGCCTTAAACGATGGCGGCTTCGACTTCGGCTTCAGCTTCAGCTTCAGCTTCTTCGCGATAGAACGGATAGTCGGTATAGCCGACTTCCGTGCCGCCGAAGAACGTCGGACGGTCGTAGCGGTTGAGCGGCAGCTTCAAACGCAGACGCTCCGGCAAATCCGGATTCGCAATAAAGTCACGGCCGAACGCGACGAGGTCGGCGTCTCCCGCGACAAGAATCGCTTCCGCCGAGTCGCCTTTGAAACCGCCTGCCGCGATGATCGTCCCCGGATAGTGCTTGCGGATCGTCTGCGCGGCGACCGGCGCCTGGTTGCGGCTTTCGTCCTCGACATTGCCCGCGATGCGCGGCTCGATCAGATGCAGATACGCGAGATCGAGCTTCGCGAGTTCCGCCGCGACGTACGTGAACAGCGCGACCGGATCGCTATCGGACATATCGCCCCACGATCCGCTCGGCCCCAGGCGCACCGCCACCTTGTCGCTGCCCCACACGGACATCACCGCGCGGGTCGCTTCCATCAGCAGACGCGCGCGATTTTCGAACGAGCCGCCGTAAGCGTCCGTGCGTTTATTGCTGCCGTCCTGAAGGAACTGGTCGAACAGATAACCGTTCGCGCCGTGCAATTCCACGCCGTCGAAGCCCGCTTTCACGCCGCGTTCGGCGGCGCTGCGGAAACTCTCGACAATCGCGGCGATCTCGTCGGTCTGCAACGCGCGGTTCGGCGTGTTCGGAACCCAGCCGGCTTCCGTATAGGCGACACCGCCGTGCAACACTTCCGACGGCCCCACCGGCTGACCGCCATCGGGCTGCAACTGTGCATTCGACTGACGTCCCGCGTGATAAAGCTGCAGGAAGATGCGGCCGCCCTTCGCATGCACGGCGTCGGTGACTTCGCGCCAGCCGGCGATCTGGCTGTCGTCGTACAGGCCCGGCGCACCGAGATAGCCGTTGCCGTTGGGGGCCGCGATGGTCGCCTCGCCGATCAGCAACGCGCCGGGCGACGTGCGCTGCGCGTAGTACTCGGCCATCAGACGGCCGGGGCGCGCGCCGTCTTCGGCACGCATCCGCGTCAACGGGGCGAGCACGACGCGGTGCGCGAATTCATAAGGTCCTACTTTGACGGTCGTGAAAAGCTTGCTCATGATGGTTTCTCGTCTCTCGAAAGTTATCCGGTGAATGACTGCCGCCAGGCGCGCGATGCGTTCTCCGGCGTTGATGACAATCTATAGGCGCGGCCCGTCGGGAAAAACGGGCCGCGCCTCCGAAGACTTCGGACCGCGTGGTCCGCAATGCGCTGGAAGCCTTCTGGTGCTGCGATGCGCGGCATACAGAGATTGTTGCGATGGCGGAGCCTGAGTGTTTCAACGCGCGCCGCCTCGCCTACTTGCCGAGCGCATCCTTGAGACTCGCGTGACGCGTGCCGAACGTCAGGATCACGAACAGGCTGAGCACGGCGAGAATGCCGCCGAGATGCATCGTCGATGCAATGCCGAGGTGGTCGACCACCGCGCCGCCAGCAAGCGAGCCGAGCGCGATCGAGGTCTGCACCGTGCTGACGAACAGCGACGATCCCGCTTCCGGCCGATCCGGAGAAGTCCATTGCATCCAGATGCTCAGGCTCAGCGGAATCGCCCCGTAGGCGATGCCCCACAGCATCACCGCCGCGATCACCGCAGCAGGCGAGGCGTGCAACATCGGCAACGCGAATAGCGCGAGCGCCAGCAACGCGCCCAACGTCAATAACGACGCCTTCAGATGCCGCGTCACGAGCGCCGAGACCGCGAAATTCGCGCCGAATCCGACGACGCCGAAGCCAAGCAGCACAGCTGTCATCCACGACGCACCGAACGACGCATCGCGTTCGAGAAACGGTGCGATGTACGTATAAGCCGCGAAGTGCGCGCCGAACAGCAAGCCGACCAGCAACAGACTGCGGCGCACGGCCGGGCGAGCCAGCATCGCGCGGAAATCGTCGGGACGCATCGCCGCTCTGGGCGGCAGCGACGGCAGGAACACGGCCTGCGCCGCCAGCGCGAGCGCGGCGAGCACGGCGGTCGCGAAGAACGACACGCGCCAGGAACTCAGATCGGCGATCAGGGTGCCGAGCGGCACGCCGACCACCGTCGCCAGTGTGATGCCCATGAAGATCGTCGCGCCGGCGCGAGCCGCCTGGTCTTCCCGCACGAGTTGTCCCGACGCGCCGAGCGCGACCGTCCAGAAGCCGCCGAGGCTCGCGCCCAGCAGCGCGCGGCCCGCGAGCATCGCGGCAAAGCCCGGTGCGAGCGCCGATATCACATTCGACGCCAGTAACAGCGCGGCCAGCAGCAACAGGATCAGCCGACGGTTGATCCGCCCCGCCGCCAGAAGCAACGCGGGCGCGGAGATCGCGGCGATCACGCCCGGGGTCGTCACCATCAGCCCGGCGGTGCCCGGCGTCACGCCGAGATCGTGCGCGATCTGCGGCAACAGGCCGACCGGCATGTATTCGGTTGCCACGAACGCGAACGACCCGATCGCGACCGATAAAACCGCCAGCCACGATGGTCCGCGTGCGGAGGCATCGAGTGTCGATAAAAGTGCTGCGCCTTCGCCCGCGGCCACCTGTGGCGCGGATGGGCAGGCTAGTTGATTGGCATCCATGGAAATTCTCCGGTTCGAAAAATAAGGAACCGGCGGACCGTCGCACTACGCTGACGTGACCGCCGGTCAATACGGCTTTCTGAAACGGAGAGTAGAAGGATCGATGGGGAATGTGGCTCCCCATCAACGCGACAGATGGGCCTTGGGGATATCATCGGGACGCGCACCTGCCGACAGCAACGGCTCGATTCACGCGTTTCCCTCGCTTGGCAGACATCCACCCCGGAGGGCTCCGATTTTGGCGCTCGGCAATATCAACGACATCGCAACTTTCGTCACCGTGGTCAAAGCCGGCAGTTTCACGGCGGCGGCGCAGCAACTCGGACTCACGCGTTCGGCGGTCGGCAAAATCATTGCGCGGCTCGAAGCGCGTTTGCAGGTGCGGCTGTTGCATCGCACTCCGCACAGTCTCGGTCTCACCGACGACGGCTCCGTTTTCTTCGCCCGCTGCACGCAGATTCTGGACGACCTCGAAGAGACCGAAACTGCGATGGCCGTGCGCAGTGCAACGCCGGTCGGCACCTTGCGCCTCAGCCTGCCCATCGGACTAGGGCATCGGCAGGTCCTGCCCGTCATCGAAACGTTTCTCGAACGGTGGCCGGCGGTGTCGGCCGAAGTCAGCTTCACCGACCGCTTCGTCGATCTCGTCGATGAAAGTTTCGACGTCGCGATCCGGGTCGGCGAACCGAAGCCGGACTCGCGGCTGATCGCCCGCACGGTGGCGACGCAACGGCTGATCACCTGCGCGTCGCCCGCTTATCTGGATCGCCGGGGAATACCGGCGACGCCGCCCGATCTGACGCAGCACGAATGCCTTCACTTCGTCAGCGCAGGGCGGCCGCAGCCGTGGCTGTTTAACGGTTTCGAGCAACCGCCGGTGGAAACCGTCGGCAGATTGAAAATGGACAGCGCCGAGGCATTGATCGGCGCAGCCGTGCGCGGCGCGGGCATCGTTACGCTGCCCTCGTATCTGCTCGACGCCGAAATCAGACAGGACCGCTTGCGGCCGTTGCTGCAATCGTTCGCGATGGACGGCCTGCCGATTCGCGCGGTCTATCCGACGCGGCGGCATCTGACGCCGAAGGTGCGTCTCTTCATCGATCACCTCGTTGACGCATGGCAGCCGCTGCCGCCGTGGGAAGACCCGTCGCGCCAATAACAATGCGCAGCGCATGAAAAGCGCACATCTGCCAGGCGTGAGATGAACGCAACGCCCCCCGCAATTGACCCCTACGACGATTCGGTGATCCAATCGTCCGGCGCATCGCCTACGCTTCGTACTTCAGGCGGAAGCCGCCTGAAACGCGGCGGGAAAGCGCACCGAACGACGCAAGCCAGTGAAGCCCCAAGGTCGACCACGACCAACGACGGAGCGACAAGCATGAGCGCATCGAAACCCGAAGCTCAATCCGGCGCGGCGCCTGCTCCGGCCAAACGCGGTCTGCCCATTGGCCTGATCGCGAGTGTCGTCGCGATGATCGTCGTCCTGTTGCTCCCGTTACCCGCTTCGCTGCCGCCCGCCGGACACCGCATGCTCGCGATTCTCGCGTTCGCCGTGGTCGTCTGGTTGACCGAAGCCGTGTCGTACGAGGCCAGCGCGATCATCATCACGTCGCTGATGGCGTTCCTGATCGGCACCGCGCCCACCATCAAGGACCCGTCGGTTCTATATGGCACGTCGGCGGCGATCAGCATGGCGCTCGCCGGCTTTTCGAATTCGGCGCTCGCGCTGGTCGCGGGTGCGTTGTTCATCTCCGCAGCCATGACGATCACCGGGCTCGACCGGCGCATCGCGCTCGTCACGCTGTCGCTGATCGGCACGACCACGCGGCGCATCCTGATCGGCTCGATTGCGGTGACCATCGTTCTGTCGCTGGTGGTGCCGAGCGCGACCGCGCGCAGCGCCTGCGTCGTGCCGATCATGATCGGCGTGATCTCAGCGTTCGGCGTCGACAAACGCTCGAACATCGCGGCCGGCATCATGATCGTGGTCGCGCAGGCCACCAGCATCTGGAACGTCGGCATTCTGACCGCCGCCGCGCAGAATCTGCTAACCGTGGGCTTCATGGACAAGATGCTCGGCGCACGCGTCACATGGCTCGACTGGCTGATCGCCGGGGCGCCGTGGGCGATCGTGATGTCGGCGGTGCTGCTGGTCGTCGTGCTGAAGATGCTGCCGCCCGAAACCGACAGCATCGCCGGAGGAAAAGAGGCGGTCGCGCGCTCGCTACGGGAGTTGGGTCCGATGACGGGGCCGCAGAAGCGGCTGCTTGCGGTGGCGATCGGCCTGCTGTTTTTCTGGGCCACCGAAGGCAAGCTGCATCCGTTCGACACCACGTCCGTCACTTATGTGGGGCTGGTGATCCTGATGCTGCCGCGCGTCGGCGTGATGGACTGGAAGACGGTGCAAAACCGCATTCCGTGGGGAACGGTGATCGTGTTCGGGGTCGGCATCAGCCTCGGCACCGCGCTGCTGACGACCACGGCCGGGCAGTGGCTCGGCGATCTCGTCGCGCATCACAGCGGCCTCGATCACGCGAGCGCGTTCACCGCGTTTGCGATTTTGTCGGCGTTCCTGATCGTCATCCATTTGGGGTTTGCCAGCGCGACCGCGTTGACCTCCGCGATGCTGCCGATCCTGATCGCCGTGCTGCAATCGATGCAAGGCGAGTTCAACCGGCTCGGCATGACAATGCTGCTCGGCTATGTGGTCAGCTTCGGCTTCGTGCTGCCGATCAACGCGCCGCAAAACATGGTCTGCCTCGCCACGGACACCTTCACCGCGCGCCAGTTCTCGCGCGTCGGCATCGTGATGACGATCGTCGGATATCTGCTGCTTCTGCTATTCGCCGCGACCTGGTGGCGCTGGCTGGGGTGGCTGTGAACGCCGACTACAAAACCTGAAAGCCTGCAAAGGAGACTGCCCATGGAATCCGCCAAGCAATCCAGCGACGACGACACCCTCGAAAACTTCGATGCAAGCGGCGCGGCACCGCTGCCCGAAGCGAATGACAGCGGCCATATCGAGCACGACGCCGCACGCATCTGGTACGCGGCCTACGGCGCGGGTGCACCGGTGATCCTGCTGCATGGCGGCCTCGGCAATAGCGGCAACTGGGGCTACCAGGTGCCGGCGCTGGTGGACGCCGGTTATCGGGTGATCGCGATCGACAGCCGCGGCCACGGCCGCAGCACGCGCGACGCCCGTCCGTACAGCTACGAGTTGATGGCGTCCGACGTACTCGCCGTGATGGACGCGCTACAGATAGAGCGCGCCGCAATGGTCGGCTGGAGCGACGGCGCGTGCGTCGCGCTGATTCTCGGCGCGAGCGCGCCCGAGCGCGTGGCAGGGGTGTTCTACTTCGGCTGCAACATGGACCCGAGCGGCACGAAGGAATTCGTGCTGACGCCGGTCATCGAGCGATGTTTCAGCCGGCATACGAAAGACTACCGCCAGCTCTCAGCGACGCCGGATGACTTCGACGCCTTCGTCGCCGCCGTCAGCCACATGCAGAAAACGCAGCCCGATTACTCCGCCGACGATCTCGCGCGGATCGACGTGCCGGTCGTGGTGGCCCAGAGCGAGCACGACGAATTCATCAAACCGGAGCACGCCGAGCACATCGCCCGCAGCATTCCGGGGGCGCAGTTGGTCGCGCTGCCCGGCGTTAGCCACTTCGCGCCGCTGCAAAGGCCGGCGCTGTTCAATCGCACGGTGCTCGATTTTCTGCGGCGTATTCTTCCCTGAGATGTGGTGAGTTGCCGGGCGGCTCTCGCTTGAGTGAGCCGCCCCACTGCGTCACATCGACGCCCGTCTGCGGCAAAACCGCGCGCCGGACCTCCAAAATTTCACGATGTGATAAGAACGCGCGCTTCGTAAAAAATCGTGGTGCGTGGCACAAACGCGGCATTTCACGATGTCGCCTAGCGTTGCACATCGCGAAATGAATATCATAACCCATTATTTTTTAACGATATTTTTTTGCAAAACGAAGCTTCCAACACCCACTTGCACCGCCGGACGCTGACGTAGACTCTTTTACAAGAGCCGACGCTTTACACGGTTGAGTCGAACGGAACGGCAGCAACAGCGCCTGACCGGTCCCACAACCTGGGCAACAGGCAGCCTCGGCACCGCGGTTTTTAAATGGCAATTGGGAGATAGAAAAATGAAAGGCTTTCGCTTTGGATCGACCCAGGGAGCGTTCTACATTTTGCCGGGCCAGGATGGTTGGGAGGCCACTTACGGCAATGAGACGCTTGGTGAATTCAACAGCCCGCAACAGGCTGCCGACGACCTCGCACGCGGTTTGACGTGCCCGCATCTGTCGGAAGGCGACGATACGTCGATGCTTGAAATCCCCGAGAAGCTCGCGGATTGGGAAATCGTTCACGTCTGATGCTGATGGCGAGCACGACGACTGGCCTCATCGATGTGAATCTGAACGCAGATGTAAAAACGACGATGGCGCTCTAGAGCGCCATCGTCGTGTTGACTGCTTACGTCAGTGCGAATTACGTCGCGGCTTCAGTCGCAGTTGTTGCCAGCTTGAGCTTCGCCTGAGCTTGTTAAGCTACCGAATCAACGATCTGATTCAGCGTTGCGCTCGGGCGCATTGCCTTGCTCGTCAATTCCGTGTTCGGACGGTAGTAACCGCCGATATCCACCGGCTTGCCCTGCGCTGCGCCGAGTTCAGCGACGATCTTCGCTTCGTTCTCAGCCATGGCCTTCGCCACGCCCGCGAACTGCGCCTGCAGCGCCGCGTCTTCGGTTTGCGCGGCCAGTGCTTCGGCCCAGTACAGCGCGAGGTAGAAGTGGCTGCCGCGATTGTCGATACCGCCAATCTTGCGCGCCGGCGACTTGTCGTTGTCGAGGAACTTGCCCGTAGCCTGATCCAGCGTCCTGGCCAGAATCTGCGCCTTCGGATTGTGGTACGCGTTGCTCAGGTGTTCGAGCGATGCAGCCAGCGCCAGGAATTCACCCAGCGAGTCCCAACGCAGGAAACCTTCTTCGACCAGTTGCTGAACGTGCTTCGGAGCCGAACCGCCCGCGCCCGTTTCGAACAGACCGCCGCCTTCCATCAGCGGGACGATGGAGAGCATCTTCGCGCTGGTGCCGAGTTCCATGATCGGGAACAGGTCGGTCAGGTAGTCGCGCAGCACGTTGCCGGTGACCGAAATCGTGTCCTTGCCTGCACGGATACGTTCGACCGAGAACTTCGTGGCTTCGACCGGCGTCAGGACACGGATGTCGAGACCGTTCGTGTCGTGGTTCTTCAGGTACTGCTCGACCTTCCTGATGATCTGCGCGTCGTGTGCACGAGCCGCGTCCAGCCAGAAAACGGCCGGCGTGTTCGAAGCGCGGGCACGGTTGACGGCCAGCTTGACCCAGTCCTGGATCGGCGCGTCTTTGGTCTGGCACATACGGAAGATGTCGCCTGCTTCGACCGGTTGCTCGATCAGCACCGCGCCGCTTGCGTCGGTCACGCGGACCACGCCGTTCGCCGGGATCTGGAACGTCTTGTCGTGTGAACCGTATTCTTCGGCAGCTTGCGCCATCAGGCCGACGTTCGGCACCGTGCCCATCGTGACCGGGTCGAATGCGCCGTGCTTCTTGCAGTCTTCGATCACAGCCTGGTACACGTCGGCGTAGCAACGGTCCGGAATCACAGCCTTCGCGTCGTGCAGTGCGCCGTCGGCGCCCCACATCTTGCCCGACTCGCGGATCATGGCCGGCATCGACGCGTCGACGATCACGTCGCTCGGCACGTGCAGGCTGGTGATGCCCTTGTCCGAGTTGACCATCGCCAGATGCGGACGCTGCTCGTATTGCGCCTTGATGTCGGCTTCGATTTGAGCAACCGTCTCTGCCGGCAGGTCTTTCAGACGCGCGTACAGATCGCCGATACCGTTGTTCGGGTTGAAGCCGACCTTGGCCAGCGCTTCAGCGTGCTTGGTCAGCACGTCTTTGTAGAACACCGACACCACGTGACCGAAGATGATCGGGTCGGAGACCTTCATCATCGTGGCCTTCAGGTGAACCGAGAACAGCACGCCGTTCGCTTTCGCGTCGGCGATTTCCGCTTCGATGAAGCTGCGCAGCGCGTTCTTGCTCAGCACCGACGCGTCGATGATCTCGCCCGCCTGCACTGCGGTCTTTTCTTTCAGGACCGTCTTCGAGCCGTCGGCGGCCGTCAGTTCGATCTTCACGGCGCCGGCCGCTGCGATCAGCGCCGATTTTTCGCTGCCGTAGAAATCGCCGCCGCTCATGTGCGCGACGTGCGACTTCGAGTCCGCGCTCCACGCGCCCATCTTGTGCGGGTGCTTGCGTGCGTAGTTCTTCACCGACAGCGGCGCGCGGCGATCCGAATTGCCTTCGCGCAACACCGGGTTCACGGCGCTGCCCTTGATCTTGTCGTAGCGGGCCTTGACGTCCTTTTCTTCGTCGGTCGAGGCGACGTCCGGGTAAGCCGGCAGCTTGTAACCCTGGTCGCGCAGTTCGGCGATCGCGGCCTTCAGTTGCGGCACCGAAGCGCTGATGTTCGGCAGCTTGACGATGTTCGCTTCCGGACGCGTGGTCAGCCCACCCAGTTCAGCCAGATCGTCCGGGCCTTTCTGCTCGGCGGTGAGGTAGTCGGGAAATGCAGCAATGATCCGGCCGGCCAGCGAGATATCGCGCGTTTCAACGATCACGTCGGACGAGCGCGTGAACGCCTTAACGATCGGCAGCAGCGAATAGGTAGCCAGTGCAGGCGCTTCATCGGTCAGGGTGTAGATGATCTTCGGCGATGTGGACATGTTTGATGCTTTGCTAAGTGAGGTGATAGACAGAGCGTTGGTCGCGCTGAGCCGGCGTTTTGCGACGGAACATACAACCCGGCGAAACGTAGCAAAAACGCAGCACAAACGCCGCGCGACCCACGGCACCACTTTTTACGGCCAGACCGTGAGTATATGCGTGTTTTCCTCTATTCGCTGCTAAACAAACATATCCGCGAAACGCGCTGGATGGGGTCGAGCCCCGCCAGATAAGGCTTACAGCGAAATACACCCTCTTTTAAGACTTGTGTCTTATAGATGACTTGAAGCAACATTCCGGTGCTGCGGTGCCGCATATTTAGCCTGATTGCGCTAAATATTTTTCCATCTGAGATAATCCACACCTGACCTCGAGGAAGCACGCTGCCTGCGGCGCGGGCAAATCCGTGTCAGACCGCCGTTCCAAGCATCGCGGGAATCTCGGCGACCAGCGCGTCGATCGCGCAGCGCGTCTTCAGCGCGAGGTAGCGGCTCGCCGGCCACACCGCGTGAATGTCCTGCGACGGCCGGAAACAGTTGTCCATCACCGTCACGAGTTCGCCGCGTGTTGCGTGGCGCGCTAGCAGCCAGCTAGGCAGCCACGCCAGCCCGAACCCGGCAAGCGCGGCGTCCACGATGCCCTGCATGTCGTCGAAACCCAGTTGCGGCTGAACTTGCGCGCGGCGAATCTGCCCGTCGGAATCGACCACGTCCCACGGTTGGGCCGTTCCGGCGCGCAAGTAGGCGATCACCGCGTGTCCGCGCAATTCGTCGACGTTACGCGGTGTGCCATGCCGCGCCAGATACGCGGGCGACGCGCCGATGCTCGCGTGCTGCATGCCGAGCTTGCGGGCCGCGAGGCTCGCGCTGTCGGCGAGCGGCCCGACACGCACGGCCAGATCGAAACCTTCTTCGATCACATCGACAAAGCGGTCGGTAATCGAAATGTCGATCTTCAATTGCGGATGTTTGCGCGCGAGTTCGAGCAGCACCGGCGCGACGCAATGATGACCAAAGGCCTGCGGCACGCTGACCCGCAAGCGCCCTCGGGGCTCGCGCCGCCCCGAATCGAGATCGGCTTCGGCGGCTTCGAGTTCGGCCAGCGCGCGCACGCAGCGATCGTAATAAGCCTGACCGTCTTCGGTGAGGCTCTGGCTGCGCGTCGTGCGGTTCAGCAGACGCACGCCGAGCCGCTTTTCGAGCCGCACGATCACCTTGCCGACCGCCGAACGCGTCAGGTTCATGCGTTCGGCCGCCAGCGCAAAGCTGCCGGTTTCGACGACGCGAACGAAGGTCGTCACTCCATCAAGGATGTCGCTCATATTTCTCGCCAGATTTCTTCATTATTGGTTCCTCATGAGACGCATTAACAGGATTTACATGCGCCAATGGGGACTTGGATTCCCTCTATATTACTCATTCACGAATGGCCAAGGCCATCGACCATTGAGGTGAGAATCCATGTCCAGTCATCTGAACGCGCCGCCGCGGCGTGACGAATCCGCACGTCAGGCAACCGACCCGACAGCGTCGGAAATTCCGCCAGCGCGCGGCCCGGCAACAACCCGGAACGAGCAACAGAACGCCGCAGACAACGTCGCTCCGTCGACGCACGTGTTCGGCCTTCACCGCAACCTCCTCGCACTCGGCGCGATCTGCCTAGCGTCGCTGATGTTCGGCCTCGAAATCTCCAGCGTGCCGGTGATTCTCCCGACGCTCGAACGCGTGCTGCACGGCGACTTCAAAGGCATGCAGTGGATCATGAACGCCTACACGCTCGCCGTGACGACCGTCCTGATGGCAACCGGCACGCTCGCGGACCGGTTCGGCCGCCGCAAGATTTTCGTGATCGGCATTGCGTTGTTCGGCGTGACGTCGCTGATCTGCGGCCTCGCGCAGAGCGTGCCGACGCTGATCGCCGCGCGCCTGCTGCAAGGCGCGAGCGGCGGCGCGATGCTGATCTGCCAGGTCGCCGTGCTCTCGCATCAGTTCAGCAGCGGCCCCGAACGCGCCCGCGCGTTCAGCGCGTGGGGGATCATCTTCGGCATCGGGCTGGGTTTCGGACCGATCATCGGCGCGATGATCGTCGCGGTGTCGGGCTGGCAATGGGTGTTCTGGGTACACGCGCTGCTGGCCGTCGTCACGTTGCTGCTCGTGTTCGGCGGCGTGCAGGAATCACGCGATCCACACGCTCATACGCTCGATGTCGCGGGCATCGTCACGTTGTCGCTCGCGGTTTTCGGCCTGGTGTATTTCATCACTCAGGTGCCGGATCTCGGCTTCGCGAACCCGCGCGCGCTCGCCATTCTCGCGGCGACCGCGCTCGCGTTCGCGGCCTTTCTGTGCGCGGAGAAATTCAGCGCGCGCCCGATGTTCGATTTCTCCGTGTTCCGGATTCCGCAGTTCTCCGGCGCGTTGATGGGCTCTGCCGGGATGAACTTCAGCTTCTGGCCGTTCATGATCTATCTGCCGATCTACTTCCAGATCGGTCTCGGCTACGACAGCGTCGACGCGGGTCTCGCGCTACTCGCCTACACGCTGCCGACGCTGCTGTTCCCGCCGCTCGGCGAACGGCTGATCGTGCGATACGGTTCGGGAATCGCGATCCCTGCCGGGCTGTTGACGATCGCCGCCGGCTTCCTGTTGATGCGATACGGCAGTAGCGCGGCGCATCCGGGCGTGGTGAGCATGTTGCCCGGTTGCATCGTCGCGGGTGCGGGCCTCGGACTCACCAACACGCCCGTCACCAATGCAACGACCGCCGCCGTTCCCGCGCAGCGAGCCGGGATGGCGTCCGGCATCGACATGAGCGCGCGCATGATCACGCTCGCGATCAACATTGCGTTGATGGGCGCGATTCTGGTCGGCGGGATTCTGTTTCATCTGAAAGCTAATCTGCCGTCAACGTTCGACGCAGCGCAACTCGGCGGACTCGCGCAAAAAATTGCCGCTGGCAATGTCGGTGGAATCGGGACGGAGATGCCTGGGCTGGCGCGGATCGATCCGTCTGGAGAGATCGTGCACGCCGCGTTGATGCGTGGATTCGGCTGGGTGATGCTGTACGGCGGGATCGGCGTCGCCGTGCTTGCAGCGTTGAGTTTTGCGATCTCAGGAGGTTCTTCCAGACGGCTGAATAAAGCGCAGCCGCAGCAGGCCGCACGCTGCGATTCCTGCTGACGCTAAGCTAAAACTGAAACTGAAGCGCCCGGCGGGCCGATTTCAGCGGCTTGCCGCGCGCTTCGTTCCGCAACGGCGCCCGGCAAGCGCTCGCGCCTCACCGCCGACGCACGCGCCCTCCGCAATACTCCGGGCCGGTCACTCCGCGATTACTCGCGTCGAGACAATCGACGCAATGTCTCTCCGCGTCGCGCACCATGAAATGCACCTGCGTTTGCGACACATCGAGCGCGCGCGCCGTGTGTTCCAGCGTTTCCTCGCGCACGCGCACCATTTCGAATGCGGTGCGGCTGCGCGGCGGCAATTGCTCCAGCGCGTTGAAGACTTGCCGCAACGCGTCCCGCGCGAGGATTGCGTCTTCCGGCGATGGCGCGTGCAACTCGTTTTCTTCGGCGCAACAGGTTGGCTCATCGCAGCCCTCCTGACTCTGGCGACGGCAAACATCGATCGCCGCGTTATGCACCATGCGGGTCACGTACGCGACCGGCTGACGCACGGCGTCCTGTTGCCGGAAGTCGACAAGCTTGATGAAGACATCGTGGACCACGTCCTCGGCGAGACTCGCGCAACCGATCAGGTCGTGAGCCAGTTGAACCAGCGCCGGACGATTGTCGATCAGCACGTCGAGCAGGGTGCCCTTCTCCCATGCCACGCCATCGGACGCACCGCGCGTGCGACGCGCCACTGACGTGCAGGCGCTCCCCGCGCTGAGAACCGGCTTCCTTGGTAATGCTGTTGAAGGCTCCTGCCGGACCAGCACCTCAGCCATGAATTCGCTCCCGCTGTTTTCAAAGGACAGAACGTCAATTTATCGTAAACGCGAATCATTCTCAAACACGAATTCAATTGGCATGGGTTTCGTGGACTTCGATCCCCTCTCGACAGGTGCCGTTGAGCGTGCCAACCGGACGGTTAGTCAGTGGCAAGTGCAGACTCTTTCGCAACCTTATTCGCGGCGCATTGGCTTGTGGCGCGAGTCAGCCCGGCGCGTGGAGCAAATCGACCCGAATCTGGTACAACTGAAGGCTGTACCGAAATTGTGGATATTCCTGCATCGATTGGAGCAAGCGAGCAGGAGCGTGCCTCCGCCGACGCCACACGCGCCGCCTGCGTCGTATTCGGCAGAGCGCCCAGTTTCGACACGCATAAAAATGCAGTCGCCGCGCCCGGCCCCGCGACGACAAACCGTATGGATAACCCGGGTGCCGGACGTCCAAACGCCGGCCGGCCCGCCTTGATGGAGTGATAGATGGCTGATGCTTACCTGCAGGTGATCGCGCATTACTACGCCAAGCCCGGCAACGGCGACGCGCTCGTGGCACCGCTCACGGAACTGGCGGTGGCTACCCGCACCGAGCCCGCCAACCTGTACTACGAATTTTTCCGCTCGCCGCTCGATCCCGATCACTTCGTGATCCTGGAGGAGTACAGCGACGCCAACGGTCTCTCCGCGCATCGCGAGACCGAGCATTTTCAGCGCCTGGGATTCGGCACCATCATTCCGCTGCTCGACCGGCGCGAAGTGTCGAGCCACATGGTGCCGGGAGACCCGGCATGATGAACACGTTCAGGTTTCAAACCGTTCCGACGATGGTCGTCGAGTTCGGCGCTGCTCGCCGGCTCGGCGCGTTGCTGCGCGGACAATTTCCGGCGCTCACGCGCGTCTGCGTGGTCACCGATGGTTTCCTGCACAAGAGCGGCCTGCTGAACCCCGCGCTCGCCGATCTTGCCGCGCACGGCTGGGACGCGATCGTCATCGATGACGTCATCGCCGATCCGCCCGAACACATCGTGCTCGACGCAACGTCGCGCGCGCGGCACGCCGGCGCGGAGATCGTGCTGGGCCTTGGCGGCGGATCGTCGATGGACGTCGCAAAGCTGATCGCCGTGCTCGCGCCGCAGCAACAGCAGGCGCTCAGCGAAATGTATGGCGTGAACAAGGTCAGCGTGTCGCGTCTGCCGCTCGTGCAGATGCCGACGACCGCTGGCACCGGCTCCGAAGTGACCGCCGTGTCGATTGTCACGGTCGGCGAGGCGAAGAAGATGGGCGTGGTCGCGCCGCAACTGATCGCCGATCTCGCGATTCTCGACGCGGAACTCACGCTCGGCCTGCCGGTGGCGGCGACTGCGGCGACCGGCGTCGATGCGATGGTCCATGCGATCGAGGCGTACACGTCCGCGCATCTGAAGAATCCGATTTCCGACCTGCTCGCGGTGAAGGCGCTCGATCTGCTGTCGCGCAATCTGCTGCGTGCGTGCGAGGACGGCCAGAATCGCAACGCGCGCGAAGCGATGTTGCTCGGCGCGACCTTTGCGGGCCAGGCGTTCGCCAATTCGCCGGTTGCCGCCGTGCATGCGCTGGCTTATCCGATCGGCGGCATTTATCACGTGCCGCATGGTCTTTCGAATGCGCTGGTGCTGCCGCACGTGCTGCGCTTCAACGCCGACGCGGCGGCACATCTTTACGCCGAACTCGCCGATGTGGTGGTGCCGGGCGTGACGGGCAGTGTCGAGAGCAAGACGGCGGCGCTAATTGAGCGGCTCGAACAGATGATCGCGGCAACCGCGATTCCGGCGCGGCTGCGCGATGTCGGGATCGAACGTGACGGCCTCGAACGAATGGCCGCCGATGCGATGTTGCAGACGCGGCTGCTGGTGAACAATCCGCGGCCGGTTAGCGAGCAGGATGCGTTGGAGATTTATCTCGCGGCGTTTTGATCGCGGCGTTTTCATTGCAACGTTTAGTTGCCGGGTTTCGTTGCTGCGTTTCTGGATGGGAGCCGCTAACCGGGGGATGGCGGCTTTACACCGTTACGCATAACTCGAACGTTACGTAGCACGGCGTGGAACATGGCATCACCGCCACTCGCGAAAAGCGGTTTTCCACGCTGAATATTCCTTACTTTTTATTACTCTCCGAATATCTGTTTGCCGATCGCTAAATCGACGCGATAAAACACGTTTGGCGTGCAATTTGCGTTGATGTCCCCATCAACAGTCGTTCAACGGGGACATCATGCAAAAATTTGCCGGTCGGACAGCCATCGCGGTGGCGACATCTACGTTACTCGCGCTCTATGGCTGCGGGTCCACGCTTACGACGCCGAGTAGCGGGCTTGGTGGGAGTAATTTGTCGGGTACTTCTGGCACCTCGGGCACCTCAGGTACTTCGGGCACTTCGGGTACTTCGGGTACTTCGGGTACTTCGGGTACTTCGGGTACTTCGGGTACTTCCGGTACTTCCGGTACTTCCGGTACTTCGGGCACTTCGGGTACTTCGGGTACTTCGGGCACTTCGGGCACTTCGGGCACTTCGGGCACTTCGGGCACTTCGGGTACTTCGGGTACGTCGGGCACTTCGGGTACGTCGGGCACTTCGGGTACGTCGGGCACGTCGGGTACGTCGGGCACGTCGGGCACGTCGGGCACGTCGGGCACGTCGGGCACCTCGGGCACTTCGGGCACCTCGGGCACTTCGGGCACTTCGGGCACCTCGGGTACCTCGGGTACCTCGGGTACCTCGGGTACCTCGGGTACCTCGGGTACCTCGGGTACGTCAGGTACTTCGGGTACGTCAGGTACCTCGGGTACCTCGGGTACCTCGGGTACGTCAGGCACTTCGGGCACCTCGGGCACTTCGGGCACTTCGGGCACTTCGGGCACTTCGGGCACTTCGGGCACTTCGGGCACCTCGGGCACTTCGGGCACCTCGGGCACTTCGGGCACCTCGGGCACCTCGGGTACTTCGGGTACTTCGGGTACTTCGGGTACTTCGGGTACTTCGGGTACTTCGGGTACTTCGGGTACTTCGGGCACTTCAGGCACCTCAGGCACCTCCTCCACCCCACTCGGCAACATCCTCACCAACGCCAGCAATCTCATCACCGCCGTGGGCACCACCGTCTCCGATACCGGCACGAAGGTCACCGGCACATCGGTCCCCGGCCTCAACGGCGCGACGACGGCCAACCTCGGCACCGCCGTCACCGATCTCGGCAACGGCGTGAAAGCCTTGGGCGCAGGTACAGTTGCCGGTCTCGGCACGCTCGGCAGCTCGGCCAATCCGCTCGGACCCACGCTGACGTCCACCTCCACCGTCGTCTCGGATGCCGGCTCTGCGGTCAAGGCCGTCGGCGGCGTCGTGACGAGCCTCGGCAGCGGCCCCCTCGCCCCGCTCGCACCGGTGACATCGACCTTGGGCAGCGTCGTCGGCGGAGTCGGCTCGGGTGTCATCGCGGTCGGCTCGGGGCTGAACAAAGCGCTCTCCAGCGGCTCCGTTCAGCAGATCGAGACGCAACTCAGTTCGGCGATCAACCCGATCACCCTCACCGTCTCCAATACGACGCAAACGATCGGTAACGCCACCGGACTGGGCGCGCCGCTCAACAACCTGCTCGGCACGCTCGGCAACGGACTCAGTTCGGCTGGCGCGAAGGTGTCCGGCGCGACAGGTAATCAGCTCGGCAAGGATGTCGGGGGAATCGTGAGCCAGTTGGGGAATACGGTCACCAGCACGGGCGGCCTGCTCACCGGCGCGACGACCAACCCGCTCGCGCCGCTCACGGGCGTACTCGGCGGACTGGGCGGCAGCGGCACCGGCGGCGCGATCTCCATTCCGCCGTTGACCGGCCTGCTCGGCAATCTCGGTAATCTCGGCTCGCTCGGCGGAACGGGCGGCACCGGCGGCGCAACCGGCCTCGGCGGCCTGCTCAGCCCGATCACGGGCCTGCTCGGCAAGGGCGGCGCCACAGGCACGACCAACCCGCTCGCGCCGGTCGTCAATCTGGTCGGCTCGCTGACGGTGACCGTCACCGGCGGTATCAGCGCAACCGCAGGCAGCGGCACCACGACGACCACGACGCAAAACGGCTCGACGTCCAATCCGCTGACCACGCTCATCAGCGGCCTCACGGGTGGCACCGCTAGCGGCACCGGCAACACGTCGACCAGCAAGAACCCGCTCGCGCCGGTGACGAACCTGGTCGGCGGATTGCTCGGCGGCGTCACGGCAGCGGGCAAATAGGCATCACATCAAAGCGTTACTTCGATAAAGCGGCCGGGCGTCAAAAAATCAACAGCCCGGCCGCCTCAGTGTCATGACTACGAGGATGACATGAACTCCACTTTCGAAACCGTCGCGCCCATCCACGACCCACGGCCGCGTTCGGCCACGCCGTTTCCGGTCGGCCTGCTCGGCATCGCAGCCGGCCTGCTCTCACTCTGGCTGCTGCGCGACACGCCTGCACTGAACGGTGCGACTCGCGGCACGATCGCCAGTCTCGCGATCATCGCGACCATCGCCGCCTATGAGCTTTTTGTCGCGCGCGTCTATCTGCGCCCGAGCGCCGGGCTCGCGAGCACCGCGCTGCGCCCGCTGAGCATTGCGCGCGTCGGTTTGCGGCTGGGCGCACTGGCTTCGATCTATGCCGGCATCGGCCTGCTCTACTGGCTATTGCCCGAATATCACGGCGCGTTCTACGACCCGTTCTGGTCGCTGATCCGCACGCTTGCACCGTACGTCGCCGTCGCCGCGCCGTTTTACTTTGCGTGGATGGACCGGCGTCAGCGGGAAACCGACGACGCGTATCTCGTATGGGCGCGCCTGCTGTTTCGCGGAGAGCGCCCGTCGAACTGGAAGCCGGTGCGCGAAATGCTGGCGGGCTGGATGGTGAAGGCGTTCTTCCTGCCGCTGATGACCGTCTACCTGTCGACCAACGCGGATCATCTCAATGCATCGCTGACAACCGCGCTCGACGCGCCGTTCTCGCTCGCGTCGTTCCGCTTCATGTACGACCTGTCGTTTGCAATGGACCTGATGTTCGGCACCGTCGGCTATCTATGCACCTTTCGTATTCTCGACAGCCACGTACGCAGCGCGGAACCGACCACGCTCGGCTGGCTGGTTGCGCTTATCTGTTATCAGCCGTTCTGGTCGCTGATTTCAAACCAGTACATTCACTACGAAGGCTCGGTGTTCTGGGACAACTGGCTGATCTCGCTGCCGCTCGTGCGGATCGCGTGGGGCGCGGTGATCGTCGCGCTGCTGCTGTGCTATGCGCTCGCCACGATCTCGTTCGGCTTGCGGTTTTCCAACCTGACCAATCGCGGGATTATTACTTCGGGACCCTATCGATTTACGAAGCACCCGGCGTATATCACGAAGAATCTGGCGTACTGGATGATCTCGGTGCCGTTCATCGAACCATTGGGATGGAAGGTGGCGATCATGCATTGCGCGTCGCTGGTGGCGGTGAATCTGCTGTATCTGGTACGCGCGAAAACCGAGGAAAAGCACTTGATGAACGACCCGGACTATCGCGCGTACGCAGAGTGGATTGCGCGTAATGGGTTGATAGCGAAGCTGTCGCGCGTCTTTTGAGCAGCACGCGGGCTTATCGAATGATGTAGCCCGATTCAACGCCCGCGTTATTTTCCTGCGCCTGCAAACAGCGATTCGCATTCGACTGCGGTACACCTGAAAACAAAAAGCTCGATGCAGAGGAATGCATCGAGCTACCACGCCTTCAGGCGACGTTACGTAACGGACTATGGCTTACGCCACCGCCTTCCTCAACCCCGCCTGCGGACGCGAAAACACAAATCCCTGCGCCAGCGCATCGGGCCACTTGCTCAACCACTGCAACTGGTCCTTCGTATCCACACCGTCGACCACTACCCGCATTCCCAGCGAATGCAGCAGGTCCAGCAACGATGCCATCACCGCACACGCGCGCCTGTCGCGCGGCACCGCGCTCATCAATTCGCGCGCAATCGTGATGGTGTCCACATCGAGCGCGCCCAGCAGCGCCAGCGACGACGCCCCACTCCCCCACTTGCCCAGCGACAAGCCGACGCCCGCATCGCGAAGACCCTCAGTCAGCGTGCGCAAGGTCAGCAATTTTGCCGCTTCAGCGCTATCGGTCACTTCAATTTCAAACAGATCGAGCGGTACGCCGTAAGACTCAGCCACGCGCGCGAGATCGTCGGCGAACGAATCGAGCAACGCGATTTGCGCGGGCACTGTGATCGCAACCGGCTGCATCGGCAGGTTTGCGTCGAGGCATGCACGCAATTCACGGCATACGCTATCGACGACGAAAGCCGCCATTTCACGCGCAACCTGCGGGTTCTCAAGCGGCATATTGACGATGCCGGGAAGCAGCAGCCCATAGTCGGGATGCGCCCAGCGAACCTGCGCTTCGAGCCGTGCCAGTGCGCCATCATTCGTACGATAAGCACCTTGAAACACGAGATGAAATTCGCCCGCGCGCAAGCCGTCGCATACCCGGCTTTCGAGTTCGCTGAGTCCCATCGACGGATCGCTGGAGATTTGTGGATCGTTGGCAACGCTTTCGACGGTCGGCATGGTGAACGAGCGTGCGAGCGAGACGTGTCTGGAATAGTCGAGCGTGTGCATGGCAAATGGCGATTTCTTTTAACCCGGCCAACCTACGCACATGTCGTGCCAGTCGGCGCAATTTAGCCACGGAGCGCACGCTTAATTCGCTGAAAGTGCCGTCTACATTGCGGTTCACGACTTATTCGCGAATCGGTTGCTGCGTTACCCTTTCTCGCCAAACGTTTGCGTTTCGCTCACGTTACGTAGCGCCACGTCGTGACGTAACGGAACATCTCAAAGTTGAGACGGGAACGCTCACTGTTACCCAAAAAACGCGCCATATCGCACAGGATTTTTTACCTGATAACGCCGCACAATTGCATTTGACCGTTTAAAAAAGATTGACTAGTATCCGCAAAACGCAGCAACAACGACTGCAAATTTCTTCAATAGTCACCAAAACAGTCACGATTCAGCCGATGCTAGAAATTCCTCTCTCCGACACTGACTGGGCTCGCGTTGAAGGCCTTTTTCCCGAATTACCGTCCACTCGCGGACGACCTCGACGTAGCAATCGTGAGATTCTCAACGCGATACTTTGGGTGCAACAACAAAAGGAAAAATGGCACCGGCTTCCCGCAACGTTCCCGCCGCAACAAACCTGCTACCTGCGGTATACCGAATGGAAAAAGACCGGTGTTTTAGAACGGGTAAATGAACTTCTCTTCGCTGTGGAACCTGAATTATCCGGCTGCTGATCCAACTCGAATCGCTCCGCTTGCCGCATGAACGCGCGAACGCCCGACGGCATGCGGAGCAGACAGAATGCTTAGCGATCCTTTTCTATTCGAGCGACCACCTGACAAAACTGCTGCACCGCAAATGCTGGCGATAAATTCGCTACGGCCCTGAATTTCCCCAAGCGCCCGCTTTTTTCCCCCAGCGCCTTTGTCTCAAATTTAACAACAAACCTTCCCTGAATAGGTCATTACTCTCTCCAGTTTGCAAAACTACAATGCAATCACTGACTACGAACAACAACGTTCGCAGCAAGACAAAAAATCGAACTGGAGGTAGTTCAAAATGAAATCGCTTCTTCAAGCTGTTGTTATCGCTGCCGTGCTGGCCGCTCCTGTTGCATCGTTCGCTCAATCGAACCAGCCGGTGACCCGCGCACAAGTTCGCGCAGAACTGGTTCAACTCGAGAAAGCCGGTTATCACCCGGGCATTTCCAGCCCGCATTACCCCGCTGACATTCAAGCAGCGCAAGCTCGTGTGAACGTTCAGAACGGTACTGCACAAGCAGCCGAAAGCGGCTTCGGCGGTGTGGCAAGTGGTTCGTCGCAATCCGGCCATGCCGTCCAGGCGAACGGTCAGAAGTCGATTTACTTCGGCCAGTAAATAGTCGCGAAAGCTAATTGCACTGCAACTAGCGTTCAAGCGGTAAGAACCGCAAGCACGAAGCGCCGGAAGTGAAGCGCGAATGTGCGTCTCAGCGCGTCGACAGACGCGCGACCAGACATAAAACAAACTGGCCCGCGACCGGGTTTCTCCGATCGCGGGCCAGTTGTGTATTGCTTACCTCCGTCATCGGCTACCGATGACTTCGCCCGGGCCTTCGCGGTCCGGGCGCTTTTTCACAGCGCTCGTTAGCGCCGGATAATTTTTTTCGGCCCTGATTTGCAGCCCTGATAATCCTGCTCGCTGCGCTCTACTGCGGCGCCCTTGTTAGCGAGCCCGTCACCGCATCAATCGCGCGCGACCAGTTCGCCCACCTGACCACGGCCTGTGACAAGGCAGTTCGACAGGAAATTTTCTCCTTGACTGCTGGCCCCGACGTCCCCAAAACCTTTCTTCAACGCGTCCGACTTCACCATCTTCGCGCCCTGGTGGCAGGTTATCGTCCCTACTTCGCCAGCCTGCGCGCGCATCAAGGCTCGATCAGCCATCAGATAACCGAGCAACAGCACAACGGCAATATTGAACGCTTGTCTCATGGTTCGCCTCCTCTTTAGAAGAGACTAACGCGAACCGGAGATGCCTGGTCCTAGGGGTTTCCCGATTAATAGTTAGGCAGTGATGCGGATCAAATCGCCTCAAGTGCGGCGCGATTCGCTCTGCGACGTATGGATCAGGTTTTACCCGTAGTACGCCGAAATCGATACGAATCTGCTTGCACGTGCATCGTTTTCTGCCCGAACAGCCAATTTCGATACACAGCGCGAGTCATTAAAACAGCGCGCGCCTCGGTGCTCAAAACCACGCTTAAAAGCGCGCTTCGATCTGCGCGATCTTCTTCTCGATCGCGTTGCGCACCACTGCATTCGACGGCACCATCAGCAGTGACGCCCCGATAATTCCATACACGCGATTGCGCCGTACCTTCGACACTTTCTGTGGATCGAGCCACGCGTCGTTATCCACGAGCAGCAAAAGCGTTTCAAGACCAATCAGAATCGGCCACAAACAGGCGAGCCGCAAGCGGATGGAAAACGCCGGAATCGCGAGCGTATAGTCCAGCGCTTCGCGGAAATGATCGAGCGTCCCGCGCAAAAGTTCGACCATCAGCGGCCGCGCGCGCATCGAGTTTGCGGGCAGCAACAGATCCTGCGCGCTCAGGCCGGCCCGATCCAGCATGCTCTGCGGCAGATAGCAGCGGCCGATCCGCAGATCCTTGCCGCAATCCCGCAGCACGTTGGTCATCTGCAGCGCCTTGCCAAAACGCACCCCTCGACGCGACATCGTGTCGGGTACTTCTTTCAACGTTCCCGGCATATGCGCGTAAGTCATCGTGGTCCAGAACTCGCCGACGCAGCCCGCGACCAGATACGTGTACCGATCCAGTTCGTCGTACTCGTGCAGCGCGGCGATCTGGCCGGAGCGCTCATCGGGGAAAGTGCGCAGATCGAACTCCATGCCTTCGGTCAGCGTCGACACGATTTCCCGCACTGCCTGGCGATCCGGTTCGCTGAGCTGCATCAACACGTCAAGCGCGGGTCCGAGCGATTCGAGCAGGACTTTCTCGTCCGACTGATTCTGCTGACCCGCCACTTCGGCGGCCATGCGTTGAAACAGCGCGTCGTCGTCCGTCGCGCCGTTCACCCGATCGCGCAGCGACAGCAGCAACGCGAGACGTTGTTCGGGCGGGATCAGCGAGGTATCGGCGATCGTGTCGGCCGCGCGCGCGAGCAGGTACGCGAGGCCGATCGGGTCGCGCATGCCCGCGGGCAATACGCGCAGCGTGAGATAGAAGGAGCGTGAAACGCCTTTCAGGAGCGGGCCGAGAAGGAAGGCCCGGGTCGGATTCGGCATGGAATGGTTCAGGTCGATGTTAGGCAGGAGCCAGCACAAAAATGGCTCGAAATCAGGCGCAGCCGAATTGTATACGGCGAAACGTTTTCACCCCACGATGACCGCCAGTCCGCGCTACCGCCCGTCGGCAGGGTTTCAACGCGTCGCGCGCCGCCGCTGATTCAAGCGCCAGCCCAGCCCCGCACGATCACGCCCGCCAACGCCGCCGGATCGCCAAGCGCCGTCTGCCCGGATAAAATCTCCCGCATCCGGTCACGGCGAGCGCCGCCGCTCCATCGCGGGAACGCCAATTGCTATCGTAGTTTGTTTTAGCACCAGACGGCTTGTGGCCAGGCCGTCGTCTTCCGGCACTTTGAATGACATATCTACAATGACGAACCACGAATCCCAGACGTCTTCCCGGCCTGGCGCAATGCGGTCTGACGCGGCTCGGTCTGACGCGGCGCGCTCCAACGTGGAGACGGGTGTACCTGGTTTCGACGAGATCCTGGGCGGAGGGCTGGTGCGCGGCGGCGTCTATCTGCTCGAAGGGATGGCCGGCGCGGGCAAGACAATCCTGTCGAGCCAGATCGGTTTTCATCGTGTAAGCCAGGGCGAGAAGGTGCTGTACATGACCTTGATCGCGGAATCGCACGACAAGCTGCTGGGGCATCTGAAAGGCCTCAGCTTCTTCGACGAGAAAGCGGTCGCGCAGCAAATGCTGTTCGTGTCCGGCTATCACGAGCTGATGCAGGACGGTCTCGACGGCTTCCTGAAGCTGATCGCGTCGAGCATTTACGACTATCGCCCGAGCCTGATGATCATCGACGGCTTTCGCAGTGCACGCGAGTTCAGCGAAACCGAACTGTCGCTATCGAAGTTCATCCACGAGTTGAATGCGCTGGTCGCCGCGATGGATTGCACCACGCTGCTGCTCGCGCCGCTCTCCGGCAACGAGCCGCATCCCGAACACACGCTCGTCGACGGCCTGATCGAGCTGAACCGTTACAACGACGGCATGCGCCGCGCCCGCGAGATCGAAGTGCATAAGATGCGCGCGCGCAACCATCTGATGGGCAAGCATTTTTTCCGTATCGCCGAAACCGGCCTGCTGATGTTCCCGCGCCTCGAAGCGCAAGGCGCGGTGCCGCAGGGTCCGGTCGATCTGAAGACGCGTCTGGGCTTCGGCCTGCCGCATCTCGACAATCTGCTGGGCGGCGGTTTTGCGCAAGGATCGACGACCACGTTGATCGGGCCGTCCGGCGTCGGCAAAACCCTGCTCTGCCTGCAATTTCTCGCGGCGGGCGTGGCGCGTGGCGAGCGCTGCCTGTACCTCGGTTTTTACGAAGGACCGCAGCGGCTGATCGGCAAAGCGGAAGCGGTCTCGATCGGCTTGACCGATGCTTACGAGGACGGCCGCCTCGTCATCCAATGGCAGCCGGCGATCGAACTGGCTGTCGACGAACTCGCGGCTACCGCGCTCGCCACGGTCAAGCGCATCGGCGCGTCGCGGATCGTGATCGACGGCGTGGAAGGTTTTCGCGACTCCGCATTGCGCACCGAGCGCTTCGGCCTGTTCCTGAACGCGCTGCTGCACCAGTTGCGCGAGGCTGCCGTCACCACGTTGCTGACCGAAGAGTTGCCGCTTTACGCCGACCCCGGCCATGCGAAGAGCGTGCGGGTTTCCGCGTTGACCGAAAACCTCGTGTTGCTGCGCTATGCCGAATCGGATGCGGGTTTGCGGCGGATGATCTCCGTCGTCAAGCAACGCGAAAGTGCTCACGACACCTCGCTGCGGGAGCTGGTGATTTCGTCCGACGGTCTCGACGTGATCGAAGGTCCGGGCAGCGCTGCCGGTACGCATCTGGCGCTGGGCCTGTCGGCCACGCTGCCGGCGCGACGGACGACGTAGCCCCTCATGAAAACCATTCTGGTTGTGGACGACGAGTTCGACATACTCACCGTATGGCGGCTGCTGCTGGAGCGGCACGGCTATACGGTGCTGACGGCGTCGAACGGGGCCGCCGCGCTTGAACAGATACGCAAGACCCGGCCCGACGTCATCGTGTCGGATTGCATGATGCCGATCATGTCGGGGCTGCAACTGTGCGCGGCGCTGTACGCCGATCCCGATCTGCGCGCCATTCCGATCATCCTGTGCAGCGCGGCTTCGGACATTCCCGTGCAGCCGAATCCTCATATCGCTTACGCGCGCAAGCCGCTTTCATTCGACGAACTGCTCGCCATGCTTCAGCGCATGGAAGCTTGACGAAGCACGCGACAGCCGTGCCGGTCTCCTTCATTGCAGACCGGCATGGTTGATGAACATCTTCTTATTGAAGTCGTGCCGGAAATCGGCGCATCCCTCGCTTTCCTGCATCCCGCTTCACGAATCGCGAATCCCACCGCCTGCGAACGCGGCCAACCTCGGCGCTCTCACGTTGAGACGATCGCGCCATTTCCCGAGCTTTTCCAGCGTTCTCCGATTAGCTGCCGGCTTTTAAAGTAGCTCATCGATCGCGCACGGCCAGAACTTCGGAGCGCGTCGCAACTTTCGGAGGACTCGGTGATGAACAGCAATCGTGGCTCGATTCCAGTTGCTTTCTTCGGGATCGCGGTGGGCGCTTTGGCGTTCGCCAACTTGTGGCGGGTGGCGATCAGGGTATGGCACCTGCCCGCCGAGGTGGGAACCCTGTTGACGGTCGCGTCGCTCGCCGTGTGGCTCGTCGTTCTGGCCGCGTACGGGCACAAGTGGCTGACCGACGCCGCCACGGCCCGCGCGGAAATGCAGCATCCGGTGCAATCGTCGTTTGCGGCGCTCGGCCCGGTGTCGAGCATGCTGGCCGCGCAACTTCTGCAACCGTATGCCCGGACTGCCGCGCTCACGTTATTCGTCGTCTCCGTGATCGCGCAACTGGCGCTCGGCGCGTATCTGCACGGACGGCTCTGGCAAGGCGGACGCAAGCCCGAAATGACCACCCCGGCCATTTATCTGCCGACAGTCGCGCCGAGCTTTGTCGCGGGAACGGCGGCGGCTGCGTTCGGATTCCATCAACTGGGCGAACTGTTTTTCGGGGCCGGGCTGTTGTCGTGGCTCGCTATCGAATCGATGGTGCTGCATCGCGCGGCCGTTCATGAACCGCTGCCCGCCGCACTGCGCCCGATTCTCGGCGTGCAACTCGCACCGCCCGTAGTGGGCGGCGTGACCTACCTGAGCCTGACCACCGGCACCCCTGATCTGTTCGCGATGATCCTGCTCGGCTATGGTCTGTATCAGGCGCTGATGCTGTTGCGTTTGCTGCCGTGGATTCGCGAGCAGGCTTTCGTGCCTGGCTACTGGGCCTTCAGTTTCGGCGTAGCCGCATTGCCGACAATGGCTCTGCGGATGGTCGAACGAGGCGCGACGGGTCCGGTGGAATGGGCCGCGCCGACTCTGTTCATCGCGGCGAATGTGATTGTCGGTATCCTGGTGGTGAAGACGTTGAGTCTGCTGGTGCAAGGCAAGCTGGTTCCCGCTGCCGGTGGAGCGGCAGCCGCGGCGAGCCAGGCCGTCATCAAGCAGGCGACCGCCCACTGACGCATCACAAGGGCCAGTCAGTCAATCGATGCAGCGAGACGCATGGCGCTTCGCTGCATCGCCACATCAGCCCGGCGGGCGCGGCACCCGCAGCGGCGCAAAGCGACAACTGTGTCGCCGACAAGCTTCAGAACCCGTGCAGCGACACCACGATCAACGCCGCGCCGACCACCGCCACCACGTCTTCGATCAGCGCGGCGGGCGCATCCCGACCGAAGGTTCGCGCCATTGCAGCCCGCACGCTCGCACCACCGAGCGTGCCGATCACCGCGCCGACGATACCCACCACCGCGCCGAGCGCGCCGACAATCCAGCCGCCGGCAAGCCCGCCGTGAGCGCCGCTGATCGCCGCGCCGCTCAAGCCACCGAGAATCACGCGCGCGCCGAATTGCATCGGCACTTTGCGGCTCGGCGTCTCCGGCAATTGATCCGTAATCAGTTCGACGACAGCGAGGACGGTGAAGATATAAGGCGTGGCCTTGAAACCGAGAAATGCGAGCGAGGTGCCCGCCAGCGGCAACCATCCGAGATAAGCCGCCCAACTGACGGCGGCGGGAGCGGTCATCGCGCGAAGGCCGGCGATGATGCCGATGAACAATGCCAGGACATACACGGACATAGTGGACTCCGAATCGGGGCAATGATGCGCGGTTGGACAAGCCGACGGCTTACCTGGACGAACGTCGGCAGAACGTGTCGAGCATTTCACCTGGACAGTCAACTTCTCACCGCATCAATCGGGACGATCCGCAGTTGATCGCGCGGTTGCCCCATTTCGGTGTGGCCCTAGTGTCGCACAATTCGACGGACGAAATGCAGCGGGTGTGCCCGCATGTGGCGGCGGTTTTGCATCGCGCATCGCTTTGCGTTGAGCCGCTCTCGCACATCCCTTTCAAACGGTGATAAGTTAGCCGGCTCACAAGAAAATCTAATGCATTTCCATGAGACCGAATCTTCCGTTGAATGCGCTGCGCGCGTTCGAATCGTCCGCGCGGCATTTGAGTTTCACGCGCGCCGCGCTTGAGTTGAATGTGACGCAGGCCGCCGTCAGCCAGCAGGTTCGATCGCTGGAGGAGCGGCTGGGCACGATGCTGTTCAAGCGCCTGCCACGCGGTCTTGCGATGACCGACGAAGGACTCGCGCTACGCCCCGTGCTGACCGATGCATTCGACCGCATCGAGGCAGTGCTCCGGCAATTCGAAAACGGCCATTTTCACGAGGTATTGACGATCGGCGTGGTCGGCACGTTCGCGGTCGGCTGGCTGATGCCTCGGTTGAAATCGTTTCGCCACGCGCACCCATTCGTCGAATTGCGATTGCTGACCAACAATAATCTGGTCGACCTCGCCACCGAGGGACTCGATTTCGCGATCCGTTTTGGTGACGGCACATGGCCCGGCTCGCTAGCCACCCGTTTGCTCGACGCGCCGCTCGCCTTGCTGTGCACGCCGGAGATTGCCGCGCGTCTTTCAAAACCCGACGACCTCGCCGACGAGACCCTGCTGCGTTCCTATCGCGCCGACGACTGGACAAGCTGGTTCAACGCCGCGGACATCACGCCGCGCCCGATTCGCGGACCGGTTTTCGATTCGTCGCGATTGATGGTGGAAGCGGCAATGCAAGGCGCAGGAATCGCACTCGCGCCCGCGCTGATGTTCGATCACGAGATCAACACGGGCCGTCTCGTCCGTCCATTCGATGTGGAGGTTCATGCGGGCAGTTACTGGCTGACGAGCCTGAAGGGCAAACCGATGACGCCCGCGATGGTGCTGTTCAGCCAATGGATACTCAAGGAAGCGGCGCAATACGCACCGGCTTAGCAGAGCGACACGCGGCGGTGACCGTTCATCGCGGGCCGCTCGATTTGCGGCGGAAATACGTTCCACGAGCCGTCGTCGTGGCGGAAGAAAAAGATCGACAGCAGGCCGCCGGGGCGCAGCGCTTCGACGCAAACGTAGCGCTGGTGTTGCGACGCGCGGTGGCAAAACTGCACCACGCGTGCGGGCATCGACGGAGTGGGAGCGAGCCATTTGTCGACGGCCCAGTGCAAGGTTTTCTCTGCGGCGACCATGATGTTCTCCTCGAATTTCGACGTGCTCACACGAGTTGCGCGGCAACCTCGTCGCCCTTCGCATTGCTCTCGACAAAGGCCTTCACGAGACACACCAGCGCATGCACGCCGGTACGCGGATGACGCAGACAGCAATGCACCTGTTCGCTGCGGCTTTCGCCGAACAGACACCATGCGCAAAAGTGCTCGCAATTGTTGGTCAGCAGGCGATAGCGGTTTTCGCCGAGACGGGAGCGCGCGCGGCGCACCGCTTCATCGCCGGCGTAGCGGGCACTCGGTGTCGTGCGGATCGACAGCGGATGGCCGGCGGCGAAGTGCGACAACTCCACTTCTTCCACCGGTCCGCGATGCGTTGAACCCGCAAAGCCCGCGTAATGGACGACGCGACCATTGCCTACGTAAATGCCGTGGTGTTCGTAACCGCGCCGTTGAATGACGAGATGCGCACCGATCGGCAAATCGATCGTGGACGATGTTGCGGGGCAAACTTCGCTGCCTGTTTGAAGAGAGAGAGTGTTCATCGCTGGCCTCGTTTCGAATTCCAACACTGTTGCGAGGTCTTTTGCATGTTCCGGGCCATGTGCTGAAAAGCCCTTGGTTAAAGGGGTTTTCACGTTTTCAGCCGATAGCCGGTCCGAAATGTGTCAGCTATGAGCCGACAGATTTCGTGTTGAAGTGTTGGTGTGTGACGCTCTGTATGCGTCACGCAGTACAGCAGAAGAGTGGCAATTTGAGGCGCGATCGAACAACGCGAAATGCAGGCTAAATGTGTTGGACCTCACACCGGTTTCGATTCGCGCCTGTTGGTTTAAAGCCGACCTATGATGCGGCGTATGCGCCCTCCTTCCGTGCGCAACCGCACGGAATCACCGCACAATCAAGACGTTGCGACCGTCTATGATTTAAAGCCATAAATTGGCATGGCATTTGCACCATCACGTTCAAATTCCTTTAAACCGCGCGCGTTTTATATAAGTCGCGCGAGGCCAACCGGAGAACGACATGGCTCATATCACAGTGAACGATCTTTCGCTGAATCTCGCGCTCGACCGCAAAGCAATGGCAGCGATTCGCGGCGGCGGCGGTGCGCCGTGGGTATACGGCTGGATCCAGCCGTATGTTCGCGACACGCCGAGCATTGGACCCGTCGTCAACCTGTACGAGGTGTCCAACAACTTCTATGCTAACCAGATGATCAACCAGTTCCAGTCGGTGGACGTGCGCAATACCGGCGCGAACTCGAACATCGCAGTCGCACCCGACGCCCTCAGCAAAAACAATTCGGTGTAAATCTTGTGACCTGTAAGAGCCAATTTCGCTGGACGTCGTCCGCGCGCTCCGACGCCGGACGTGTTCGCGAGATCAACGAAGACGCCTGCCTCGACCAGCCCGGCACCGGACGCTGGGCCGTCGCCGACGGCATGGGCGGACATGCGGTCGGCGATCTGGCGAGCCGCCTGGTGATCGACGCGCTAAGCCGGATCGCATCACCTGTCAGCATGAAAACGCTGATCGCCGATGCCCGCGCGCGACTGCAAACCGCCAATCGTCAACTGAGGGACGAAGCCGCGCGTCGTCAGGTGCAGCGCATTGGCAGCACGGTCGTCGTGTTGCTCGCTTGCGACCGGTTCTGCGGCTATGTGTGGGCAGGCGACAGCCGCATCTACCTGTATCGCGGCGGCCAGTTGCAGCAACTCACGCGCGATCACAGCCAGGTGGAACAACTGAAATCGCTCGGCGTCATTACCGATGAAGAGGCGCGACATCATCCGGCACAACACATGATTACGCGCGCGGTCGGCGCCACGGACATGCTGGATCTCGACGACGACGCAATCGAAGTCGTCGACGGCGATGTGTTCGTGCTATGCAGCGACGGCCTGAGTAACGAACTCAGCGACGACGAGATAATTGCGGTATTGACTTCCGCGGAACGGGAGAACGCGTCTGAAGAACTGGTTGAACTGGCACTGGCGAAAGGTGGCCGGGACAACATCACCGCGGTCGTCGTTCAGGCGGAAGACCCCAATGCCACGGACAAAACACTGCTGAATCCGGCACCCTGAAGCAGGCCGTTTAATACTACGCGTCCCCTTCTTCTTCGTCGTGCTCATCGGCGCCATTCCGGTTTGCAGGCGACATTGCGCGATTGCGAAAGTCTTTCGAGTGCAAGCCGTGTTTCTTCAAAAGCATCTGCAAATGCGAGCGATTCATGTCGATCCGCCTCGCCAGTTCAGCGACGGTACCGTGCACTTCGCGAAGTCCGCGTTCGAGAAAGGCTTTTTCTGCGTCGTCACTGGCGGCCCGTTTTGCATCGCTCAGCGACATCAGATTCGCGACGCTGATCGGCTCCTGCCCGCTTACCGATGTCATGACATTTGCGGAGGCCGACGAACCCGGCGACGCCGGACGCATGTCCACCGGCAAATGATCGATGTCCGCCATATCTCCCGCGAGACACGACACCCGATACATCACATTACGTAACTCGCGAATATTTCCCGGATACGCGTAGTTCAGAAGAAAGTCCCTTAAACGCGGGGTCAATCTGACGGGCCTGCGCTTTAAGGTTCCGGCGGCCTCGTCGCCGAACCACGCGATCAGCAACGGTATTTCATCGCGACGCTCGCGCAACGGTGGCAGCGTGACGTGAATCACACTGAGCCGATAGAACAGGTCCTCGCGAAACTTGCCCTCTTCGCTGAGTTGCCGCAAGTTGCGATTCGTCGCCGCGACAATACGCGTGTCGACTGCAATCGTTTCATCCGATCCGACTCGTTGAATCTCGTGCGCTTCGAGCACGCGCAACAGTTTCACCTGCCCTGCCAGCGGCAACTCACCGATTTCGTCGAGAAAGATCGTACCCGTATGCGCGCTTTCGAATTTCCCCTTGCGGTCGTTCGACGCCCCGGTGAATGCCCCTTTGCGATGCCCGAACAATTCCGACTCCAGCAGATTGTCCGGAATCGCGCCGCAGTTCACGGAGATAAACGGTTTGTCCGCGCGCGAGCCGTTCGCGTGAATCACTTTCGCCATCAGTTCCTTGCCGGTGCCGCTCTCACCATCGATCAACACGGGCAGGTCGGTCGGCGCCGCCTTCTCGGCAATTTCAAGCGATTCGAGCAAACGCGCATTATCGCCAAACGTGCCCTCGAAAATGAAGCTGCGTTCGAGCAACGCCTTGCGCCTTGCACCGCGCGATTGATCGGCGCGCTCCTGCGGCTCGGCCGAAGTCGCCGCCTGTACAAAGCGCTCCTTATGCGATAACTGCATCACCTCGTCGCGTAACGATGTGGCCTGCCGCAATAGTTTGTCGATATCGGCACGCTCGAGTCGCGTCGACCAGCGCAGCGTCGAGCGCAGAATCTCGATTCGTTCGATCAGTCCCGCGTACGAGATTGCGGGGCTGGCCTCTTCAATCTGGTCGAGTATTTTCATCTTCACGCACTCAACTGTTTCTGGACCAGCTGATAGTACATGCCGCCGCGCTGGATCAGTTCATCGTGACGGCCCTGTTCGACAATCGCGCCCTCATACAGCACGAGAATCTTGTCCGCTCGCATGATGGTGCTCAGCCGATGAGCGATGATCACCGCAGTGCGGCCCTTCAGGATGTCGTGCATGTTGCCAAGAATATTGCTTTCCGATTGCGAATCGAGCGCTGACGTGGCCTCGTCGAATACGAGAAAACGCGGATCGTGATAAAGCGCGCGTGCAATGCATAACCGCTGAATCTGCCCGCCAGAAAGGCCTATTCCACGTTCGCCGACAATCTGCTCGTAGCCGAGCGGCATCTTGCTGATGAATGCATGCGCGTCGGCCATCTTCGCGACCTCTTCAATACGCCGCCGATCGGGCACGTCGTCGCCACTCGCAATGTTCTCCGCAATCGTGCCGGAGAACAGCAGATTGCTCTGCATCACATACCCGATTTGCGCACGGTAATACGCTTTATCGACGACACCGAGGTCATAGCCGTCTATCGTCATCTTGCCTTCGCTCGGGGCATAAAATCCCACCAGCAGTTTTGCCAGCGTGGTTTTACCGGACCCGCTGCGGCCTACTATAGCCACCAGTTCTCCCGGCTTGATATCGAAACTGATGTTTTCCAGCACGTACGCCGAGTCGTTTTCGCCGTAGCGGAAGTACACCCCGCTCAGGCTGATATCGCCTTGCAACTCGGGCAGCATGACGCGAGACGGTAAATCCTGCGGCTTCTGTTCTGGTTCGATATCGAGTACATCGCCGAGACGTTCCATTGCAACGCCCGCGTCGTTCAGCATGCTCCATAGACCGACGAGTCCCATTAACGGACTCAATACGCTGCCCATGAAAGCGTTGAATGCAATCAACTGACCAATCGTCATTTCACGCGCCAACACCAGGTTCGCACCCACCCACAGAATGGCGATTGTCGTCGCCGCGTTGAGCAACTGACTGCCAAGTCCGACGAGAATATTGAATGCATGCGCGCGGTACTGCACTTCGAGCGCTTTCGCGTACTTCTTCTCCCAGCGCAAACGCACTGGCCGCTCGATGCCCATGCCTTTGATCGTCTCCACGCCCGCGAGTGCTTCCATCAAAAACGACTTCGATTCCGTCGATGCAGTGAACACCTCGCGCGCGTAGCTTTTTATTTTTGGCGTGGCCAACGCGGTTAACGCCATGATTGGAATGACGAATGCAATTAGTACAAGCGTCATCTTCACGTTGTAGACGAACATGATGGTGAAGTAGATGAACACCATCAGCAGGTTGAGTGCAGTCGTGACGGTCGACTCGGTCAGAAACGCGCGGATAGTTTGATTCTCCTGGAAGCGCGCGAAAATATCGCCGGTTTTCCGTTTGGCGAAAAACGAAAACGGCAGCGACAGCGTGTGTTTGAAGAACTGCGACATCATCGCGAAGTCCATGTTGCGAACCATGAAATTGGCGAGATATGCGCGAATCGACGACATCAGTTGCGAAAAGACATTGGCGATAATCAGGCCGCCTATCAGCAGATGCAGCAGGCTCACGTTCTGATGCACGATCACGCCGTCGAGAATGTTCTGGATAATCAGAGGCGGAATGACGCCCAGCACCTGAATCACAAAGGTAGCCAGAAACAAATGACCGAGAATCTTTTTATAAGGTTTGAGGTAGCCGACAAAACGTATCCACGGCGAACGCGCTGCTGACATCTGCAGCAGATGCGGACCACCGGTAAATAACAGACAAGTACCGCTCCAGCCACGCTCGAAATCTTCGACCGTCAATTTCCTGAACCCGAGCGCGGGATCGGCGACCCATACGTAGTCTTTCGACAGACCATACACCACCACGTAGTGATAACCCTCCCAGTGCACGATGAACGGCAGATCAAACCCACGTAGCGAATCGAAAGTGCATTGCACGCCGCGCGCAGTGAAGCCGAGCGCTTCGCCCGCACGCGCAAGGCTATCAAGCGTGGCGCCCTGGGTGGTGACGTTGGCTAGTTCGCGCAATTTGCCCAGCGTCATCGGAATACTGTAGTGACGGCAAACCATCGCGAGACACGCCGCGCCGCAATCCATTTCTTCAGCCTGCTCGACCAGTGCAAAGCGCTTGATAAGCCTCTCGCCGAATTCAGGCTTGCTCTGCAAATCAAGCATCAACGGCAATTTTCGACGCTGCTCGAGTCGCTTTTGCCGTTGCAATTCGCGGTCGCCGTAGCGAATCCGTTCGTCGAGAACTTCACGCAATTTCGGATTGCGTTCAAGAATGAAGTGGACCGTCCGCTCCGGTATGACCAATAGCCGCGTGTCGATGCTCGCCACGACCGAAGCCATCTGTTCCTGCCGCATCAAACACGCTTTCTCGCCAAATATCTCGCCTTCGCCAAGCGTCGCGAGCGTGTAGTCGTGGCCTTCTTCATGTCTGACAATGCGAACTTCGCCTTGGCGCACCACGTAAAGCCGTCGGTCGTCGCGACCGTCCTGCTTGAGAATTTCCTTGCCCGCAGCGACCCGTTTCACGCCGACGCTGCGCACATACTCTTCGAGTTCCGCCTTATTCAGTTTGCCGCGCAGGTCGAACAATTGTGCGACGAAGCCGCCTGCCGAATTGATCGCGACATAGCTCGCGACAAATGCCAATGCGGCCTGATTGCCGGCCATCACCGGCTCGATCGCGCTGCGGGGAATAAACAGCAATTCGGTTTTCGCCGACGAGCGTACCGATGCTTCATGCACATACGTACGCAGCATCGCTATGTCGGCAAAAATCTCGCCGGCCTTGCGCACGCCCATGCTGGTTTCCTTACCGTGCTCCTCGGTGAAAATACGTACCGAGCCTGAGCGCACGACATAAAGCCCTTCGGCCACCTCTCCCGTCGAGCAGACCGTTTCGCCAAACGAATAGAAGCGCGCTTGCGCATAGTCGGCAAGACGCTCGATCTCGTCGCGTGAAAACGGCGAGAGAATCTCCACCGAAGCTAGAAACTCGGCGGCGGATGGCGCGGTCTGGGGTGCATCCATGTTATCGGGCCTCGATAACGTGCTCCTGCGCACGCGCAATCAGCCAGCTTTCACGCAGCAGGCGCCGCACTTCGGCGGCCACATCCGCGTCGAGCGTGGCGGGATACTTCGCCGTTACGGCGAAAATCTCATAGCACGATCGATCCGCCGAAGGAAATGGACCGAGCAGATCGCCCACTGCCGCATTGAATATCTTGGCCTCGATATCCGGCTTCAGCGATCCACGCAGCACTTTTCCGATCACACCGCCGGCCTCGCGGGTGTCCGCAATTGAATGCTCGCGCGCCATGTCGGCGAAACTGTCGGGGTCGTCGTGCAGATACGAGATCATTTCCTTCGCTTTACCCTCGCTGTCGAGCACGATATGGCTCACTTCGATCGAGTCGAACTTCGGTGAATTCAATGCGAAGTAGTCTTTTATCGCCGACTCGTTGCCGACCTCGTCGAGCATCTTCTCCTGATACAAACCATCGGTGACGAAGGCCTCAAATTCGTCGAGGCTCACACGGAGAACATCGAGATACTGATTCATATCCGTCGCGCGATGCAGCCCGCGCACGCGGCGGAACTGATCGGCGCGCTGCTGGATTTCATCGGCGGTCACGACAATGCCCTGCTTTTTCGCAGCGTGCACTGTGAGCTTGTCGCGCACGATCTGCTCGATCAAACTTTCGAACTGACCAGTCAGTTTCAGAAGACGGATGAACTCAGCCACATCCACGACTTCATCATCGATACGCACTATCGCGGTCATTTCATCGGCTCCTTTAATTGACGTGTAATCGGCGTGCTCAAGCGGTACTCAACCCGCTACCTGCCTGAACGGATCGAGACCGAGATCGATCAGGCGCCGCTCGCGCACCACGATCTCCGCGTTGGCCGTCATGCCGTAGCGCAGTGGATAACGCGTATCGGCGATCTGGTAGTAATTTCTGTCGAGCGTCACACGGCCTTCGTAGACCGGCTGCTTATCCTGTAACGACGGCTTCGTGGCCGGTGAGATATAAGCCAGCGTGCCGCTGATTAGCCCATAGCGCTGATACGGAAACGCGTTGAATTTCAGCTTGACCGGCAAGCCTTCATGCAGAAAAGCACGATCATGCTCGGCGATTTCTATCTTGAGCACAGGCCGCGCATCTTTCGGCGCGATGCCGCCGAGTGGGGCGTTTGCCTGGATCTTGTCGCCGCGCTGGGTCGACGTCACGTCCGTGATGACACCCGAAACGGGCGCCAGAATCAGCAGGAAATTGTCCTTGTCGATGTTCTCGAAGCGGATTCGCGCAGCAGCTTCGGACACGAGTCGCGCGGTCTGCAATTGCAAACGCAGTTTGTCTTCGGCGTCGGTGATATCGCGCACTGCGGAATCGTATTGAAGCTGAAGGTCGGTAGTTTGCTGGCCACTGGTTTCGAGTTGTGCGTTGGCCTGCGCGTATTCGTGACTGAGGCGGAAGTCCAGTTCCGCGAGCTTCGATTGCGCGACACGGTACGCGTTATCGGCTTCCATCGCAGCGGTGCGCTTCTGCTCGACCTGCAATTCGGCAATCCCGCCGCCGCCGGGTTGTGCGAAGAGTTTCGAATAGCGGTCCAATTCCTGACGCGCTGCCTCGCGCGTGCGACGAGCGTTGTCGAGCACACTGCGCGCTTCGTCCAGTTCGGCCTTCTGTCCTTCCGCAAGCTTGGTTGTACCTTCGGATACGCGGTTTTCGTGCTGCCGCGCCTCCACTTCCATTTGCGCCTTGAGCGCCGCCGCTTTGCGCTCCATTAACGCCTTCTTCTCGGGGAACTGCTTCCAGTCACGTTCGGCGTCTTCGAGTTTGAGTTGCGCCTGTAGCGCATTGCTTGCGGCTTCGATTGCGCCACGAGCGTTCAATCGTGCGAGCACGTCGCCCTTCGACACCGGCTGTCCCTCGGCGATATACAGATCGGCAAGCTCGCCGTCGATCGGCGCATAGATGCGGCGCACTTCCGATTCCGGCGACAGCGTTCCTTGCGCGGACACGATCACATCGGCGCGGCCCACGAACGACCACAACAGCCCGGCGACCACCAGCGCGACCATCGCCCAGATCAGGGCCCGCGCGATCTTCACTGGCTCGGCGGTCAGAATGGCGATGCCTTCGACGCTGTGATCCTCCAGCGCCTCAGACAACGGCCTAGGGTGATTCTCGCGCTTCACTCTGCTCGCCTCCGATCAGACTCAGTTTTGCTTTCAGCAACCCGGGGTCCAGCACCATGCGCAATTCCGTCAGCGAGCGGCGCTGTAAATCAGCTTCGGCTTCGATATCCGCGAGAAGGCGGTCAAAATCCGCGGGGTGATCGGCCTTCAATTGAGTGTAGATGCGCATGCCCTGTTGCGCCGACGTCTGTGCGTCGGAGAGCAATCGCGCCTCGCTGCGGAATCCCGGCGATATGCCCGCCTCCAGCCGTTGCGTTCCGCCAATCGGGCCACTCGCGCGATACTGCTTCCACAGGCTCTGTGCGCGCAGCAGCAGATCTTGTGCGCGCGCCAATGCCTTGTCGTGTAATGCGGCCACGTCTTTCTGAATCGATTGCACGAACCAGGAATCCGCTGCGGGGTCGAGACTCGCGTAGAACGACAGCAGGCGCTGGTCGTAATCCTTGCTGCCGCGCGCTTTCTGTAAATCGCCGAATTGATCGAGCAGGGCTTTCTTGTGTGCAAGTTCTGCGGCGAGTACGTCTGACCATGGCCCCGCAGGCATGGCCTGCAAACCGGCCAGCGCCTGTTGCGCATCGCCGCGCTGCCATGCGGCGTTCACCGCGTCCTGACGCTGGATCACGTCAGATGAAGGCAGTCGGCTCGCTGCGAGTTGCTGGAATTGCGACTGAAACGGCGGCGTGCTGAAATGCGCCGATTTCAGCATCGCAAGCAAAGGGGTCAATTGACGACCGAGCGCGGCATTCAAGAGTGCGGTGTACTCCCGCAAATCCGCCCGCACCTGATCGAGGCCGGCAAGACGTGGATAACGCTGCGCGTAATCATCGAGTACCGGCGGCAACGCGTCGGGTTTATCGTGCGCCAGTTCGGTGCGTATTGTGCCGTTCAACCGGTCTATCGCCGCGACATACACCGAATCGTCGCTCTCCAGTTTTCGCAGATGACTTAGCGCCTGCGCATACGGCTCGGCAAATACCGGCACATACGAAGCGATCCGGTCGAGTGCACGCTGATGACCCTTCGCGTCGTCGTCCCAGCGCTGCAGCAGATTGTTGATCGTGGCTTCGTCCGCGTACAGATGAATCGGCGCATCGACGCCGCCGCGCGCGGCCACGAAACGCTCCAGATCTCCAACCCACTGCAATTCTCCGACCAGCGCAGTTGCATCGACATTGTTTTCGCTCAACGATTTCATCTCCTTGAGCAGCGCGTCGGCCTGATCGAATTGGGCTTTTTCCAGCGCATTCAGCCAGCCAGGAAGCTTCGCCTTTAATAACGCCTCGCTCGCCAGCGCACTGACTTTCGTGTCCGTGGGATGACTCGACAGATAGCCTTTCGCGGCCACGACCGCGCTGCTGTAATCGCCGCTCGCGAGCAGGTTCTTCAATTCACGCTCCGACGAACCATGCAGATAAAGCGCTACGGATATTGCACCTAGCAGGACAATGCCCGCACCGCCCCAGCCCGCAATCCGCTTCATTCCAACGCGATCGCCGTCCGCAAAAGCATTGCCGAGTTCGCCCGCAAGCAAACGCCAGCGTCGCGATTTCCCTTTCGCGCTGGCCGCGTTTCCCGAGCCGTTCACGCCACTTCCATGGCTCGCTTTATGCAGCCCGTTTGTGCCGTTCGTGCTATTCGCGGTCACGGCCTGTGCGGTGACCGGCTGCGATGCTTCGTTGATTTCGTCCTCGCGTTGCAGCGCCGGATCGACACAAAAAATATCGAGGAACGAATGCGCGGCACCGACGAATGTGGTCTTGTCGGAATCGGCCGCGTCATCGACGGCAGGATTGAGGAATAGCTGGGTCACGGTGGGCTCGACTTCAGGGGGCGTTTGCAGCGACACCCTGTAGACGAAGTGGTCGCCGCCAAATGCAACGAGGTCGCCCTCTACAAGCGGTATCGCCGATTCGTCCAGGCGCTTTCCGCCGACGAATGTTCCATTCGTGCTGCCGAGATCTTCGACATGGAGATCGCCGCCCTTCAAATAGATATGAGCGTGACGGCGTGAAATGTAATTCACCTGATGCGGATAACGCTCCTTGTAGCGCGAAAAAACGTCGTCCGCCTTGCTGACGAGGAATGGGAAAGCGTGCACCTCGATGGGTTGCAAGTCCAGGTCGTCGCGCTCCGGTATCAACAGAAGACCCGGTGCAGACGGCGCACTCGCTGCCGCAACGATGCGAGCACGCGGTTCTATGCTCACGCGATAACAAAGCTCGCCGCCAAAGCACAATTCGTCGCCGGCTCTGACGCGCGACGGGGTTTGCCGGACGGCGACGCCATTCACCGTCGTGCCGTTCTTACTCCCGAGATCGGCGACATACACCGCGCCGTGTTCCGTGAAAACCCGCGCATGACGGCGCGATAATCGCGCGATGCGCTCGCTGGAGTAGTCGGTGAAAGGTGCTTCGCTGCGTCCGATGGCGAACAGGTTGTCGACAATCCGGATCGCGTCGAGCGCGGGACGTTGCGCAGATGCAGCGGATGCAACCGGCGACAATACGACGTCGAATGCGGCTTCCACGGTCTCACGCATTTCAGCAATCGGAGCTTCGCCTGTGGCCATTTTTTATCTGGATCACTAAGCGTTTACCCGCTGCGTCGAGAACGCAACGGAAACGGAAAGAACGACTACGGCGAGACGACGTTGTTCTGAAGAGCTGCATGCTTGCTGGCTCCTTAAAGAGTTTAAGTCACGCATGGCGTGTGTCAATTTTCAGATCATCGGTTAAGAACGCAATCGGCGCGTCACCTGCGGCCTAAATATCCGCGCGTTACGCCATTGTTGATTAGCTCAGTGTTCCTTTACTTGCGCCTGTACGTCGACGCTCGGCCAGCCGCCGCCCAGCGCCTTGTAAAGCAGAACGGTGTCCGACAGAATCAGTTGATGATTGGAGAGCAACGCCTGCTGCGCTTCCAATAACGTGCGCTCGGTTTCGAAGACTTCCAGTTGCGACACCACGCCGAGGCGCAATTGAGACTGAATCTGATCGGCCACTATTTGCAAACGCTCTACCTGCTGCTGCAATTCCACGCGCTGTGCCTTATGCGAATTCAGATTGACCAGCGCATTCTCCACTTCTTCGAAAGCACCCATCACGGCCACGCGATACTGCTGCTCGGCCACCGTCGATTGCGCCTGCGTGACCTTGACGTGAGCCCGCACACCGGGATCAAGCAACGGAATATTGATGCTCGGCATAAACCCGTAAGTGAACGATTTCAGCAGATCGGTCAGCGCGAAACTTGCAGTGCCGGCATGTCCGGTAAGGCTGATAGTCGGCAATTGCGCGAGTTTGGCCTGGCCGACGAGGTCGTACGCTTCGAGTACCCTGAACTCGGCCGCGACGACATCGGGACGCCTCGCCAGCAATTGCGCGGGCAGTCCGTCCGGCACGGCAGGCAACTGGACGCGCTGCTGCAAATGTCCTTTTGGTAAATCGAATTCGCCGGCCGGAACGCCGATCAGCGTACACAACGCGTTATTGGCAATAGCTCGCGACCGCCGCAATTCAAGCAATTCCTTCGTCAGGCGGTTGATTTCAGCCTGCTGGCGCAACACCTGGGTTTGCGGCACGAGGCCGTTACTGCGCTGCCCTTCGTAGATCGTGAGAATCTGCCGGTTCGTGACGAGGGTTTTCTGCTGCTGATCTATCTGGTCGTCGAATTGCAGAATCTGGAAGTACGTGCTGGATACGTTCGACACCAGTTCGAGATAACCCGCGCGCCAGTCCGCCTCGCTCGCATGAAATTCCGCCTTCTGCGCCTGCACGCCTTTTTCGACTTTGCCCCAGATATCGATGTCCCAATTCACCTGGGTCGCCACGTTGTACTGTTTGGCGAAAGTTTGTCCGGTGGTCTTTTCGAAATCGGCGCCCATGCCGAAATCCATTGTCGGCAATGCGCCTGCTTTGGCTTCGCCGATCTGCGTGCCGGCCACATCGAGACGCGCGGCCAATACCTTGATATCGAAGTTGCCGCCAATCGCCTTGCTAATCAGCGTGTCCAGATACGGGTCCTGGAAGCCTTTCCACCAGTCGGGCTGAATCGTCTCGACAGCGGATACCGGCGCACCTTTCTTGTCCGACCACGACGCTTTAGCCGGAGTATCGGGCCGCTTGTAGTCGGGCATGCTGACATCGATGCATGCGCACAGCGGCAGTGCACACACCAATACCGCGCAAAGGCTGTGTAGCGTATTCGTCACGCGAATGGCACGCTGCCGGGATCGCGTGAAGAAGAAGCGCTGGCGTACCGATGAATCAAGCGACGCTGACACGATGTGTCTCCGATAACACCCTTTTCACTGCGAAATCAAATGCCCTTTTAAGTAAAGCATCGCCCGCGCAGCTTCAGTATCGAAGCGGAGCAAAAAATCAGCATGGGGATCGGGCAGTGAAGCAGAGGGTGTGTGGAAAGAACGATTGAATAACAGACGTTTTTGACGGGTCAGCCGCGCGAAGGTGAAGTGCCAGGCCTTCGCGCGGCCAATGCCGCTCAGGACACGTAGATGTTGTTGTTCGAGCTCATGTGCGGAGTGATCGTGGTCGTGACGCCCGCCACGAACGCTGCGTTGTTGCCGGTGGCGTTCTGGATGTTCATCGTCGAGCTGATCAGTTGAGTGGCGTCCACCGTCTTGCTGTTGTTCGGCGCGTACACCGGCGTGAAATTGAAGTACGACGACGACGGGCCCCAACCATTTCCACCGCGTACGGCGCTCATTGCGCGGCTGTCGAGTTGTTCGGTGATGGACAGGTCTTTGATCATCAGCGTGTTCATGGTAAATCTCCTGAGAAGGGAAACTGCACGGTGTTGCGCAGGTTTTGCGGTTAGGTTCGAGCAACTTGTCTGCTCGAGTGTCACTAATGCATGGGCTGTGCCAGGGTGAGCTTCCACTCTTCAAAAACTTGCCGGATGCCTTCATTTAAAGGACTTCCTGAGTATCACCTCTTAAAACGCGCGTCGATATCGATTAAAGAACAACCTGTGAATGGTGGATCGAAGCCAACATACGAAGCCATGTAGTTGGCCCGCTTGCGACACCGCTCATCGCGCAATAACCGTGATCTTCTTCGAGTACACCGGCGGGTTATGCGGCATGTGCATGTCGTCGCCCATCAGCAACTGCAACGTGTGCTTTCCCGGCGGCAATTGAATCGTGGTTTCCGTTTCACCCGCGCCGAAATGCAGATGATTGCGGTCCGATGGAATCTCCTGATCCATCGGCGGCAAGTCGGTATCGATCAATAGATGATGGTGGCCGGTATTCGGATATTTGACGCCTTTCGGCGCAACGCCCATATAGCGCAGGCCGAACCACACTTTGAACGGCTTGTTGGCGGCCACGACCTGGCCGTCGTTCGGATAGCCGATATAGGCAAAAGCGGAAGCCGGCGCAGGTGTCGCTCCTGCGAAAACAAAACCGGGCAACGCCAATGCCGCCGACGTCACAAGCGTCGCGACTGCGATGATCCTGTACATGAGGTCTCTCCGTCCTGAAGGGCCCGCTTTGAGCGAACGGATCGCGCTAGTTCTTTAGCACGGTGATGGTGATCTTCTTCGAATACACGGGCGGCACGTGCGGTACATGATTGTGGTCGCCGAGAATCAGTTGCAGCGTGTGCTTGCCCGGCGGCAGTTCGATGCGCGCGTCCGTTTCGCCTGCCCCGAAGTGCAGATGACTGCGATCCGACGGAATTTCCTGGTCGAGCGCGGGCAGATCGGTATCGATCAGCAGATGATGATGACCCGTGTTGGGAAACGCGACGCCCTTCGGGCAAATGCCCATATTGCGCAACCCCATTCGCACCCAGAGTTTGCCGCCGTGAATGACCGCGCCGTCCGACGGCCAGATGATGTATTCCTCCGCGCCGGGCGGCGACGGTGTCTGCTCCGCTTGCGCCACAGTTCCGGCGACCACCAACGTCGCGCAAAGCATCACGCGCAATGCAGCAAGGCGTGTTTTGATTTCATCACGTCTGTTGGACACAACGGGAATCAGGCTTATTCGCATAGCGCACTCTCCTGAAGAGTGGTCACGGTCACCTCGGTTGCACGGGGCAAACCGAACGTTCCGGCTGAATATCGCGGGCGCGAATGACTGGACGACCACCTCGGTAAAACGGCCGTGCTGCGCTACTTTGTGAATTAGCTTAGGACGTAACTTGCCAAAAAGATACGCCACACTCGTTATCCGTATATCTCATTGAGAATACGCGGACAGTGGTGATGCACAAAGCGCGTGCTATGGTTATTAACAGGTTGCAGATGGATGATCGATAGCGGCATCGATGCCTCGCGCCGGGTACTTCAGTAATCGCTGCGGGCAAGGCGGTCCTCGAATGCCTAGGTTCTGTCCGGGACAAACAGGATGTGAAGATGTGGCGAATATTCATGCTGCTGTGCATGGCTGGGGCAATCCACACCTATTGCGGCAATGCCAATGCCGCGACGCAACGTGAGGATACGAACTGGAGCGCGACTCCATCCGGCACACACGCCCCACACGCCCCACGTCTTGCACTTGTGATCGGCAACGGCGAGTACGGTGGCCTCCCCCGTTCTCTGCGAGACAATGCGCCGCGCGATGCCGAAGCAATAAGCGACACATTGCGAGCACTCGGATTCGAAGTCATCACGCGTACGAATGCCAGTCCGCGCGGCATGCAGCAGGCGCTCGGCGAATTCCGCCAGCGTCTGGGGGCAGGTGGCGTCGGCCTCTTCTATTTCGCGGGACACGGCATGCAAATTGGCCGACAGACTCTGCTTGTTCCCGCAGGGCTTGATATGCACGCACCCGCTTCGTTGATCAATGACAGCATCGATCTAAACGCCGTATTGCATGCGATGCAGAAGCCGCGCGCCGGTCAATTGAATCTCGTGATTCTCGATACGTGCCTGAACAATCCGTTTTCTTCCGGCACGACAAGCGGCGCGGCAAGCGGCACATCGGCGCTTCCCGCCAATACTGTGGTCGCGTATGCAACGGCAAACGGCAGCTTCGCCGCAGACGGCAGGTACCACGGCATTTACACGAGCGCTTTGCTGAATGCGCTAAACGACGCGCCATCGCGGCAAAATCTCACCACGCTGTTTCGGCGCGTCACTGCGGAAGTTGTCGAGATCACGAAGGGAGAGCAAAGGCCGTGGATCGCTACATCTCTGGCCATGCCCTTGACGCCCCCCGCCAGCGTGCAGGGCGACGCGATTGCGCCGCCCGCCTATGCCTATGCAAATACCGACATCGTCGTCATCCCGCATAGCCGGGGCATTCTTCCGAAAGACAGCAGCGAGCAGTACGAAATCACGTTCTGGAATTCAATCAAGGACAGTAATTATCCGGCTGATTACGAGGCGTATCTGAAGGCCTATCCTAACGGCAGGTTTGTCACGCTGGCACACGCTCGAATCGACCGTCTTCGTGCGGCGGCGTCGAATCCACCGGCTGTTGCGGTATCCCCACCAGTAGCACCACCCCAGGTTACGCGACCCGCTACGCCGGCAAGCGCCGCAGCGCAAGAACACCCGCATGTGACAGCCGCGCCACCCGCCAGTGCTCCCGCCACTTCATTGGCCGCGCCGAAGCCCGCCACGCACCCGCCAGTGGCCGGAGAACAGCGGGACTGCGCCACCTGCCCGATCATGATCGCCGTGCCCGCAGGCTCGTTCCCGATGGGCAGCAACACCGACGACCCATCCGAGAAACCTGTTCATCACGTGACTATTGCCGCGCCGTTTGCGATCGGCAAATACGCGGTGACGGTCGAACAATGGAACGCGTGCGTCGCGGCCAACGCGTGTCAGAATTTGACGCCCGAAAGCAACACCAACAAGACCGCACCAGCGCGCGATATCAGTTGGGACGACGCGCAGCAGTACGTGAAATGGCTCAGCAAGATAACCGGCAAACCGTATCGCTTGCCCACCGAAGCCGAATGGGAATATGCGGACCGTGGCGGCACGACCACTGCCTACTGGTGGGGCGATCAGATGCGCAAAGGCAACGCGAACTGCAAGGACTGCGGAGATCCGTGGCACAAGGAAGGGCCCGAATCCGTCGGCTCGTTCGCGCCGAATCCGCTCGGCCTGTACGACATGAACGGCAGCGTCTGGGAATGGACCGCCGACTGCTGGCACAACAGTTACCAGGGCGCGCCTGTGGACGGACACTCATGGGACAGCCCCGGCTGCGATATGCGCGTCATTCGTGGCGGCTCATGGCGCGAGAACGGCAGCTACATGCTCAGTGCAACCCGCTTCAAATACAGCGCAGGCGTGCGTCAATCGCAGGATGGGTTACGAGTCGTCAAAGACCTTAAGTGAGTGCATAACGTAGGTGACGACGTTATGCATGTTATTGCGGGGTACTCAAGGCGCACGCGGTTTCGTCGTGATCGGCGCAAAGTCGGCAACGAGATGATCCTGCCCATACTTGCCGCCGATTTGCGCGAGCCGCGTATTAAGTGCGCGTAGATAATCGGCACGTGATTCGCTTTCCACGCGCGGTTTGTCGAATAGCGGCACGGGCGTGATCAGCAGCACCACCATCTCCGAACCGAATGGTTTTGAAATGATCCAGTCGCCCGCGCTGCCGATCGTGGCCGAATAATGCGACGGCGCCTGATTATCTTTCGCGCGCGGACTCGGCACCATATGCACGACGCTGCCGTCCAGCTGGTAGTAGTCGAGATTCACATACGAGTCGTAACCCGGCGTGCTCACATCGACCACTAGCGGATCGCCGTCGCTCAACTGACCATTCGACTGACCGCCTGGCGGCCGCACATGCAACTCGGCCACACGGCCCGCCTGCCAGTTGCGGACCCAATAGGGCGCCAGTGCTTTAACGGTGTCGCATTTGTCGTCGGCGAGCGGTTCGACTCCGAGCGTGAGTGCATCGACACCGGGCAAAGCCGTCAGCGTTTCCTTCAGATGCGCCACGCCGTAACGCTGCGAGACGTAGCCGCGCACCGTCAGCGAATGATCCTGCACGGCCGCGGATAGTGCGGAACACGGCACCTGCGCGAGGACGGGCATGACGGCCGCGAGAGTCAGCGCGGGTCTGGGCGCGGGCGATGGCGGTGGTACAGGTGGCGCTTGAATCGCCGTTGAAGCCGCAGAAGCAGGCGCTGAAGCGTCCGGTGTTTTCGCCGTCGTCGTGTCAGACACCGCAAGAGCAGTTGCCGCCATTTTTGCGGCCGGGGGTGAACTCGCCTCTGCCGCCGCCTGCGACGTGCCAGCGTCGGCCTGAGAGCCTCCCTGCCGCCCTGGTCCAGAGCGCAACGCAAATACCCCTACCGCCGCCGCGCAGACCACGGCAAAGCTCGCAAGCCCCACTTTCGCCAGCGTGCCCGACTTCTCAGCGCGCGCCTCGTTGTCGAATTCGGCGATAAAACGCGTCACGCTCGGCATCCGCGTGGCGCGATCGAAAGACAGCGCCGCGCGTAACGCGCGCCACTGCCTGGCATCGAGATTCGCAGGCCGCTGCGGTTTGAAATCCGCGTTGCGTGCCTGAGTCGCCGACAACCGGTCGAACGGATGATGCCCGGTCAACAGTTCATACGTGATGCAACCAAGCGCATAGATATCGTCACGCGGATCGGGCTCGCGATGCTCGATCATCTCCGGGCTCGCATACGCGGGCGTTAACGCGCCGAGACTGCCGGGATCGAAAACAGTGGCGTCGCTCTCTTCTTCCGGACGCTGAAACACGCGCGCAATGCCGAAATCGATCACCTTCACTTCGGCGCCCGTCGTCAGAAACACGTTGGCGGGTTTGAAATCGCAATGGACGAAACCGCGCTCATGCGCATACGCGAGCGCGGCACACATGCCGCGCACGATCGGCAGCGCCGCGCGCACGGGCATGCCCTGATAACCGGGCGTACGCAGTAACTGGCTGAGCGGTTTGCCGCTCAGATACTCCATCGTCAGATAAACAATCGGGCCGTCGCGGTCGAAATCGTAGACCGTGATGATGTTGCGATGCGCGAGCACCTGCGCCTTGCGCGCCTCGCGCTGCAACGCGACCAGCGAATTCGGATTGCCGCGGAACTGAACGTTGAGAACCTTGATCGCGAGATACGGCTTGCGATCCGACGCTTCGAGTTTGCGCAGATCGAGCGCCTTATACACCGTACCCATGCCGCCCACGCCGAGGCACTCTTCGAGCACGAAGCGGTTATTCAGGGTGTCGCCGGTGCCTTTGATCTGATCGTGCCCGACGATGTCGGCTGATCCTGCCGCACTGCCCAGGCTGCCCGCACTGGCGGAGCGCACGGACGGAATTTCCACCGTGGTCTGAATGCCGGTTTCCTCGCCACCGGCCGCGACGTTGGACACGCGTAACTGTTCGATGCGTCGGCGGACTTCAACGTAGAGATCGTCGGGTAAAGGTGTTTTTCGATGCGCGGTGCCGAGCATCTCCAGCAACTGCGTGGGCGCGAGTCCTTCTGTTGTCAACGTGCTGTCGAGTTGAGCCACGAACTCGTCACGGGACAGCTCGCCGTTCTGAAAGTCGTGAATCACACGCGCAAGGCTAGCCATTTGTGTGAAGCGCCGCCGCTGCCGTTGGGCCGGATCGCATGCGACCGAAGCCACGCAGGCCGATAGAAAAGCTTCCGTAACCAGTTACATGTGCCGCTTCGATACTAGCTCCCGGTCCGTGCTTTCGCAAACCAGGATTGGCCCGCGATACGCGTTGCAGGCAGGTGTCGTTCGGTATCCAACAGCATCCGATCAAGTGTCGGACGCAGACCATCGGTTCGCTCGCGCGCGGATACGCTGCGTGACTTCTCCGTTGATCCGCAAACGGCCCGAAAGCCTTGAATATCAAGCCTTCCGAAAATTTATCAGGATCCTTGAATAAAACTGGCACAGCCCATGCATTAGTGACACTCGAGCAGACAAGTTGCTCGAACCCAATCGAAAGACTCAAATTTTTTCTTCCAGGAGATTCACCATGAACGCACTGATGATCAAAGATCTGTCCATCACCGAAGAACTCGACAGCCGTGCAATGAGCGCCGTGCGCGGCGGCAATGGCTTCGGCCCCTCGTCGTCCTATTACAACTTCAGCCCGATCTACGCGCCGAACAACAGCAAAAACGTCAACGGCACGCAACTCATCAGCACCGAGTTGAACATGCAGAACGCCACCGGCAACAACGTCGCATTCGCCGCCGGTCTCAACTCGACGCTCGCGCCCTGCATCAGCTCGGGCAACAACATCCACGTGTAAAGCGCGACGAGGCGAAGCACCCGCAGTTGCGGCCCGCTTCGCCTCGCGCCGGTCACGCCCGTCTTCCGCGCACCTTTGGAGATTCACCATGTCATCCCTCATGATTCGCGATCTGTCCCGCACCCGCGAGCTCGACCGCCACGCAATGTCGGCGGTGTCCGGCGGCACGGGTAGCAGCGTGCCCGGCCTGCCCTCGGCGTCCGGTCTCAGCGGCATTGCCAACGTCAACGTGTCTATCAACCAGAACCTCACTCAGATGCAGTACACCAACGTTGCGGCACTCAACAACGTCGGCGTGATCGGCGCCGGTTTCGTGCCGCTGCATCTGAATGTCAGCCCCTCGTTGTGGGGCGGCAATTACGCTACGGTGTGACGACGCGCAGTAGACGGGATACGGGGATTTCCCGACTGCTGCAACCTCATCGCCGAGCCACAAGCTGCACACATTTTTCCTATACTGATAGTGCGACGAGACCACTGCACACAGAACAAAACCCTCGAGCGGCGACCGGCCCATCGCACCGGCCAGCCGCTCGATTTCTTTTGTGGAGCCGCTATGGCAAAGCTCATCATTAAAGACCTTGCTGACAGTGTCGAACTCGATCGCGAGGCGATGGCCGCGATTGTCGGCGGTGCGCGAGTCGGCGCGCGTTCGAGCCTGGCCGCGCCTCTGGTGCCCGCATCGACACGCGTTGTCAACTATCCGCCGGGCTTCCCTGGCGCGCATCGGCAAATTGCGATTGCAGCGATGCGGCGTATCCGGCAAGGCGGCTGATTTCACCTTCGTACAGGCATCGCAATTAAAACGGCACGCGCCGACTGCGCGTGCCGTTTTGCTTTTCTCGATGCATGCGTACGCCGCATGCCAACTTCCCGAACGCGATTCGTGGGATACGTCCCGACACTTTCGTGCGATTCCGCATGCTCCCTGCGAGCCTGATGAGCGACACGCAACGCAATCGCCCGCCTGGTCTGGTATCGCAGAGAGACTTTGCCTCGCGGCTCGAAGCTCGCGAAAATTGGCATAGCTCTTGCAGAAATAGAAGCGAGCACCGCCCCGTGCTCGCCAATCCACTGTCAGGAGTACCGCCATGAAATCCACTGTCATTATCAAAGACCTGCCGCGTTCCACGGACCACGCACACGACGAAGCAACGCTCTCGGCCGACCAGATGAAGATGCTGCGCGGCGGCCGCTCGGTGGTCGTCTCCGTCGGCGGCGCCGGCGGCGCAGTCGGTCATGTCGACGACTGGGAAATCAACACCGCCATCTTCGAAGGCCGTATCGGCGGGACCTATTTATAGGACGCACGAGCGCGCCGAAAATAGAAAACCGGCACCTGTCTCTCGCTCCAGTGGAACCTGGGTGCCGGTTTATTAGCCTGATGAATGCGACGAATCGGCCGCCAGTCAGCACCGAGATCTCCCTTGCTTTTTGTATCAGTCGATATATAATCCGTTTCTATATCGACTGATACAGAATCAGTTTCAAGCGACGCAAGAGGGATTTCCACATGGCACGACCCCGCGGATTCGACGAAAACGAAGTGCTCGAAGCAGCCAGCGCCGCATTCTGGAACAAGGGCTACGAGGCCACTTCCACGCGCGACCTGGTGAGGTCGACCGGTCTCACGCAGCCCAGTCTCTACAACGCATTCGGCGACAAACGCGGGCTGTACCTGCGCGCGCTCGAACACTATCTCGAACACACACTGCGCGAGCGGATTGGCCGGCTGGAACGCACTGTGACGCCGGCGCAATGCATCACACTGTTCTTCCACGAGATCATCGAGCGCGCAATCGAAGACCCCGACAAGCGTGGTTGCATGCTGGTCAATTCGGCACTTGAAACGTCGTCGGAAGACGAGTCGTTTCGCGAAACCGTCGCCGTGGAACTCGCTGAAATTCGTGCGTTTTTCCAGCGGAATCTGGTTGACGCAATGGATCGCGGCGAGATTGCCGCCGTCGTTCCAGCGGAAGACGCCGCCTCGCATCTGCTCGCCACGTTGATCGGCATTCGCGTTCTCGCGCGAGTCACGCCGCAATACGCGCTGCTTGCCGGCGCTGTGTCGCCTGCGCTGGCTTTGCTCGGCTTACCTGCCCTACCGGCACACGACCAGGACGTCTGAGCCGCGCGCCCGACGAGGCGCTCCACCCCGCTTTCCATCGACATCCGGCAGCGCCGCCATCGGCGGGCGCACCGGTAAAGGACTCGTCATGTCTGCTACACCTGCTACGTCATTAGATACTGCCCGTCCCACTTCACTCGACGCTCGCGCAATCTTCGCGACTTTCGCGGGACTGTGCGGCAGTCTCGTCGCCATCGGTCTTGCACGCTTCGCCTACACGCCGCTGATTCCGTCGTTGATCCAGGCGCACTGGTTCACGTCGTCGCAAGCGGTAACGCTCGGCGCCGCGAATTTTGCGGGCTACCTGGTAGGGGCGATGATCGGCCGCCCGCTCGCATCCGCATTGTCGAACCGCAGCGCGCTGCGTGTGTTGATGGCAGTCGTCACGGCGGCCTTCTTCGCGTGCGCATTTCCGCTTTCGATTAGCTGGTTCTTCACATGGCGTCTGCTGTCCGGCATTTCCGGCGGCGCAATCATGGTGCTCGTGGCGACCTCGATTCTTCCGCACATTCCCGCGGCACGTCGCGGCTTTGTCAGCGGCATGATTTTTCTTGGACTGGGTTTGGGGATTGCCGCATCCGGCACGTTGATTCCAAGGTTGTTGCATCACGGCTTGCAAGTCACGTGGATTGGACTCGGCGTGCTTGCGCTGGTGTTGACTGCTGCTAGCTGGTTCGGCTGGCCGTCGACGAATCCACCCGCTCCTGCCGCCTCTTCCACTACGCATCGCGTTGCACAACCGCATGGTCTGACGTTACGCGTGCTGTACGCACAGTACGCAGCGAACGCGCTCGGCCTCGTTCCCGCGATGGTGCTGCTGGTCGACTTTATTGCTCGCGGTCTCGGACATGGTGCAGCAACGGGCGCCAATTACTGGGTACTGTATGGCGTCGCCGCGATTGCAGGACCGCTGATCTGTGGAAACGTGGCCGATCGAATCGGGTTCGGCAACGCCTATCGCATCGCGCTGTTTTTACAGTCGACGGCAGTAGCGATGCTCGCGTTTTCGCACAGCACAGTAGCGCTGGTTGTATCGACTGTCATTCTGGGTATCTTCACGCCTGGAATCGTGCCGCTCGTGCTCGGTCGCATTCACGAACTCGTGCCGCACGATCACACCGAGCAACGTGCCGCATGGAGTCGCGCAACGACAGCCTTTGCTCTCTTCCAGGCGCTGGGCGGATACGGGTATTCGTTTCTCTTTTCGCACACGAATAACAATTACGCGCTGATTTTTGCTCTCGGTGCGGTGGCGCTGGTACTTGCGTTCATTGCTGACTTTGTGGCTTCCCGTCTTGCTGTTGTGCGGCGGGTTGGTGCGACCGGATAAGTATCGGCGAATAAGATTCCGACATGTTTTTCCGCCTGGGCACGGGGCTTGCTCAATAGAAATATCGATACTGCCTTTAGCAAGTCGGCGTTCGACGTAGGCATTGCGTGGCTGTCGTGAAGGCAGGTCCAATCAACCAGGCGGAGGTCATTTATATGTTGGGAACTATTCTTCTGATCGTGCTGATTCTTCTCCTCATCGGTGCGTTGCCTTCGTGGCCGCACAGCCGGGCATGGGGCTATGGCCCGACGGGCGGGATCGGCGTCGTGCTGATTGTCGTCATCGTGTTGCTGGTTGTCGGAGTGATATAACCGGCGCAGGTTGAAGCGCTTTCGTACGCGCGCGTTAGCTACTCCGACGCTCGCCAAGCAGGCCGCCGGATATCGATGCAGTTCGCTGCACCGATATCCGGCGGCTTCGTTATGTCGATTGGCGGAATATCGTCATACGGTGTCACGTCCGGGAAACGCCCGGCAACGAAAAACGGAGAACGCGATGGAAAATTTACTCGCCAATCAGGTTGCGCTGGTTACAGGCGCCAGTTCCGGTATCGGCTTTGGCGTCGCCAAGGCGCTAGCGAAAGCAGGCGCGGCGGTGGCATTGAATTATCATTCGCATCCCGAATCAGCAGAACAGCTTGCCGACGAAATCGAAAAAGACGGCGGCTCGGCGTTCGCGGTTCGTGCTGACGTATCCGATCCGTCGCAAGTCGAGAAGATGTTCGACGCGTGCCGCGCACGCTTCGACACTGTCGATATCGTGGTCGCGAACTCCGGTCTGCAAAAAGACAGCGCGTTTGGCGACATGACATTGGAAGATTGGCAAACGGTGTTAGCGACCAATCTGACCGGACAGTTTCTGACGACCCAGGCTGCCGTTAAAGAATTCCGCCGACGCGGCCAGAGAAACAATTCCAGAGCGCTCGGCAAGATCATTTGTATGAGTTCGGTTCACGAGGTCATTCCATGGGCCGGGCATGTGAATTACGCGGCATCCAAAGGCGGAATTCAGATGTTCATGAAATCGCTCGCACAGGAAGTCGCGCCGGAGGGCATTCGAGTGAATTCAATTGCGCCGGGAGCAATCCGCACGCCGATCAACAAGGATGCGTGGAATACAGAAGCCGCGTTGAAAAAACTATTGCAACTGATTCCGTATGGTCGCGTGGGTGAGGTAGAAGACATCGGCGAGGCCGCTGTGTGGCTGGCTTCAGATGAAAGCGACTACGTGGTTGGCACCACCCTGTTCGTCGATGGCGGCATGACCTTGTATCCCGGTTTTGCAGATAACGGATAAGCGTGACTTCCCGATTTACTCGCCGCGTTGAAGCGCGAAAGCAATGACACATTAGCGAATACTGCAATGCGCAAGGCTGCCGATCACCGATACATCGGCGATCGGGCACAGTACGTAGAGACGTGTTGTGCAATGCCCATACACGCCACACACGCGGCGCGAATCACCAGTCTAATCAGGCACGCCTAATGCTCTATTCCCTTCGTACTCAAACTACGACACGAAAGGAGTTCACATCATGCCTTATCTTCTCGGTTGGCTTCTCGGCGTTCCGTTGATCGTGCTGGTCATTCTGTATCTGATTTTCCATTAAGCCCGCAGCACCTGCGTCGTTAATCAAACCAGACGATCGATTGACGACGGGCTTATTGACCCGTCACTTACTGCTCTCTTACTCTCTCGCGACCCTCGCTGGTTGCATGAAAGGCGACGCCCGCATTCGCGCGTCGCCTTTCGCATTCTGAATCGGATCGCGAACTGCGAAGCGTGGCGCGCGCGCATCGGTGCAGACATCTTTTCTTCTTGCACTGCGGAAAATAGAAGGTAAAACTAGCTTCACTTGTCCGGGAAAATGCCATATCTGCACACGTGCGCCGACACGGCGTCACGCGGAAGGAGGGACCGATGGCACATAACGAGTACGCGCTTTCGCATCAGGAAGTGGTGAAGGCCATCATCATCGACCAGCATATTCACGAAGGTTTATGGACGCTCAACATCAACTTCAACGTCGAAGCTAGTCACGCTCCGCGAGTACACGATCCCACTCTAACGGTGACGATCAAGAATGTCGGCATCATGCGCGCGCCGCCGACCGACCCTTTCGCTGTCGATGCCGCGCTCATCAATCCAGTCCCTGCGGAGCCGGTTGCAGAAACGGCACAAACAGCGACTCACGCGAACGGTGCAAACTCAACTCATCTACCCGACGGCAGTATGCAATTTTGCCGCGATGTGTACCGGAGTATCGCCGTGCAAAGTGCAATAAAGCCGCGCTCCAAAACAAGCTGACTGGCGGAACCGAAAACGATTTTTCAGGCGCGGGAGATGTCTGCCGAAACGGCGGTCAACGCGAAACGCCGGCTGACTAACTCAGCGGACCGCCGCCATCACCGCGCCCATTCCGACCAGCAACGTGCCCATTAGACGGTTCACCGCGCGCATGCGCGTCGGCCGTTGCAAGACCGTACGCAGCCGATGAGAAAAAATCGCCGTCGACGCCACGCCCAATGCGAACACCACTGCAAACGTAGCGGCCAGCAACAGGTATTGCTGATTCGCCGACCAGCGCCCATCGCCCGACGGCGTGCTGATGAACTGCGGAAAGAACGACGGAAAGAACAGCAAGGTTTTCGGATTGAGCCCGGAGGTCGCGAAGCCGCGCCAGAACATGCCGCGTTGCCGCGTGCCATCGACGGGAACGGTAAGAGCACCGCTGCGCCATTGTTTGAAGCCGAGATAAACCAGATACACCGCGCCGCCCCAGCGAAGCGCAATCAATGCGCGCTCGTCGATCAGCAGCAGCGAGTTCAGGCATAACGCGGTGAAGATCAGTTGCACGAGCACGGCACAGGTGCCGCCCCACACACCGGGCAATGCGGCACGCCAGCCGGCGCTGAGCGCCTGGCTCATCGTCAGCACGTTGACGGGGCCAGGGGAATAAACGAGAACGAGTGAAGCGAGAAGAAACGAGACGTACAACTGGATCGACATCGGCGGGCATCGGTTACGGCATTGCCGACGCGCGACATCCGTAAGCGCGCAAATCGAGGACTCGTGCGCAAGGATATTCGCCGGCAAGCATTCGGTTGGGAACATGCGCCCATGCCCGGCGAGCGCGTCTCCCGGCGATCGTGACGCCGGAATTCGCCCGCGTGCCACCCTCCTGTTAGGGCAGCGACACACCATCGGGCAGCTTGTGGCTGAAATGGACCGTAGGCGAGGAAACCCGCGGCCCGGATGGTGATGCCGGGCATGAATGCATGGTGAAAATATACCCGGATTGTGGCTGGATAGGCTTCTGAATGTCCTGCATTCTCGATACCAAATCGGTAGTTTGTTCCGTTAAACTGGCATTCATCAAAACAATCTTCCGACACCGCTATGACCACCCGAAATCGTCCGATCGACAATCAGGATCGCAAGATCATGCGCGAGTTGCAGAAGAACGCCCGGCTGACGAATGCCGAACTCGCCGACCTCGTTGGAATGTCCACCACTGCTTGCTGGAACAGGACGCGGCAGCTCGAAGAGTCGGGCCTGATTCGCGGATACGTCGCGCTCATCGATCAGGAAAAGCTCGGCCTCTCGGACACGGTCCTGATCGAAGTCACGCTCGACCGTCATGAAGAGGAAACCTTGCATCGCTTCGGCGAAGAGTTGGCGCTGCTGCCCGAGGTGCTCGACGCCTATCTGATTTCCGGCGAATACGATTACCTGATCAAGGTCGCGGTGCAGGGCACCGCCGGATACGAGCGTTTTTTGCGCGAAAAGCTTTATCGGATCGCGGGTATCCGACATAGCCGTTCGATGTTTGCGCTTCGATGCATGAAGAGCATTCCGTCGGTTGCGGTGTGAACCTTTGCGCCGACGTTTTTAGCGCAATTCGTGGTAGTGAATGACGTCGGCTACGCGAGCGGCAGATATGGTCTGCGTGGCGGGTTGGCAGCGACGTCGCGGTATGCTGCCCGGTCGGCTCCCGATCTACGGAAGGAAGTGCGGCTCACCCAGGCGCAATGCTGAGCAGCGAAGCCGGTTGTGCTGCGATACGCATTCGGCGGCGGTCCTTCCTGAAAATGAGTTCGCCGTGACAGCCTCAGACTAACCACGCGCTCAACGTCGAACGATGGCGGTGAGGCATCCGGCCATCTCGCGCACACGACCTCACTCGTCGCGTAACGGCTTCTGAAAAAAGGCCAACAGCGCCCCCGCCGCCAGCAGCAACGCCGAATACACCAGCCCGCGCGCAAGCCCCGCGCCGTCCGACACCCAGCCGATCACCATCGGTCCGACGATCTGTCCGAACGCGAACACGATCGTGAACGCGCTGATTCCCCTCGCCCAATGGCTCGCCGAAAAATTGTGGCGCACGAAAGCCGTGGTCGACGCCACCGCCGACAGAAACGTCGCGCCGAACAGCACGCCGGACACGAACGCCACCCACGGCTGTGTGAACAGCGCGGGCAGCAGCGTCGCAATCGCGAGCAACGCGTTGAGCACCGCGAGCGCGCGACCGCCGCGCATCCGGTCGAGCAAGCCGGACCACACGCGCGCTGACACCACCGTCGCCAGTCCGAGCAGCAGATAGAAGCCCGTCACGACCGTTGCGCTCATGCCCGCGTTGCGCAGCAGCGCGACGATGAACGTCATGTAGCCGATATAGCCGACGCCGAACAGGCCGTAGCCCGTCAGCATGATGCCGAAACGCGACCAGCGAGGTGAGTCGATTGCACCGGAAACCGGAGCCGCCGACGCTGATCCCGATACCGATCCCGCGCTCGCATGCGTACTCTCGATCCTGCGCGCCGCGCCGATCGCGACCGCCGCGAACACCACGCACGCCACCGCCAGCGCGAACCACGCGAATTGCCAGCCGTGCGCGACATTGAAGATAGTCAACGGCACCAGTACCGACGACGCCACGATCCCCCATCCCGTGCCGCCGTAATAGAGGCCGAGGACAAGCCCCGCATCGCGCGGTCTCGCCGACGCCAGGCGCGCGGCCAGCACGCCGCCGCTGATGAAGATCGCCGCGCTGGTCGCGCCGGTGACGACGCGCAGCACGAGCAGCGAATGTGTGTCGGCGAGCAGGCCGCTGCCCGCCATCAAGATCGCCGTCGATACGCAACCGGCGCCGAACAGCATGCCCGCCGACCAGCGGCGCGCGAGCCGAGGGAAGGCCAGCGCGCCGAGCAGATAGCCGAGCGCATTGGCGGTATTCATCGCGCCCGCCTGGGCGAAGCTCCAGCCGAGGTCGAGTTTCATCGACGGCAACAGCAGCGCGTAGGCGAAGCGGGCGAGCCCGAGCGCGATTGCGCTGCCCAGCGATAGCGCCGCGGCCAGCATCAAGGTGGGGGCGCGTTGGCTGTCGTCGGCGGAAGTCTGGGGTGAGGCGACGTCGAATGAAGTGCGTGACATGGGGCGGGTGTATGTGGGCAAAAATGCTGCGGGCCGTGACGGCGAAAAGTTTTTTATGTGCCGCTTCGCCATCATAGCCGGGGGTGGCGGGCTGGCTTGACCGTTAGTTGCGCTAGTGAGGGTGCCGCTGCAACGACCGTGAGAATTCGGGTTTCTGCTCGATCCGATGCGCAAATAGGTTTGACTCGCGCCGCGAGAGACACCTCCGCACCCGCCGCTGGACAACCTCCCGACAACCATCACGCACCGAACAGGTGCCTTGCAAATGCGAATGATTTGCATTTACCTAAAAATTGAGCGATGATTCATCCCACGACATCTTCCGAACAAGCAACCATGACCACGCTCGACCTCAGCCGCGCCGATACCGACACGTCACCGCCCGCCACGGCCCCCGCCGTCGGCGCCGCGACGCCTGAAGCGTCGGCGGTACTCGACGTGCTGCTGTCGCGCCAGTCGCATTGGCCGCTCACGGAACCCGGTCCGGCCGATGCCGAGCTGGACCTGATCGTCGACGCCGCGTTGCGCGCGCCCGATCACGGCAATCTGCGGCCTTGGCGCTTCGTCACGATTCGCGGCGAGGCTCGCGGCGCGCTCGGCGATCTGCTGGTCGACCTCGCCTGCGCACGCGCGCCGGGCGAGCCGCGTTCGGCGCACGCGCATCGTCGGCAGAAGGCTTTTGCCGCGCCCCTGGTGATCGCGCTCGGCGCGGCGCTTTCGGCTCATCCGAAAGTGCCCGAAGTCGAGCAGTTGCTCGCGGCCGGCGCGGCGGCGATGAACATGCTGAATGCGATCCACGCACTCGGTTATGGCGGCTTCTGGGCCACCGGACCGGACAGCTACGAAACGCGTCTGCACGATGCCTTGGGGTTCGCGCCGAACGAACGTCTGCTCGGTTTCCTGTTCGTCGGCACGCCGAAAAACCCGGGACAACCGCCGCAGCGTCCGGCCCGCAGCGCACACGTGCGCGAATGGCTGCCTCCGCAGCTGGCCTAAGTGTCAAGCGAAGTGGGCACTCGCCAGCGTTGGTTTCGACCGATGCCGGCACCCGACGCAAGCCCGGCGTCACCGCCTGTCCGTCGCACGCGTTCTAGCGCTGGCCTGCGACGCGGCTTCCGTTCAACCCGGCCGGCGCGACTCATGGACCGTGTCCAGACAGGAGCATCGATGAACTTCCGCTCTCAATTCAGCAGCCGTCCCGAACTGATCGACGATCATCCGGTCGACCCAGCCGATGCACCCGATCGCACGGTCCTCACCGCCGTGCGCACCTGGTTGCGTCCGGCGTGCGAGACCGCGCGCGGCGGCGTCCACTGGCGCGACATTCTGAGCGGCGTCGGCTTGCGACAGGACGGCATCGAACATTTCGATCTGCTGATGCGCTCGCTGAGACACGTGTCGTATCGTCCGCTCGACATGCGCTGCCGTTGCGCCAGCGATCTCGGCAAGGACGAGGCCGTGATCCTGCAAACCATCGCGCTACTGCAAAAAACGCATAGCGGCGCCGCGTTGCGCATGTTGAGCGAATGGCTGCCCGCGCCCGCCGTGAGCGGTGTGCTGAAGCTGATCCGCTGGTTCGCGATCGATCTGCTCGACGCGGGCGTGGAACTCGATGTGCAGGCGCGCCGCGTCACGTACATGCATTGAGGACGTCAGCCCATGCCCATGGAAGTGGATCTGGCGCCGCTGGCGCCTCCATCCGACGCAGTTATCGCCGATAGCGCCGACTCGCCCCCCGCACCGCTACCACTGGCCAGGACCGCACACGCGATCGCATCGACGCCGGTCCCCGCTTTCCACTCGCATCCGCTGACGCGGCGCTATCCGGGCGGCGTCGCCGCGCCGCGCGCAAACGAGTTGCACCTTTGGCGATTCCGTTGCGAATGGCTGCCGGTGCCGGTTCAGGAAGGCGACACATGGTTATCGAAAACCGAGCGCGAACGCGCGCGGCTTCATCCGAACGCCGCGCTGCGCAAGCGCTTCGTCAGCGCACGCGTGGTGGTGCGATGGATCGTCGGCAATCTGTTCGACTGCGAGCCGCAGCGCGTCGAATTGCAGGACGACGGCAACGAGAAATTGCGTGCGCGTCATCCTCGCGACGGTCGCGGCATCACCATCGATATTGCGTATGGCGGCATCTGGATCGTGATCGGAGTGGCATCGGCCACGCTCGGGTTGAGCGTCGTCACGCCGTCGCCCGGCAGCGAACCTGACGAGTCATCCGAAACATCGCGGCGACGCGCGCGTTACAGCAGCCTTTGCAATGCGTTGCGCTACGCGCCGGTGGATATCGACGGCGCGCTGCTGTCGGACGATGTATCGAACAGCCTGCTCGAACTCGGTGAGCATGGCGATTGGCACCTGCTCGATCTGCCGATGGGCGGAAAGATTCGCGCTGCGGTCGCGATTGCCGAGCAGGTGATGGCGGTGCACACATTCGGCTGGCCGAAGGGAACCGTGTTTGATCGGCCTTGCAGATGAACAAACTGCGCAGCTTCTAGCTTGAGAACGGCGTCTCCGACCACGCGAGACACGCCGCATACGCATTTGGCGCGGCAAGCCAGTGTGCGGAGATAACGCGCATGTCGTGTGGAATCCGGTTGCGCAAAATCACGCGTGATGCGTCGCGCGGCAGCACGGTCAAATGCTGCAATCCTTCGATAATGCCTACGCCCGTTGTTTTGACCAGCGCTTCTTTCGCGACCCAGGCGTCATAAAACGCCACGTTCTGCTGCGCGATCTCGAGTCCTTCGATCCACGCTTTTTCGGCAGGATCGAGCGTCAGCGGCGCGACCGAACGCCAATCGAATTGAGCACGCCGGTGTTCGATATCCACGCCCACGCGACGCACCGGCGACATCGCGATCAACCCATACGAACCCGCATGCGATACGTTGAAATCGACATGGTTCGAATCTGCCAATCGGGGACGGCGGTCTGCGTCGTGTGTAAAACGAACGGCGTGTGGCGCGATGCCGAGACGTCGCGCAAGTTGCTCACGCAACGCGACGCGGACGGTAGCAAAACGCAACGTATCTTCATGACGAAGATATTTGCGCGCGCGAACGCGTTCGTCGTCGCTGAGCGATGAGAAAGCGTCTTCGTCCAGCGACACATGAAAAGCCAGATCGACCCGCCACAACGAAATGTCGGACGGGCCTTCATGAGATAGCGAAATAGGCTCGATGGAATACATCGCAGAAGTTCGGTTGTGAAACGCGCGCTAAAGAATAAACGCGACTCTAACCTGGATCACGTCCGAACCGGCAATGCCCCTGATCAAATCCGCTGCGCCTCTTTCGGCACGCCGCGCAGCAGCGCGATACCGCTCACGAACAACAATGCGGTCAACAGATACAGCGCGTTATCCATACTGCCCGTATGCGTCTTGATCAGACCGATCACCCAGGGGCTCACGATGCCGCTCGTCATGCCGATGCTGCTGATCAACGCAATGCCCGCCGCAGCCGCTGTTCCCGACAGATAACCCGAAGGAACAGTCCAGAAAATAGGCAATGCGGCGAATATCAACATGGCCGCTACCGACAGAATGGCAAGCATCGCGGGAAAGCTGGTCAGATGCAGCGTGAGCAATGACAGCGCTATGCCGCCGCCAATCGTGCAAACCGCAAAATGCCGGCGACGCTCGCCCTGTCGATCCGAATGACGCGCGATCAGAATCAGTCCGACTGCGCCGACCGCATTCGGAATCACGGTATAGAGGCTGATGGCGAGAACATCGTGAATGCCGAAATCGCGGATCATCAGCGGCATCCAGAAGTTGAGCGTCAACGATGCGCAGGTCAGCGAGAAATAGATAAACGCAAAGAGATAAACCCGTGGATTGCGCAATGCCTGCATGAACGAACGCGACGAATGCGCGTGCTCCGGCGAGCCGTGCCGGCGATCTTCATCACGTTGCGCGATCAGCCGCGCTTTTTCATCCGATGTGAGCCAGCTGGCGTGCTGCGGGCCATCCACGAGATAGAACGCCGCGAGCAGGCCAAGCACGATCGCGGGCGCGCCTTCGATCACGAACATCCACTGCCAGCCGTACAGGCCCAGCACGCCGCCCATGTCGCGCATGATCCAGCCGGATACCAGGCCGCCGAGCACACCCGCCACCGCGACGCCCGCGAAGAAGATCGACAGCACGGCTGCGCGCCGCCGCGCCGGATACTAGAGATCCGTGACAAGCCCGCGTGGCATCTATTGAACAACGTCTATCGGACGATGTAGTTGGTACAGAGAAAGTGCATGAATACTGCCAAACAACTCGTGAGTTACGGGAGTGCAGCCGTTGATGAAGAAAACCGAGAAGCCGAACGGCTACGCGTTCGACACCGGAACGACAATGCACGTTGAACAGTATGCGCGTATCGCCCACTTCGAATTGATGCGGATTGGAGTGATAGCGCAATTTCAAAAATATTGAAGCGTTGCGGGATATCGAGGCCATCGCAAAAACTGCACAAATGATGGCACTAGGGAAAAAATTTCCCACAGAAAAAGGAGAATTAAACATCGAAAAATAGAACCGCTTTCACTAATGCGATCCATCTGGTCTGTCTGGCCACATGTGTGTTCTAGGCCCGATCTCACGCCGTTTTTTTGAGTCACTCGATCATCACGATACTTTTTTGCGAATAGGTAGAAAGCATAAAGTAATTCATAAGTGTCACAAATTGACAAGCAGCGTAGAACTACGTTGTGGATAGTGATAGCGTTGGCCGATTCACATCGCGCTATATAGATATCGATTTCCAAAAATGATTTCTTCCACTTGCAACAGTACTCACTACTCCAAGTTCAACCAGATATCACCCAAGCATGAACGCGATGCGATGCGTGAGGACGATTGTCAAATTGCACGCGACAAGGCATTGCTGCCAGGTAAATCCTCTCTTACGTAATCCATAGCGATTTCCAGGCCTGTCGGGTTGTGGACACGCATTGAATACCCGTTTCGTCGTAATTGCCTAACCCGCGCCATTGGCGCATTTACTGTTGAGGGACACTGTAATGCCGGAACAGGAACGTAAAGGAACGCATTACCACTTCGCTACAACTGCCGCGCTTACCGAGCGCGGTGGCCGGGTTACTACGGCTTCGAAATTTACGCTGTGCGGCTTGGGTATTGCCCGCGTTGGCGACGTCGTGACATACCCCAATGGAAGCGAAGCGGTCATCGTGGACGGAGCGGGATACGCTTCCACCCTTGACAACCGGGCCGCCGCTCTAGTCGGTTCTCACCTGAGCAACGGCGACTGGATTATCGAAACGCCATGGGGACACCTTGCAAAAGGGTTGTTCATTGAAAATGGAAAAGACGTGCCCGGCTTGTTCGATGCAAACTGGACACCCCCGCCGAAAGAGTCGGTCGCCCGCTTTGCGGTTTTCGGCGCGACTACCGCTAAGGGTGGCATGGTGCGCGAAGTATCGAGCGAATGGGCTATCGACGGAACGCATCGCAAGGCCGCGAGCATTGGCGATTTTGTCGAGTACGAAGATGGAACCCGTGCACGCATTATTACGGGCATTGGCATTCCCGGCGATAAGCGTAACCGCTATGCGGTCGTCGGCAGTCTCCTGGATAACGGTGACACGATTACCGATAGCCCGCATCGCGATCCGCGCACGTCCACCATTTTTGTGCCCATCAATGAACGTGGCGTCGCGTTGATTCGCCACTAAAGTGGCGAATCATGGTGCGTCGTATTGCGGTAGTCGCGGACCAACTCGATACGGATGGTCCGATTAACCCCTATAAGGTTCCGATATGCGCGTTTGGCTATAGCGCATCAATCGGTGGCCACGTCTACTGTGAACCCTGCAAGAGCGTCGGCACGAGCGACGCAAACCGTTTGATGATTTATCTCGGACACAAGGAGGGCTAATGCGAGTTCCAGTGGTCAGATTCGGCGATCCCACCACCACGGGCGGGAAAGTGAATGCACTGCACAACGATATGACAGACGGCGGAAAAGCCATTGCGCTGCACGGAGAGCGTGCAACGTGCGGTAATTGCAAAGGCACATGGCCCATCTTCGGCAGTGCACACGCGATGCGAAATGGTGGGCGGGCCGCTGTACTGCATGGCGATAACGTTCTATGCCCCTGCGGCCAGAATCGAGTTATCTCGATGTCCGACAGCTGCTTTTACCATCGCCGCCCAGGTGAAGATGGAAGCGTGGCTAACACTCGTTCGTCCGCAAGCGTTGACCCGCAATCGGTCCAGCATGACGAGCAATTCACTCTTCAGGATGCAACCGGCCGCGCGCTGCCAGACACGTATTACACGGTCCGGTTGCCATCCGGCCAGCTTGTTCATGGCGTCACTGACGGCATTGGTCGCACAGAGCGATGCGCAACCGAAGGCGCGCGACGCCTCCATATCTATCTAGGGCACCGGGAGGAGTAAATGTCCGGCATCTACCATGCAGCGGTCGAAGATGATCCGTTGACAAGCGGCAACGGAAGCTGTGTTTATTCCTATAAGCAGTACCGCACGATTACAGGTGCAGATGGCAACCGCCACCGCCTTGCTTTTAGCGGCGATGGCGCGCATTGCCCCAGATGCGATAGCACGGGCCTGATTACCTACGGTTCCAGTCCCGGCACTCGGCATCCCCTGATTGATCATGTGAATGGCGGGCGCCGTCAGGCTGTCGGCGGCGATATCGTTCTGTGCAAGTGCGCCGATCCGCCCCGGATCATTGCGGAATATCGGCGCATGGTTAATCGCAACCGAGGCGAAGAAAGAGCGGCGTCGATCGCCAGAACGTCCGCGCGGAACTTCGGCCAAGACAAACAATTCATGCTGACCGATGGCGAGCGTAAGGCCCTCGCGGATACCTATTACACCGTTCGAACGACTACCGGCGAACTCCAGCCTGACGTTACCGGCTCATTCGGCAGAACGACTCGCTACACGACGAAAGACGCGCAACGCCTGCATGTATGCATCGGCCGCAGGGAATAAAAATGTCTGATCGACTGGCGGCAGATGGAGACCGCACCTCAACAGGCGGGGAGGTGACAGGCCACAGCGGCATCTATAACGAAGTCGGAAAAATGCATGCACACAAGGAGAATCTGGCGACGTGTGGAAACTGGAAAGGAGGATGGCCGATACATGGCATCGTCAGCGGCTGGATGGATGACGACTATCCCATGGTCATCGATGGCGACCGCGTGTTGTCTCCGTGCGGAAAGAATCTTGTCGTCGCGTCGAGCGCATCGAACGCGTTCTATTCGGAAGGCAGAGGTGCAGCACAGGCCGAGTGCCCGCCGGAGTTCCTCAAGACTGACAGATACGACGAACAGTTCACCCTTGTTGATGCCAACGAAACGCCACTCCCTGACACCTATGACACGGCTCGCAGGCCTTCGGGTGAACTGCGACTCGCACAACCGATTCACGGGACGAACTGGACGCTATCGAACGGAATCGGCTCAATCAATCAAGAGTTATCTTGTTCACAAACAGGGAGGCCAATGCCTGACGCACTTGCAACCGCTTTAACGAACACCAACCCGAATTCCAGCGTTAGCGCCCAGACGGAAAGACTCAGTAAACCCTGGAAGCTGTCGGATGACGGCGTTGCTTTCATGGCCGTATGTGAAAGTGGCGTCATGAACGGCACCTATATGGGACTGCCTGTTATTGATGGAATGATTCTAAAAGTTTATCTGGATAGCAAGGGATTTCCTACGGTCGGCTTCGGCCACAAGGTTATTCCTTCGGATCATCTGCATGTGGGTGACACGATTTCGGTAGAGCGAGCATGACAGCTCTCAAAAATAAATTTTTCAGAAGCGGAGTCCGCAATCAATCGTCGGATACGCGTCCCGTTGCATCAATACGAATATGATGCACTAGTAAGCATGGCTTTTAACGCAGGATCGGGACAGGGGATCGCATCATTAGTTGGCAAGGTAAATTCAGGTCAATACGATGACCTACCATCTTATATTCGCGGGTATCGCGCCGGTGGAATTGAGTGGCGTCGCGCGCTAGAAGCACGACTTTTTAAAACAGGGAACTATGATGCGAGACACGGGAGAGGCATTGTTATATAAATCGGGAAAATCGGTCATGATGGTGCTGGCTTTAGTTGTATTTCAGCCGGTATATGCTGATGAAATTATTGATGATGCCAATTGCATGCAACACCTCGGCGGTGGTGGATTTGGGGATTTCGATTGTTACGAACATCATGCTAAAAGTCTTGGAGCCGATAGCAAGAAAGTCGCGGCTGCAATTAAAGCGACTCACGGAATTACCGGCGCAAACAGGGCAAAGCTTGCGCAGTATATGACTGCACAAGATCAAGTAGCAAAGGCTTGTGATTTATCTAACAAACTTGCATTCGATTGGAATATTGAATCTTCTCCTAAAACCCACGTCGATTTATATGATGTTATTGGAGCTCGTTGTCAATACTCTTTACGAAAACAGCAGAATGACTTTTTACATGATCTCTATTCGATAAAAACGGGTAACTAGCTGCAGATTTGGTGCACAACGCGTGCGATGGCGTCGGCGACTGGAAGCGCGGCTTTTTCAAACAGAAACGGAATAATCCGCGTCGAAACCTTGCGATACAGCAGGTCGTCGTGCGCAGCAGCTGATACGCCCGGCTCTAGCGCGGGGGCGAAAGATTGGCTCATCGGTTATCTCCAAACGTGCGGGTCCAGCGGACCCATTGAGTCCGGCGTCTTGATGCGCCGCTTTCGTGCTTTGGTGCTTCCTTGATTTCGTGCTGCGTGCTTGATTGCACGTGACGCGAATGGTCACGCGCGTGCCGCCGCTTCAGGCGGCCAGCGAATGCGACTCCGCGTTCTGAACCACCTTATCGATCACCCCTTCACGCGCATGCTGCAATGCCTCGATCAGCGTCGCGTAATCGCCGATATGATTCGCGAGCAACAGAATCAATTGCGCATTGGCCGACTGACTCTGCGCATCGTCGAGGTCGCGGTGCATATCGATCAGCGCCTCGTAGAAGTCGTCCGGGCGGGCGAGATTCGGTTGAATATTGAGTGCCATGTGTTTGTCTCCTGCTATTTTTCGCTATTGCGCAGTGCCTGCGTGCGCAGCTCTTCAGGCCGTTCCTTCGACACACAACGCGCGCTTCAATGCGTGCTCGACGGCACGCGTATCGAGTTGCCGCCACCGTGCGCAAACGTGCTGGTCCGGCCGGATCAGATAGAACGTGCCGTGTGGTGCGTCGTAACGCGAGCTTGCGAGACCGTCGGCGTCGTGCGCGACCTGCACGTCTTCCGGCAACATGGAACCAACCTGCGCATCGCCGCACATCACGACAACGAGCTTCAACGGTATCGATCCGGTCCGCAGTGAATTCAATGAAGCGAGCGCCGCCTGATCGACACCCTGATCGCTGCAAAACAGCACGCCGGTAAATTGCTGACCGAGTTGCTGCAACAGCCACGCCGGTTGTTCATTCACCTGCACGGGCGCGTCGACGCACGATGCACCCGGCACCAACGAACCGCCAAAGTTCTCGCGGTCCGCTGTATTCAATGGAGAATCACGCAACACCGCAGGCACGGACAACCGCCCGCTATTCGCCAACGGACGCGCGAACGGATGATGCCGCGCGAGCTTCAGCACAGCATCACGGAAAACGCGGCTCACAGGACTCTTCGGCGTGATGAAATCGGTGGAACGCGTGGAGTTGCGGATGTTTTCGTCAGCGGCAAATTCGCGTTCGCTTGCATACGTATCGAGCAACGCGTCCGACGCCCGGCCGTCGAGCACCATCGCCAGTTTCCATGCGAGGTTCTCGGCGTCCTGCATGCCGCTATTCGCGCCGCGCGCGCCGAACGGCGACACGCCGTGCGCGGAATCGCCCGCGAACAATACGTTGCCGTGCCGGAAGCGCTCCATCCGCAAACACGAAAACGTATAGACGCTGACCCATTCCAGCTCGAACTTCGCATCGGCGCCCAGCAATGCGCGCACGCGTGGAATGACGCGCTCCGGGGTTTTTTCCAGCACGGGATCGGCATCCCATCCCAGTTGAAAATCGATCCGCCATACGTTGTCCGGCTGACGATGCAACAGCACCGACTGATTCGGATGAAACGGCGGGTCGAACCAGAACCAACGCTCGGTCGGAAAATCCGCTTCCATTTTGACGTCGGCAATCAGGAAGCGGTCCTTGAACGTCACGCCTTTGCTATCGAGTCCCATCAGCCGACGCATTGGACTGCGCGAGCCATCGGCAGCGACGACATAACGGCCGCGCAACGGATACGCACCGTCCGGCGTTTCGACGGTCAGCGTGACGCCGGCATCGCACGAACCCGGTGTGCCGTTCTGCTGCACGCCCACTACTTTGCTCTTCCAGCGAATCTCCAGATTCGGCATTTCCTGCGCACGTTCGAGCAGAAAACCTTCGACGTAGTACTGCTGCAAGTTGATGAACGCGGGCCGGTTATGACCCGCCTCAGGTTGCAGATTGAACGTGTACACGAGTTCGTTTTTCAGGAACACCTTGCCGACATTCCAGCTGATGCCCTTATCCACCATCCGTTGACCGCAGCCGAGCCGATCGAAGATATCGAGCGAGCGCTTCGAAAAACAGATCGCCCGCGAACCGGTGGACAACGAACAATCGTCGTCGACCAGTACGACCGGCACGCCCTGCTGCGCGAGATCGATGGCGGTCGCGAGACCGACCGGTCCTGCGCCAACCACGATCACGGGATAGGCCGCCTGTTCGTCGCCTTGCGCGCTTTGCTCACGGCAAGGCTGGTAGTCGAACGACAGCGCCTGGTAGTTGATGCTCATCTTGTGTCTCCATCCGTCTCTGCGTCGCTTTGCGCTTATCGTTGCTGTCAGCCTTGCAGCGCGTCCCACATTTCCTTGTCGCGCTGCGCGGTCCAGATGCGCGGATGCGTGATGCCGCTGGCTTCATCGAAAGCACGCGACACATCGAACGGCAGGCAATGCTCGTAGATGAAAACGTGGCCGAACTTCGGGTCCATCGCCTTGCGCGTGTGCGCCATCGCGGCCTTCAGATCGAGCTTGTCCTTGAACGCTTCACGGCCTGCCTGCAGCAGCGTGGTGACGAAGTCTTTGGTGTAGTCGAGACCTTTGTTCACATCGGCCGGAGTCAGCAGCGCGGGGCCACGCCCCGGCACCAGCTTCTCCGCATTCAGCGCACGCAGCGCTTCGAGCGTGGCAGGCCACTGTTCGAGTTGCGCGTCGCCGCAGTAGCACGCTGCGTCATATTCGACGAGGTCGCCGGAAAACAGCACCTTTTGCGACGGCAGCCACACGACCGTATCGCCCTTTGTATGACCCGCGCCGAGATGCGCGATGCGCACTTCGAGCTTGCCGAGAAACAGCGTCATTTCCTTGTCGAACACGAGCGTCGGCCACGTCAGACCGGGCACGGTTTCGACACCGGCAAACAGACGCGGAAAGCGTTCGATTTCCGATTTCATATCGGCCTCGCCGCGCTCGACGATCATCTCGTACGTGCCGCGGCTCGCGATCACCTGCTGCGCGCCTTCGTCGAAATAGGCCGATGCGCCGAGCACGCGCACTGCGTGATAGTGCGACAGCACGACGTATTTGATCGGCTTGTCGGTGACGCTGCGGATCTTCGCGATCAGATCCTGCGCCATGGCGGGCGTGGCGGTGGTGTCGACGATCAGCACGCCGTCGTCGCCGATGATCACGCCTGAGTTCGGATCGCCCTCGGCGGTGTACGCGTACGCGTTCTCGGACAACTGGGACCACGTGACTTTCTTGACTTCCAGGTCGGCCTGGGATGCGAATGCCTTTGCCATGCTTGTCTCCGTCGAAGTTGGACGTGAGGCGAGACGGCCGGCGGCGCACCGGTGGTGCGGGCTGACGGTATGGGAGGACTTGTCTCGCCCCGTTTCTGCTCTGTGAATGCGCCGGTGTGTCGGGGTGAATGCATCTTATGGCTGGCCCAGTTTATTTGTCAATAGCGAAATGTATCGCTATACGCAAATTGCGCGAAGCCTAAGATGGAGACGGAACTGGATGGCCATTCGGTTAACATGGACCCTTTTTACGGACGGGCGCGGGTGTGGGCAAAGCAGCGAAACCGGCCACCGGCCAAGGCGCGGGCGGCAGCGAGACGACGGACGGCGGTAAGACGCAACGCGGCATCCAGAGCGTGGAAGTGGGCGGCCGCGTCCTGCTTGCGCTCGCGCAGGCGCGCGCACCGCTGGCTTTATCCGATCTCGCCAGCGCCGCGCAGATCGCGCCGGGGCAAGCCCATGCGTATCTGGTGAGTCTGAGCCGCCTGGGCCTCATCAAGCGTGACGAGTTGTCGGGGCGCTATGAACCGGGGCCGCTGTCGCTGCGGCTCGGCTTGCTGCATCTGGAGAATCAGCCCGCGTTTCGCGCCGCCGTGCCGCGCGTGGCGGCGCTGGCCGAGGCAATTAGCTTTAGCGTCGCGATCTGTATTGCCGGGCCGCAGGGGCCGACCATCGTCCGCTACGAGCACGCGGGGTTTCCGCTGCACGTCAATCTGCATGTGGGCACGTTGATGTCGCTTCCGGCGACATCGACGGGACGGGTGTTTTGCGCCTATTTGCCCGCCGACGTGCTGGCCCGGATGTGGGCGAATCAATCGGGCGGCCCGGCAGGCAGCGCGATGATTCCGCCCGACCAGAGCGCTGCATTCCAGGCCACGCTGAACGCGATCCGCACGCGCGGCCTGGAATCCAGCGTGGATGCGCCGAGCCCCGGCATCAGCAGTCTGAGCGCGCCCGTGCTGGATAGCGACGGCCGCCTGCTGCTCGCGTTGACCGTGATCGGCTCGACCGGTTCGATCGACGTCGCCGCCGACAGCGCCACAGCCCGCGCATTGCTTGCCACCGCCCGCGATATCGGCATCGAACTGGCCGCCGCGCCTTCCCTGTTAGCGTCTTCCGCATCGTGACCGATTCTCCCGACCTCTCCCCCCTTTCGTCCGCCGATGCGAAACCGCAGCGCGGCATCCAGTCGCTCGACAACACCGGCGAGTTGCTCGGTGCACTGGTCGCCGCGGCGCGGCCCTTGAGCCTGCGCGATCTCGCCACCGCTGCCGGCATGCCGCCCGCGAAGGCGTTTCCGCATCTGGTGAGTCTGCTGAAAATCGGCTTGCTCGACCGCGACGCGTCCGGTTGTTTCGCGGCGGGGCCGCTCGCACTGGAGCTGGGTTTGATCGGCTTGCAGCGTCTTTCGCCGACGCGCGAAGCGGAGCCTGAAGTGGTCGAACTGGCGGCATCGACGGGGATGAGTGTCGCGATGGCCGTGCTCGGTCCGCTAGGGCCGACTGTCGTGCGCCTGGAAGAATCGGCGCGGCCGTTGCATGTGAGCTTGCGGGTCGGCACGGTGATGTCGCTGGTGAATACCGCGATTGGCCGCGTGTTTTCCGCCTATGTCGCGGACGACGTGCGTGTGGGTCTGCTGATGCAGGATCATCTGCGGCTCGCGGGTGCCGATGCCACGGAGGTGTTTGCGGGAAAGACCGCAGCTTCGAAAGCAGGTGGCGGCGTCGTAGCAAACTCGCTCGCACCGCTGACTCAAGCCTACGCGCAGCGCCTCGCGCAGATCCGCGCGGACGGCATCGACACAGCCTTGAGCCGGCCCGTGCCTGGCATCAGCACGTTGGCCGCGCCGGTGCTCGATCACACGGGCAGCATCTGCCTCGTGCTTGCGTTGATGGGTCCAAGTGGGAGCTTCGACAGCGAAACGGCGGGCGGCCCGGCGCAGACCTTGCGCGCGGCGACATCGCGGTTGTCGCGCAGATTCGGCTGGATTGCGGCGATAGGCGAACATCCCCGCGAACAGCGCGGCGCAGAGAAAAACGCCTAATTCCCGGTCGCTTCCGGCTCGTGCGACGCGAGACGCGCCTTCGCATGCCGCATCTTTTCAAGCGTCTTCGGACCGGCTTTAAGCGCGACGCCGATAGCGAGCGCATCCATGATGCACAGATGCACGAGCCGCGAGACGCCTGGCGTATTCGGATCGATCGGACTCGGTACGCGCAGCAGCAAGGGAATATCGACCAGCCACGCCAGCCGCGAGCCGACATTGGTCAACGCGATGGTCGTAGCACCTCGTTCCTTCGCAATCTGGATGCTCTCGTTCACTTCGACGCTGCGTCCCGAATGCGAGATCGCAAACGCGACATCGCCGGGCTCCATCAAACCGGCGTAAAGCCGTTGCAGATGACCGTCGGTAAAAGCCGTCGATGCGATATCGAGCCGTAAAAACCGCAGCGCCGCATCTTGCGCGACCAGTCCCGACCCCGATCCCACGCCAAAGAAAAACACTCGCCCCGCGCTCGATAAAGCCGCAATCGCGCTCTCCACGACCGTAGGATCGAGCGCGCCGCGCGCATGCGTAATGCCGTCGATCGCCGCTTCGCCCACCTTGTCCATCAAGGTCTGCACGTCGTCGTCGCGCGCGACCGCCGTCGACGCATACGGCAGTCCGCCCGCCACGCTTTGCGCCAGCAACATCTTGAAGTCACGCAGACCATGCGCGCCGATCGCGCGGCAAAAGCGCGTGACCGAGGGCTCGGACACCTCCGCGCGCTGCGCGAGTTCGGTGATGCTCGCGCGCATCGCGAAATCGACGTCGCTCAGCACCATCTCGGCGACCTTGCGCTCGGCGGGCCGCAAGCTGACCAATGCGTTGCGGATGTGGGGAATCAAGTTCGGTGCGGACACCCGGTGTTCCTTAAGGGTTAAATGAATCCGCGTGGTGCGCAGCCTTTATCGGCAACACGCGGTTCAGACCAGCCTGCGTCCGCTCTCCGTATCGAACAGATGAATATGCTGAGCCGGAAAACGCAGCGTGACACGCTGGCCCGGCTCGACGCTCGAGCGCTGGCGAGTCGTCACGCACCACGTATTGCCGCCAATTTTTCCATACAGATGCGTTTCCGCGCCGGTCGGCTCGACCACGTCGACATCCATGGCCGCGTCCGGCGCGGCCGTCATGGTCTCGATGTGTTCGGGCCGCACGCCGAGCGTCACCTTCGCGCCGACTTTCGCCGAGGCAGGCGTGCTTTCCAGCACGATCTCGCCACCATCTGCGAGTTTCAGCGCGAGACCTTGTCCTTGCGCGCGATTCACGATCACGCCTTCGGCGAAATTCATCGACGGCGAGCCGAGAAAACTCGCGACAAACAGGTTCGCAGGACGATCGTAAAGCTCCAGCGGACGACCCATCTGCTCGATGCGCCCCGCGTTCATCACGACGATGCGGTCGGCCATCGTCATCGCTTCGATCTGATCGTGCGTGACGTAAATCACCGTGTTTTTAAGCCGCTGATGCAGCGCCTTGATCTCGGTACGCATCTGCACGCGCAGCTTCGCGTCGAGATTGGACAGCGGTTCGTCGAACAGGAACAGCGACGGCTCGCGCACCACCGCACGCCCCATTGCCACCCGTTGCCGTTGACCACCCGACAAAGCACGCGGTAAACGATCCAGGTAGCCGCCCAGGTTCAGCATCTTCGCCGCAGCTTCGATACGCGGCTTGAAACTCTCCGAGGATTCCTTACGAATGCGTGGCCCGAAGGCAATGTTCTCGTAGACCGACAGATGGGGATAAAGCGCGTAGCTCTGGAACACCATCGAGATATTGCGCTGCTGCGGCGCGAGCGTATTCGCGCGCGTGCCGCCGATCATCAGATCGCCGCCGCTAATCTCTTCGAGCCCCGCCACCATGCGCATCAGCGTGCTTTTACCGCAGCCGGACGGCCCGACCAGCACGACGAACTCGCCGTCGTCGATGTCGAGATCGATGCCGTGCACCACCTGCGTGTCGCCATAGCGTTTGAAGATGCCGCTCAGTTGCACTGCTGCCATGCTGTCCTCATCGTCTTGCTGCGTTTGCGTTGCGTGGTTCGTGTATCAGGCGAAATTCGCGTGATACCGGTTCAAAGCGATTCGAGTGTCAGTTCTTCGGCCATCAACCGGTTGCCCGCCATCAGGCCGCCGTCGACAGGCAACATGACACCGGTGATGACGCGCGCCATTGGCGAGGCGAGAAACAGCACGGCGTCGGCAATGTCGTCGGGCGTGGCGAAATCGCGTAACGGGTACCACTTTTTCAGATCCTCGAACACCTTCGGATTCTTGTCGACACGGGCCTGCCACGCCTGCGTCTTCACCGTGCCCGGACAGACGATGTTCGCGCGAATGCCGTAACGGCCCAGCTCGATGGCCAGCGCTTTCGTGTAGCTGATCAGCCCCGCTTTCGCCGCGCTATATGCGGGATGACCGAGCGCGGCGAGTCCGTTCACCGAGCCGATCAACACCAGCGCGCCGCGCTGCCGTTCGATCATCGACGCGCGCACCGCTTCGACCGTGTGATACGTGCCGTTCAGATTCAGATGAACGTCGCGCTGCCAGGTGGCGGCGTCGGTCGTGGCGAGCGTCAGCCCTTGTGCCGCGCCCGCGTTGGCAACCAGCACATCCACCGGGCCGCGCAACTTCACCGCTTCGGCCACCGCGTGCTGCACCGCGGCGGCATCGCCGAGATCGGCGACGACCGGTGTGACATGTGCGTCGCCCAGTTGTGCGGCCAACGCATTCAGCGCGGCCGCGTCGACGTCGAGCGCCAGCACCGTGTCGCCCTGCTCGACGAAACGTTTGCACAACACACTGCCGATGCCACCGCAAGCGCCCGTTACCAACACCACACGATTCATGTCCGCCTCGCTCCTCGACCTTCGCCAACCGGCGCCGGATTAGCGTGTAAATTTCCTACAAACGCGAAGTTCACTGCTTGTCTAGTCATCCCGAAGTTTGGGTATGCGTGACATTGCGTTATGCAGAATACCCCTGCTTTACAGCATCTTATGCACAAAACGGGCTGAGAAAAAATATGGCAGACCCTACGTGACAAGCAATTTTGCGTCATGTAGGATTTTTTCAAACAATTCACCCCAAGCGGCCGGCGACGGCAGCAGACCACCCCACCATCGTTGAGTTGATGGGACCGGAAAAAAGCGCTCAAGCGCCGACTCCGGCCGACACAGGAGAGAGAGAAATGTCGTTGCATGCCCGTGCTTCCCTCGCGCTAGGCAAAGTCGCCGTCGCGCTCGCGTTTGCAGGTATCGCCGTCGCGGCTCACGCCGACACGGTTCGCGTGACCGTCGCCCACTACAGCGATGCGACCGCACCGTACTTCGAAAAAATGGCCCGCAATTTCGAAAAGGCCAACCCCGGCACGACGATCAAGATCGAAGACGTGAACTGGGACACGCTGCAACAGAAGCTGCAAACGGACATTTCAGGTAACGCCAACGCCGACCTCGCGATTGTCGGCACGCGCTGGCTGCTCGACTTCGTGAAGGACGACGTGGCCGAACCGCTCGACGGCTACATGGACGCGAGCTTCAAGAACCGCTTCATCGGTCCGTTCCTGGCTCCTGGTCAGATCAACGGCAAGACCTACGGTCTGCCGATCGCCGCTTCGGCACGCGCGCTTTACTACAACAAGGATCTGCTCGCGAAAGTCGGTTACCCCGACGGCCCGAAAACGTGGAACGACGTGATCGACGCGTCGAAGAAACTGAAGGCGCAGGGTATTGCGGGCTTCGGTCTGCAAGGCAAGGAAATCGAAACCGACGTCTACTATTACTACGCGCTGTGGACCAATGGCGGCGACGTGGTCGGCAAGGACGGCAAGGCAGCGTTCAATTCGCCGGCCGGCATCAAGGCGGCCACGCTGTACAAGTCGATGATCGATCAGGGTCTGACGCAACCGGGCGTGACCGGCTACAGCCGTGAAGACGTGCAGAACCTGTTCAAGCAGGGCCGCGTCGCGATGATGATCTCGGCACCGTTCCTCGCGAAGCAGATCAAGAAGGAAGCGCCGAATCTGAAGTACGGTATCGATCCGATTCCAATGGGCACGACGCACGCCACGTACGCCGTGACGGATTCGATCGTGATGTTCAAGAACTCGAAGGTGAAGAAGTCGGCGTGGAAGTTCCTCGACTATCTGTTCACCAAGGAACCGCGTGTCGAGTTCACGACGACCGAAGGCTTCCTGCCGACCACCAAGGCTGAAGCAACGGACCCGGCGTTCAACGACCCGGACACCAAGGCGTTCGTCGCGTTGCTGCCGACTGCCCACTTCGCACCGACCGTCACGGGCTGGGAAGACACCGCGAAGGCCGTGACGGATTCAATGCAGTCGATTTACCTCGGCAAGGCACAACCGGCTGACGCGTTGAATGCAGCGGCTACGCAGGCGAACAAGTCGTTGGGTCATTGAACCCTGCGGTGATCTATTCGTGATTGTGTTTGTCTTTGTCTGAATACGGAACGCGCGCCGCCATAGACCAGGGCGGTGCGCGTTTCGGTCGTAATGCACTAGCTGCACTCGTTGCACTATCCGGCCCATCCCGTCGCGCCCACTGACTAACGCGGACGCGTCTTACGATCGAGCACGCATGAGCCGTTCCGCTTCTTCGCGCCTGCAAGCGCCCTGGTTGCTGATTGCGCCGAGTTTGATACTGGCGCTGTTCATCATCAGCTATCCGATTTTCAACATCGTGTGGCAATCGCTGCATGAGGTATCGCGTTTCGGCGCGATTCGCGACTTCACCGGTCTGCAGAATTTCCAGACGATTTTCGACGACCCCATATTCCTCGCTTCCGCCCGGCGAACGATTGTCTGGACCGTCAGCGTCGTGGGCGGCACAGTGCTGATTTCCGTGCCGGTAGCCCTGGTGCTGAACCAGGATTTCTATGGACGCGGCGTAGCACGCACCATCGTGATGCTGCCGTGGTCCGTCTCGCTGACCATGACCGCCGTGGTCTGGCGCTGGGCCTTCAACGACGACTACGGGATGGTCAACGTCACGTTGCAGAGACTCGGGCTGATTAGCGGCCCGATTCACTGGCTCGCCACGCCCGAACTCGCGTTTCCGGTCGAGATCGCCGTCGGCATTCTGGTGTCGATTCCCTTTACGGTGACGATTCTGCTCGGCGGTTTGTCGTCGGTGCCGGGCGATATTTACGAAGCCGCGCGCATGGACGGCGCGAGCGCGTGGCAGCAGTTCCGCAAGCTGACCATGCCGTTGTTGAAGCCGTTCATCAACATGACGATTCTGCTGAACGTGATCTACGTGTTCAACTCGTTCCCGATTATCTGGGTGATGACGCAAGGCGGTCCCGACAACAGCACGCACATTCTCGTCACGTATCTCTATGAGCTTGGCTTCCGGCTGGGGCGTCCCGGCGAAGCAGCCGCCGTCTCGCTGATCATGCTCGTCATGCTGTTCGTTTTCTCGATCGCCTATCTGCGCCTGCAGCCCGCGAAAGAAGGAGATCCGTCATGAGTCTCAGCGTCAAGATGAAGCGCTCGTTGTGGTGCTGGCTCGCGTTGTCGCCACTCGTAGTGGTCGTATTGTTTCCGTTCGCGGTGATGTTGTTCACCGCGTTGAAACCGGCTTCGGAAATCTTCGTCTACCCGGCGCGCTGGTTGCCCGTGCATTGGCAATGGCGCAATTTCGTCGATATGTGGGAAGCCGCCAACTTCGGCGTGGCGCTGCGTAACAGCACGATCATCAGCTTGCTGTCCACGGCGCTCGCGCTCGCGGTGAGCCTGCCGGCCGCTTATGCACTAGCCCGCTTTCCATTTCGCGGACGCGGTTTGTATCGCCAGTTTCTACTCGTCACGCAGATGCTGTCGCCGATTCTGCTGGTGGTCGGTCTGTTCAGGCTTGCCGCAATGATTCCGTTTGGGGACGGCAATCTGGTCGACTCGAAGATCGGCGTGATCGTGTCTTACGCGGCGTTCAATATCGCGTTTGCCGTATGGATGGTGTCGTCGTACTTTCAGACCGTGCCACGAGATCTCGAAGAGTCGGCGTGGCTCGAAGGATGCGGGCGCACCCGGGCGGTGTTCAAGGTATTCCTGCCGCTGGCGGTGCCGGCAATTGTCGTGACCGCGATCTTCACGTTCATCAATGCATGGAATGAATTTGCCGTTGTCTATACGCTGATCCGTTCGCCGGAAAACAAGACGCTCACGGTGCAGGTGACGGATATGGTCGCGGGGAAATACGTCGTCGAATGGCATCTGGTGATGGCCGCTACGCTTTGCGCCACCTTGCCGGTTTCGATTGTGTTCGCCTGGCTGCAGAGGTATCTGGTGAAGGGCCTGGCTTTGGGAGCAGTTAAGTAAAACTTGCGTAGCGCGCGGCAAACAGGTTTTGTTCTGCCGCGCGCTTTGCATTCATCCGAGGGCGCCCGCTATCACCCGGGGCGCCCTTATTCCGATAGCGCCGCGTTATTCCGTGCCGCGCACAATCCGCAGATCGCGCTCCACACCGTCGCCCAGCGCTTCGAGCGCCTTCTTGTACGCGTCGCTTTCGTAAGCGGCGACCGCCTGTTCGTAGGTCGCAAACTCGATGACGACCGTCCGCTCCTTCAAACCCTGCTCACGCGCTTCATCCGCCACACCGCGCACGATGAATTTGCCACCGGCAGCGGCCACTGCCGGCGCGGCGAGTTGCGCATAGGCGGCGAGTTTCGCCGCGTCGTTCGTCTTGCGATAGCTGGTTACCCAATACCCTTTGCTCATTTGAATCTCCTTGTTCTTCGGTTCGGAAGCTGACGCTGCCGACATAGTAGCAAAGAGAGATGGTGCGGTTCGGTGGCGCGGGCATTCGTGCCTGAGCGGAGACGATCGTACTTTTTCGGTCTCGATGCGCGAGGTTTCTGCAATCGCTCCCTTCATAGCTGTTCGGGCAAACGCCCCTTGTTCCGTCGCGCGACGTAGGCCTGTATCGACCGCCTGGCCGGGGGAGGCCGCAATAAGCACGTACCTTCTACCCCATGTTGTCAGCCGTTTGTATGGCTGCTCGCCCGAGGCATCACGCTGACGCTGTCAAAAAAAATTCACGGCATCGAAAAAATTGGGAATAAAAGGAAGCTTCATCGTGTTTGACCATACGTAGACAGCAGCAAACATCCGGCTTGCCGATTCAGGCAAAAGCCTTCGAATGCCGCTCCAGTCTCAGACGGACCGTATCCAGGCGCACGAACAGCTTCACCTTGCACTCACGCGTACGGTGATCTTCATCATTAATTAGTTAGGCATCCGCAATGAAACTCAAATTTCTCACCTTCGCGGCAATGGCGCTCTTTGCTTCGATTGGCGTCGCGACTCAGGCTTCAGCAAAAGAACACAAGCCGACGAACACGCAACAGTGCGTGGGCCCCGCCGGTTATTGCACGCCATATTTCGGTAGCTAAACACGCCGCATTGTCTCGGCTATTTCTACCAGTCAACTCATCCCGTTTAAAGGAATTTCCATCATGAAAAAATCTCTCGTTTGTTTCGCTCTCGCTGCCGGCGCATTGGCTGTTCCCGCTCTCAGCTTCGCTCAATCGAATGCACCGCTCACACGCGCTGAAGTGCGCGCCGATCTGATCCGCGTCGAACAGGCGGGCTACAACCCTTCGACGAGCGACGACGCCAACTATCCCGCCGATATCCAGGCTGCCGAAGCAAAGATCGCCGCGCAGGATAGCTCGCAAACCACTCAGTCCGAATACGGCGGCATGCCCCAGAATGGCAACTCTTCTTCCGGCAAGCCCGAACGCATGCAGATGACGCCGGAATGCGTAGGCCCGGTAAGTTTTTGCAATCCTTTCTTCGGTAGCTAATCGATGCATATATAGAATCCTGCTTCGCTTGCTCCACAAGCAGGATTCCTACTAATTTGTTGAGCAATAGTCCCGCAAGCAGATTATCGCCCTCCTTGCACTAACCGCTCATCACACGACCCCAGTGCGATCAAGCCCAAAAATTTCCTGACACACACCCCGGACACCGCCCCGACACTTTTCCGACACACGTATGTCGTAACGTTCGAGGTTTGCTCCGACGGACCTGCTCAGGACACTCCTTTGACGAAACCGCTTGCACTCGGTGCGACCATTTTGCTGGCCATCATCGGCGTCGGCTTTGCCATCGGTGCGCCGTTTCTGTTGGGCTCTGATGCCATCGTGGCCGGACTGCAGGCTGCGTCGCCTCATCTCATCGTCATGCTGGCCGCGAGTGCGCTCGTCAGTGCAATGGCCAAAGCAGGCAAGCAGCAATTGATGCAGACCGCGTTGGGCCTGCACATACGGTTTCCGCGCACGCTTGCGATCACCTTCGTCACCGATGCGGCGTTTCTGGGCTCACCGTTCGGCGCAGCGGGATATGGCGTGAATCTCGGGCTATTGCAACGCGCCGGCGCGTCGTGGACCCAGGCGACCACCGTCGTCAGCGGCGACCAGGCGCTCGATCTCGCCTTCTTTGCAATAGCAGTGCCGGTTTCGATCGTCTCTTGTATCGGTTTGGTGAGCGGGCTGATTGCGCCGATGTCGCTGCAAGTCGCGGCCTGCGTTTCGCTCGGCGTTATCGCGCTAGCATTCGGCATCTGGCGATACCGGCGACAACTCGGTGCGAGTGTTCACCGCGTGCTCGAACGTGTCGGCATAAAAAATGAGCGCCCCGCGCAGTGGCGCGCGTTCGTCGTCAACGTGCGCCAGCAATGGACGCATCTACTCACCGGACCACGCTGGCAACTCGCCGTGCTGCTTCTGCTGACCACGACCCAATGGCTGCTCCGCTATGGCGCGTTGTGGTTCATTCTGCTTCAGTTGGGTTATGCGCTGCCGCCGGGCTTTGTCGTGGCCGTCCAGGCGCTGGTCCTGCACGCTGCGCTGTGGACCGGCATTCCCGCTGGCGGTGGTGGCGGCGACCTCGGGCTTGCCGCCGCATTCGGCTCATGGGTACCGCGAGCGACAGTCGGAACCGCCCTCATACTCTGGCGATTCGCAACACTATTCTGTCCGCTGGCGTTGGGAGCCTTCGGCATTGCGGCTTTGGCGCTCGTTCGCGTCGGCACCAAACGCGCGTAAGCGGATTATTGCGGCGTGTCTGGAACGCCCCTCATGCGAGTCGCAAAAGACACGCGCCCATGCGCGACCCTCAGGCGCGATAACCGTACCGTCTGCGAGATCAATGCAAGCGGATAGACCACCCGCAGCAGGTCGGCAATCATCCGCCATTCCGCGCGAACGCCGCGCCAATAGCCGAGCTTTTCGGTCTTGCGTGCCTGGGTGACATGCGGCCAATGCGTGACAGCAATTCGCAGGCGTCGATCGATGATCAGGCGGTTCATAAACACTTCGATGCCGAAGCGTGGCAGCGCGCGAATCTGCACGACCGACTCCTGCAACAACGCCTTCCTGACCACGCGCTCGCCCGAAACGAAGTCGAGGCCGATAGCACGAAAAATCGCGAGACTGTTCTGCCGCAGGCTGATGCTGACATCCGCGCGGCCTGTAATCACGGGGGCCGCGAGCGCACTAATATGCTCTGTAGCAAGCCCTTTGAGGTCGGCGTCCAGCAGCATCAGCAGATCACCGCGTGCGGCGGCGATGCCATCCATCATCGCTGCGCTTTTGCCGCCGTTCGTGGCGCGCGCGATCAGACGTACCGAAGGAAACTGTTTGACGATATCGACCGTGCCGTCGGTGGACCCGTCGTCGACGACAATGACTTCGCCCAACGCCGCATGCATGGCGGCGACGGCGAGTACTTGCCCGATGCGAGGCGCTTCGTTATATGCGCAGATGATGCACGAGATGAATTGCGAACCGTATGCAGAGGAGCTGGCGGTCATAGGCAAATGAAAGGTGTGCATTGAACGCTATAACTGTTACGTCATGCGCAATGAAAGGGTATTAGAGTCGCTGCCCATCATACGCGAGCGTACCCACTACTTTTGTGACCCGGCGTGAATCGCAAAGACGGTTCGCAAAGATCGTGCCGCCACTCGGTCCGCTTGAACATGATCATGCAAACATGGTCGCCTCACTTCGAAACCTCTCATACATCCACGCGAAAACCAGCTTAGCTATTAAGCGTTTTGTGCACTACGATTGCCTTTGCATGTGACGAGCCCGTGTACGCCGATCACGTCACAGCCCACAAAAGGAGACATCGAATGAGCGAACACTATGGGTCGTTTTGTCCGTGTTGTGGAAGTACAGAGCATCGGGCAATGAGCCGCCGCATGTTCATGAGTCTGATCGCCGGCTCCGCTGCCGCACTCGCCATGCCCACCGCTTTTGCCGATGCACAGGACGTGCCGTCGATTGCTTACGACTCCGTTGCCAACCCCGTTCTTTTGCCGAAAGACACCTATCTGGGCGAATGTTCCGGTGTAGCGCTCAATTCGCGCGGCCACATCTTCGTACTGTCTCGCGGCAACACCAACGGGCCTGCCTATGGCGCAGCTGCCGCACAGCTTCTGGAGTTCTCGCCCGACGGACGCTTTATCCGCGAGATCGGCCACAACCTGTACGCGTGGTCGTTCGCGCATACCGTCAAGGTGGATCGGCAGGACAACATCTGGGTGACGGACAAGGGCTCCGACATGGTGATCAAGTTCACCCCGGATGGACGCGTCGCGATGGTATTCGGCCGCAAGCAGGAGGCCGCTGATGAAGAAACCGGGCCGCTCAAGCATCCCAATCCGCCGCTGCCTTCCGAACCCGGCCGCTTCCGTCAGGTGACGGACGTAGCGTGGGACGCCGCAGGCAACACGTACATCAGCGACGGCTATATCAACTCGCGCGTCGCCAAAGTGGATCGCGACGGCAACTGGATCAAGTCATGGGGCGACCGTGGCACGGGTCCGGGACAATTTCATACGCCGCACAGTATTGCGCTCGATGCGCACGACAACATCTACGTCGCGGATCGCAGCAACCGGCGCATTCAGGTGTTCGACACCGAAGGTAATTTCAAACGGCAGTTCACGATCGACGTGCCCGTGCCGCCCGACGCGCGTCCGGCAATCGGCAACATGCCCGACGAAGCGGCCATTGCAGCGGGCACGTTTGCGCCGGGCTCACCGTGGGCCATCTGCATTTCACCGGGACCGAACCAGGTGCTCTACAGCGCCGACGCATTTCCAGGGCGCATCTACAGGATGACGCTCGACGGCAAGGTACTCGGCGTACTCGGCAAAGCAGGCAAGCAGCCGAAACAGTTCGGCTGGATTCATCAGATGGCGTGCCCATCGGAGAATGTTTTATTCGTCGCCGAGCTGTTGAACTGGCGCGTGCAGAAGCTGATTCTGCACGCGTGATTCACTCGCCGCTCAGTCGTAATGACGTGGCTTGTGATGACGGTTGCGGGAGCGGTATCCACGAGAATAATCGTTCGAATACGAGTTGGAACGCGAGATGTTGCCGCCCAGCGCCGAGCCCGCGCCGCCGCCCAATGCCGCCCCGACGAGACCGCCTCCGCGACCGCCCATGGCATTGCCGGCCGCCGTGCCCGCACCGCCGCCCAGCGCGCCGCCGATGATCGCACCCGTGCGCTCGCGCCGGTTCGACGTGACCGCGCCGCCTGCGCCGCCGCCGACCGCACCGCCGATCACCGCGCCGGTGCTGCCGCCCACCGCGCCGCCCAGGGCCGCGCCCGCGACGCCGCCGAGCGCGCCGCCGAGCATGTTGTTCATATCGCCGGCCATTGCCGACAACGACGCTGCTGCGGTGAGTGCCGCCACAGCGACCATCCGGATGAATCTGTTCGACATATCGAGGTAGTTTTGTTTTTGAGACGGCGCGAGTATAGCGACGTTTTTGAAAGCCCGTTGTAACCGTCTCGCAGGACCTCGGTAAGACGTGTAACAAAATGAAGCGACTCGACGCCAGGGGATTGACGCGCCGCGCGAAAAGCAAAATCGCGGGTCATCGAATGACGATGGCCCGCGATTGATTGCTTATTTGACGCGTATTACGTGTTTATCCGCGGCGTTTCTTTTTCAGCTCGATCGTTTCGAACAGTTCATAGTTCGGCGTTGGTGTCTGATCGGCGCCGGGTGCGTGGTAGTAGTTCATCGTGATGCTCGTCTCGCCGCCCGGATGGCCCGGATCGTGATCGAACACCGCAATGCCGTAGCCCGTGCCGGTGTCGCGCTGCGCCGACCAGATTGCATCTTCGACGGCATCCGCACCGGCTCGCACGAACGTGCCTGCGGTCGTTGTCGATGCAACGGGGCGGTTGGGCCGCGTGAAGATGCGTGCTTGCGGCAAACCCGTGCCCGCATCGACGCCATACACGTCGAGCGGCGCACTCGTGCCGCCGCCGCCGAGGATCAGGTGAATCGTGCCGTGGCTCGTGTCGAATGTCGATGCCCCCGCCGATACCGCCGACATCACCGGCTTCGGCTGCAACGTATCGACCGGACGCCCGGAGGCGATGTCGGTGCCCTTGTTGTGATTGCAACCGCGCACGGGATAGCTGCGCTCGTAGTCGTGATCGTGCCCGCAGAGCACGAGGTCGACGCCGTAACGGTCGAACAGCGGCAGCCACGCTTCGCGCAGGCCCTTGTCCGAGCCGTTGCCCGTCTGCGACGAACTCAGCGCGTCCTGATGCATCTGCACGACGATCCAGTCGATGTCGTCGTCCTTCGATGCACGGCTCAGCACGTTTTCCAGCCAACGCGTCTGCTCGCCGCCGCTATATCCGCGCACATAGAGCGAGGTTCCCGGTTGAATCGGCGGATTGCCCGTGCTCGCGGCAGGCACCAGCGGTGCGGGACCGGCGACGAAAGCGGCCGCGTCCTGATAGACGACGTCGTCGGCATCGAGCGAGACGAAGAGCACCGAGCTCACGCGGAAGGTGTACCAGCGCCCCTGAAAACGCGTGTGATTATCCGGCAGCGTATAGCGCGCGAGATACGACGCCAGGCCCTGTTCGCCGTTATTGAATTCGAGTTCGTGATTGCCGGGACACGGCATCCACGGACGATTCGCCGCCGACGTCTGTGCGTTATTGCCGAAGTCGCGCCACACTTCAGGCTGTTGCGTCGGGTTCAGATTGGCGTAGCAGAGGTCACCGTTGAGCAGGTGAAACAGCGGCTGAAAACGCTCGACTGCCTGCACCGCGAAGCGGCTTTGCGGCGACGACAGAACCCAACCGGTATTCGGCGTGGCGAGATCGCCGTAGCTCGTCCAGCGAAACGGCTTGCGGCCGTGCGGCGCGGTGCGGAAGCTCGCGGTGAAAGGTTGACCCGCGTTGCTGTCGTTCTCGGCGGTCACTTCGTACTGGTAATTCGTGTCCGGCTTCAGATCACGCAGACGCGCGTGATAGGTGAACACGACCTCGCCGTTGAGGCCGTCGGTATAGGTGCTTTGAATCGCGTGCACCGTTTGCCGACCGCTGTCTCCTCCGCTGATGCGCACCAGCGGCTTTACGGCCGGCGCCAGCGATGCCCACGACACAATAACCTCGCTGGCCGGGTCGTTGCCCCAGGTCAGGTGGATTTGCTCGGGCGTGCCGTCAGGCGTACTGCTGCCCGCCCGCGCCGCCGATGCAAGCGTGCCCGCCGCCGTTGCCAGACTGGACGCGCCGGCGAACTTCAAAAACCCTCGACGCGAGACAATGGATGCGCCCTGATCATCAGTTGCAGAAGGACTGGTGACTTTTCTGTTCGACATGTCTTGTGTTCTTGTAGTGGGGTGGAAGAACGCCAGGACCTGAGCGGCGTGCATCGTGCACGGCCGGACGAGTGCGTGACGAAGGTTTCCAGCGATCCTAGCTGCGAAGCTATGACATCCAGATGAAAGAAACGGATACGCCAGGGCTCAGGATCACAGACAACAGAACAGAAAGAGCATTGCTTGAGTGGCAGGCAAAGGCTGCCGGATTGACAGAAACGTGCGGGTATTCAGAATTTTTTGCAGCGACGAGACCGACAGGGAATCGCAAGGAGGCCGCTGTTTAGCGTTTTCAAATTCACGCTTATACGACTCAACGGCCAACCTTGCGTGTACTACGCGTACCCGGCTCTTTTTCAGGTCTGCGGATTGGTGTTGTCGTCCGACGCCTGGACGTTGTCGGCTTGCTGCGTGTCGTCGTCTTTCTTCTCGATCATCGATTCGAGCTTGCCCGCGCCTTCAAAGCCGGCAATCGCGGCGATGCCTTTGGTCAGAAGACCGGCTTCCGGGTCCACTTTTTCAGCGGCTTCAACGGCAGCGATTGCTCCCGCGATCTTTCCTGCTTCGTCCAAAAGTCCCATGTCGCTCTCCGTGAAAATAGTGAATTTGCATCCTCTCACGAAGTCGACGCGATGTCGCGGAAAGTAAAACCGAATTAATGATGTGATGTAGCCGCGAGGGTTCGCGCTTCGAACGAAGTCTGTAAGCACGGCGAAAGTGTGAGCGTGATCCCGAAGCTCTTAAGATGCTCGATCCGGCTAACGCGCGGGCGGCTGTGGATTATTCGCCGGATTGGTATCGAATCTGGAAACGCGCGTAATACCATTGGCGGCGACCAGCTTCAGTAGCTCCTCTTCCAATGCATCCGTCACGCTCTTTTCATACACCTCCGCGCCGTTCACATAGACCGTGAACGATTGCAGATACTTCGCTTTCTTCTCCGGGTTCTCAATGGTTTCGCGAGTCCACTGATAAAGCGGATAGTGTTCCGTTCCGAGCCTCTCTGCCTCGCTAACGTAGTCGGCGAATGCATCGAATTGACACTTCAGTGAAGCGTTGTGCCGGAGCAAAATATCCTGGAGCGCGGGACGGATCGTGGCAGTCGCATCTGCACGCAAGGCTTCTGCGAGTTCGGGCGAAACAGTCAGCCTCAACTGAAATTGCAAAGCGGCGTTCATGCTTGTCCTTCGTAGCGAAATTCAGTGGCGGGCATTCGCGGCTGTGTCTTCGGAACTCGTCGCAAGCAACTCGTCGATCTGCGCAATCTCTTCGCCCCTCACCGGTTTGCCTAGTAGAAAGCCCTGGGCGTGTGTGCAGCCGCACACACGCACGAAATTCAACTGCTCCTGTGTCTCGATGCCTTCCGCCGTGGTCGGCATGCCGATTTCCCGTGCCAGCGCCACGATTCCGCGAACCACCGCTGCGGATTCGCGCCCGTGCACAGACTCTCGCACGAACGAACTGTCGATCTTCAGCTTGTCGAACGAGAAGCGTACGAGGGTAGACATGGTGGAAAAGCCGGTACCGAAATCGTCGAGCGCCAGTCCGATTCCCAACGCGCGCAGCCTCGCGACATTGCGCCGGGTAACCACGTCGTCGCTCAACAACACAGTTTCCGTGACCTCGATATTAAGGCGCACAGGTGGCAGCTTCGTTCTGCGGAGAATGGCCGAGACCGTCGATGCAAATGATTCTTCGCGCAACTGAACCGGCGACACGTTCACGGCGACGATGGCTTTATCGCGCCATTTCACGGCTTCCGTGCAGGACTGCAGCAGCACCCATTCGCCCAATGCGAGGATCAGGCCGGTGCGTTCCGCGGTCGGAATAAATGCGGACGGTGGCAACTCGCCTCGCGTGGGATGCGTCCAGCGCAACAGCGCTTCACGACCCGTCACCGCACCGCTGCCGAGGTCGACAATCGGCTGATACTCCATGCGCAAACCGCTGAACGATTTGAGCGCCCCTTCCAGATCGCTGCGCAAAAGACTCAGGCTTTCATCCGATACGTGCTTGTCGGCGTCGAACACCGCGAACGCGCTTTTACCGCTGCGTTTGACCGCATACAACGCCCGGTCGGCGCAAATCAGCAATTGCGGTCCTGTTTTCGCGTGCTCCGGGTAGAGCGCGACGCCGACGCTCGCGCCGATATGCACGAGCGCCTCGCTCAGCGCGAATGGCCGCGCGAGTGTCTTGACGATATGGTCGGCCAGAACGCGGGCGTCCCGCACCTCTCGCGAGCAGTCGGAAATCGCGACGAATTCGTCGCCCGCGAGACGTCCAACCAGATCGCCGCCGGGCAGAACTTCACGCAGACGAGTCGCCGCTTCCTGAAGAATCTGGTCGCCGGCAGCGTGGCCCAGGCTGTCGTTGATGGCCTTGAAACCATCAAGGTCGATCAGCAGAACGGCAAACGACTGATCCTGCCGGAACGCGCCTAACTCGGTGCGCTCCAGCAGAAGTTCGCTGATACGCGCGCGGTTTGGCAAACCGGTGAGGCTGTCCTGATGGGCGAGACGGTGGCTGTTTTCGCGCGCCAGCAACAACGCGACCGTGTCGCGATTGCTGCGCAGCGCCACCGTGAAGAAGCCAGCCGCGCAGAACGGCGCCTGAAACAGCAGCACGAGCTTGCCGTTACCAGGCGACAGCACCGCGCCGATGCCGAGCAGCGTGAGAATAAACGTGATCTGCAAAAGCGCGAGCCGCGGCGTGCCGGCGTTGCGCCCCGCCAGTCCGCCGATCACCCCGACCGCACAAACGTTTCCAAGCAGGAAGAGCGTCTGGCTTCCGCTAATGTTGCATAACAGAGTGCCGAATCCGAACAGCACGCTCCACAGCAGACTCGCCAGCAGAAACGCGGAAGTCGGCGTCGGCCGGTTTTGGGCGCTGCGCACGCGGGACAGCCAGATCAACGCAAGCCGGACCATGAGCAACGCGATGACGGCGCCGCCCCACGCTGCATAGAGGGGAATGGGATAGAGGTAATACGCGGTGGCGCAAACGCTGATTTCGCAGATCGACGCGAATACGATCGATAAGGTACGCGTGAACAGATTTGCAAGCAGGATCTGCCGATTGTCCGCGCTCAGGTTTTGAGCGGAAGACACGACCCACTTGAAAAATGGAGACCTTGGTTCGCTAAAAGCCATGACCTGCGCATTTCTGATGGTTGGTGGACTCAAACGGTCGTGCGCAGCAATTATTACGTAAACTTAATTCGTCAGGTTATTCGGGGAGGAGGTGTTGTCAAAAGTGTCGCATTTCGACATGAAGCGCCGGTGTCTGCGCGCCTGCGAGCGGGCAAATTTCACGCGTGTTGTGTGGGACTGACCACAGGCTACGTTGTCGTTACCGCTCTGAACTTTGCCGCGCTGGACCGTTGCGCGCGTTCAGAACCGGTAACCGATACCGCCCAGAATCACATCAGTGTCGCGGCTATAGCGGGTCATCACGCGATTCCACGTGACGCGCGCCGACCAGTTGCGTGTGACGCGATACGACGCCGACATCGACACGAGGCCGGACAGGATGCCGTCACCGCTCGTTCTGGTGTCGCCCGAATCGCCATGATGGATCGCCGCGTAAGCGCCCGCGCCGACGCCGAGCGACAGGCGCTCGTCGAGGAACGCGCGGGTCAGCCACAGTTGCGCGGTCGCGCCGTCCCGACGCGCGGTCAGGCCGCTGCCTTCGTGCAGATAGCCGACCGTGGCGTCGAGATAGTTCGTCAATCCACGCCGGTACTCGATCGCTTCAGCCCACGAAGTCTGCGATTCGAGACTGTTCAGGATCGTCGTGCCGGCCATCAACGTGATTTCGTTGTTCGTGACCTTGCTCGTGCGCGGCAGTGCGAAATCGCGCGGGCCCGGCGTGTCGGGTGCGTCCAGTTGATAGCCGATGCCGAGCATGACCGCCGTAGTCGACTCCCCGCCCGCCACCTGCACGTGATTGAGTTGCAGATTGCCGGTCCAGCGGTGCGACGAATACCACGTGGCACGCGCGCTATAAACGACGCCCCAGCCATGAGTGTTCGAATAGCCCGCGCCTTGCGAAGCGGCTTCGGTATCGAAGTAGCGATAAGGGCCGACGCCGAGCGAAAAGACCAGGCGTCGCTGCATCAGCGGAAGTCGTCCCCACAATTGGGCGACCGGTCCATCGCGGTGATGATCGGGGATATGGCCTTCATTGAGCCACGTGAGACTGCCTGCGAAATACTGGTTAATACCTTCGGTGTAATCGAGTGCCCACGAATAGGAGTGGGCGTGCCCGCCGGTTAACGGGCCAGCGTAGAAAGAAATCTCCTGAGCAGACGCACCGCGCGCGCACAGGGCGGCAGCGGCGCAGGCAAGGATCCTCGTGAATTGCATCGTCGTGGTAGATGTCGGTTCGTAGTGGGAAGCACAGCGGCTAACAGCTAACGAATCCAGTCGTTGCCTGTGGAAATTGTGGCACGACCTCGCTCATTCAATATGAATTACGCTAACAATCGGCATTCGCATTACGCGAATAAATGCCTGAAAAAACATTACTATTTATGACGATGAAATTATTCGAATTTCGAGAGCTTTGATTTAAGGCGATTTTTTTGTATTCCGCCATTAAGCGTAGTCTATTTTCACGAGTACCGGAGTTGTCATGGAGCGTAAAATACGGAAATAAAACGATATGTGGCTGCTGAATAATTTGCGCTGAATGCCGCCCGGTTTTCACGCTTCTGGGCGCCTCTTGTCGGCCGCCCGTGCGGGGACTTTCGGTATGATGGCGGACTCGCGCCGCAACGAAAGTTCGCGCAGGCGGGCTGCGCAGATCGCGCAGCGATTCGCCGCAAGGCGCCGCTCATTCATCCATTCACGACAATTCAGAGGAAGACAGCCATGTCGGCAGCAACCCAATTCGATCAGGTTTCCGTTATCAAACGTGCCAACGTTTATTTCGACGGCAAGTGCGTGTCCCATACAGTTCTGTTTGCCGACGGCACGCGCAAGACGCTCGGCATCATCCTGCCGGGCACGCTCAACTTCGGCACAGACGCGCCGGAACTGATGGAAGTTCAGGCCGGCCAATGCCGCATCCGTCTCGAAGGCAGCGAAGAATGGAAGACGTATGGCGCTGGCGAATCGTTTTCGGTCCCGGGCAAGAGCCGCTTCGATATCGACGTGACTGAAACGCTCGATTACATTTGCAGCTATCTGTAAGAACCGCGCATGAAGGCACAGGCGACCTTCGTCTGTGCCGGAGAAGAACCTGATCACCCTGTTCGCAATGCTTTCTGACGCGTTGCAGAGCGCGCACACAGCGCTCAAATCCATACATCCAATCAGCGTTTCGTAATGCACCGTAAGGACTCGCGGTAACAACGCGCGCCTGTCGGATATTCCATTGAACTATCCCGTCGACAGTCGATCCGTTAGAAGATGAAGTGAACACTTCAGGCACTCGTGCAGGAACACTGCATCCACCAACTCGCAATTGGGAGTGCCTGAAATCCATCTCAGGGAATGATGCAATCAATAGCAGTCCGATGCTGCGGCTCGCATTGTTCGAGTGATTCGCGCCGCCCTGTTCCTGTCATCTACTGCGTATCGGTCCATGCGCGCCAACGGAGATACTCCCTTGCGAATCCCCAAAATTACCGTCCTCTTTCTGATCACTCTGCTGTCGGGTTGTGCAACTTACCGGATGCACGAAGCGCGAGAACAAACCGGCGAACTCGTCGGGTCAAATATTCTCGATCTGGTGCAATCGGTCGGTATTCCCGACAAGACAATGAAAGTGATTAGCACGGGAGGCCCGACTGACCGGATGACCGCTCAGTGGAATTTCTCCAATTCGGACTCTGCGTTAGATATGACCCTCGTCCTGCTCGACGTGAAAGTGGGCGGCGCAGGCAAATGCAGCATGACAGCGACCGTGGATCGCTGGGGCGGCAAGGTACTCGCCGTCAACTTTCCGCAGGCGCATAGCGACAGCATCGGATCGGATTACAGCGCCTGTGAGCCTCTGGTAGAAGAAGCAATTACGCACATGCCGCATACGCCAATCAATCCAAAATACGATGCGTTCGCTCTGGTCGGCGCGGCGAAGTAATACTGTTCTCCGTTCGCGACAACACAGCATAAATAACAGTACTTTCGTATTGCCGACATAGCCTGCGTCGGCAATACGAATTACTTGCCCTCGGGCAGGCCTCCGTGAAAAGGCCCGAATAAATGCGCCGCCATCACTGCCATCAGCAACGCGCCGAGACCGGCCGAAGTGGCATCCGCCGTGATGCGAATATCGAAATCGCCGACACGACAAATCAGCAGATAACCCACCACAAAATTAAACGCTCCCCACAGCACATTGACCATGGCTGAGGACAGGCCTTTACCTGGCGGCTTCGCAAACGGACTCTGAAAAGACCGGCCCATCATTCCACTGACAAAGTGCGGAATGGCATTGGCGACAAACGCTCCGCCAAAGAAGTACGAAAGGTAATGGTGATACGGCGGCATCTGAACGCTCTCCCATCGTCACAACGACGTGTGAGCCAAGATTCTCACTATTCAGCCAAACTTGCAAGTTTACCTTGCAAGTTTGGCTGAATAAATTCATGCTTGATACCTGCTCAATCTGAATACGCTCCGAAGCACATGCCCAGTAAAACTTTCCAGCAATCCGTCCTCGATCTGATGCAGGCGGTCGGACTGCTGCTGCGCCGCGCCCGCAATGAAGGCGGCACCAGCGAGCTTTCAATGACCGAATCGGTGGTCATGTCGCGACTGGCGAATGACGGTCCGGCCACCACCGCAGCACTCGCACGCGCCGAAGGCATGAAGCCGCAGTCGATGGGCACGACCGTCAATTCGCTCGAAGAAATGGGCATCGTGAAGCGCAAACCGCATGCAACAGACGGCCGGCAAATGCTGATCGAGCTCACGCCAAAAGGCGTTCAGCTGCGCAAGCAGAATCGCGAGGCCAAGCAGATGTGGCTCTCGCAGGCTATCGCCGAACTCGACGCCGATGAGCGCGATACCTTGTTCAGAGCCGCCGACATCATCAGAAAGCTGGCGGGGAAATGAGCAGCAAAAGCGGCAGCAATAGCGTCGACGCGCTGGTCTGGAAAGTGGCGATCGTCGCCGTGATCGGACCGTTCATGACGCAGATCGATTCGACCGTCGTCAATGTCTCGCTGTCGGCGATAAGCCACGCACTCGATTCGTCGATAGCGACTGCGCAATGGATCGTCAGCGGCTATTTGCTGGCTATGGCGTTAATGCTTCCGCTCAATGGCTGGCTCGTCGACCGGATTGGCGCGAAGCGTCTCTATCTGATCGGCTTTGCGAGCTTTACATTGGCGTCGGTTCTATGCGGCGCGGCGCAAACAATGACGGAGTTGATCTGCGCACGCGTATTTCAGGGGCTGATAGGCGGTGTGCTCGCGCCCATGACGCAAATGATGATTGCGCGCGTAGCAGGAAAAAACATGGCGCGTGTGATGGGCTACGCCACGTTGCCCATTCTGCTCGGCCCCATTCTCGGTCCGGTATTGGCGGGTGCGGTTCTCGCCCACTCCACGTGGTCGTGGCTGTTCTATCTCAACGTGCCGGTCGGCATTCTCGGCGTCGCACTGGCCGCGTTGCTGCTTCCCGGCGACACTCTGGCCTCACAGAAGCGCCCATTCGATTTCGTCGGCTTTGCGCTTATTTCACCGGGACTCGTGGCTGTTATCTACGGGCTGCAGAACGCTTCGCGTAACGACGGACGCTGGCTTCTACTGGCGGGCTGCCTCTGTCTGGCGGGCTTTCTGCTGCACTCGGCACGCAAGGGCAATTCCGCATTGATCGACGTGCGGATTTTTGCGAACCGCACGTTCTCCGTCGCCGCCATTACGCAGTTTTTCGCCAATGGCGTGATGTTTGGCCGGCAACTCGTGGTGCCTTTATACCTGATCGCGGGCTGCGGGTTGTCGGCCGCACATGCGGGCTGGCTCGTCGCGTCGACCGGCGTCGGCATGATGTGCTCGTTTCCGCTAATGGGATTTCTGACAGAGAGATTCGGCTGCCGCAAAGTCGCGGCTGGAGGCGCGTTGCTGGCCTTCCTGAGCACACTGGCGTTCCTGTGGATGACAGCGCACCAATTCTCGGCCACATGGGCCGTCATCAGCCTGTTTCTGGCCGGCGCCGGGCAGGGAACGATCAGCATTCCATCGATATCGGCCGCCTATTCGTCGATTCCGAAAGCGAGGTTGCCCGTCGCCAATACGGCGCTCAATATCGCGCAAAGAATCAGCGGCCCGATAGCGACGACGCTCCTCGCCGTGGTCATCTCGTTGACCACACAGAGCCCTGCTAGTGCCGAACCCCGGCAATTCCTCGTGGCCTTTGCGGCACTCAGCGCTCTGCATTTGCTGGCTTTCGCAGCGGCGCTTTTACTTCCGCTACGAATTCAACGCGCCGCCGAAGCCTGACTTACCTTGGCAATTCAGGCCCGGCGATCTGCTCTTGATACGCTTATTGAGTCGACGCGTGCGTCCTGAGGAAGGGCACAAAACCATTCTGCGTCTTGAGGATTTTCTCTGCGCACTCGTCGTAATCCGAACCCTTCGCACCGTCGGGCCCGTACATACCGCGGCATTGCGCGAACAGGGTGAGCGTCGCGCCGCTACCCTTCGCGTCGCGGCTCGCTGAAAATGCGGCTTCGCCCGAGTCGTAAGGCGCGTCGGTTTCGATAGCGACCGCGTCGGCTCGCGTCACCTTCGTCTCGGAGTGTTGTTCGATATAGCGTTTGGTCAGCGCCCAGGCCGCGTCGCAATTCGCCGGAACGCAATCGACCGCCGCGTTACGTTGCGCGTCGGCGAGACCGCTTTCGTTGTGGAGGAATTGCTGCGCCTTCGTCTCCTGCTTCTCAGGCGATGAGCAACCAGCCAATGCAAGCGCAACCAGCGCAAAAGCAGCGATCTTCTTCACGGATAACACCTCTATAGCCACGTTCGAGCGCGATTATAGCTGTGCGCAGCGGGCTTTCGCAGAATTGGCGTCCGTGGTCTCACGTGCATTCGCGCGCCGGAATGCCTGGCGCGAATCAATGTGAAGACAAATGTCAGCGTGGCGCCTGCAACGTTAAAGCTGGAACTGCGCGACCGAATCAACCAGCCGCGCGGCCTGCTGCCTCAGGCTCTCGGCGGCCGCCGCACTCTGTTCGACCAGCGCGGCGTTCTGCTGCGTGGTCTGATCCATCTGACCCACCGCTGCGCCCACCTGCTCGACGCCGCTACTCTGCTCTGCACTTGCCCGGCTGATCTCGCTCACGATGACCGTCACGCGTTGAATCGCGCCGACGATCTGCGCCATCGTCGCGCCCGCTTCGTCGACCAGCGCGTTGCCGTGATCGACCCGCGCGACGCTCGCCGAGATCAGCGACTGGATCTCGCGTGCCGCCTGGGCGCTGCGCTGCGCGAGGCTGCGCACCTCGGTTGCGACGACCGCGAAGCCGCGGCCCTGCTCGCCCGCGCGCGCCGCTTCGACGGCCGCGTTGAGCGCGAGAATATTGGTCTGGGCCGCAATACCGTCGATGATGCCGATGATGTCCGCGATCTTGCGCGAACTCTCGTTGATGCCCTTCATGGTCTCGACGACCTGGCTCACCACGTTGCCGCCCTTCAGCGCAACCGACGAAGCGCCCGACGCCAGGTTGCTCGCTTCACGTGCATTTTCGGCGTTCTGCCTGACAGTGGCGCTGAGTTGTTCCATCGACGCCGCCGTCTGCTGAAGCGCGCTCGCCTGTTCCTCGGTTCGCTGGCTCAGGTCCGCGTTGCCGGACGCGATCTGCGCCGAGCCGGTCGCGATGGAGTCGCTACTGTTGCGCACCTGGCCGACGATATCCGCGAGCGAGACGGTCATCGCCTTCATCGCGGCCATCAGGCTCTCGGTGTCGCCCGGTTGCACGTGCAGGTCGACATCGAGCTTGCCCTGAGCGATCTGGCGCGCCGCTTCGCGTGCGTCGTCGGGCTCGCCGCCGAGCTTGCGCGTCATCGCACGCGAAAACATCACGGCGCCTGCAATACCGGCCAGCACCGTCAGCGCCAACGCGCCGAAGCTCACGAAGATTGCGCGCGTCTGCTTCGCCCTGGCCAATGCGCCCGCCGCAGCGGCCCGCTGGACAATCTTGACACCGGACTCGCGCAGCAGGATTACCGGCTCCCGGTCGATGCCGTCCATCGCCTGATCGCCGACGGCGATATCGAAGCCCGACGCCTTCAACTGGTCGAGTGCCTTGCGATACGCCTGCCCCATCTCCTTGTGCAGAACATTGAATCGTTCGATCTTCGTGCGCGCTTCGCCGGGCGGCAATTCGACCGCGAGCTTTTCGGTGGCGGACTGCACAGCCTGCTCGTATTTCTGGAACGCGCTCCAGTACTTGTCGAGTTGCTGAGGATTCTTGCCGCGCAGCACGATGTCCTTGCCGTTCTGCACCTGGTTCTTGAAAGCGATCAGCGCATCGGACACCTGGCGGGCTTGAGCACCATCTACCTCGATGATCCGTTCGTATGCGCTGGCGGCATCGTTCATCTGGAAAACCCCGAACAACCCCGCCACCGATGCCACCAGCAACGCAGCCCCCAACGCCAGGGGAAGTTGATGGACCAGTTTCATGTATCAGCCTCTTAAGTAAAGCCCACGCTCTGAACGCGGGCTATGCCGACACGCTTTGCCATGTAGCTGATGGCGAGATCGAAAGCGTGTCGGGTCTCCGTTAATTTTTTTGGCGAGGCATCTTACGGAATCGCTTTCTGGTCTTGATTGTTGACGCGATTGCCGAGGTTTCGACGATGACCCGATTTTTTATCGATACGCGGGCCGGGTGGCCAGGGGCCGGACTTATCGCCTCGATTCGCTAACGATATTGGAGGATAGGGCACACGTCTCTGCATAAAAGTGAGTTTCAATGGCACTTTTGTTAGCTGACGTCATGCGGCCAACTTCAGATAGACGGATGCGGCGAGGGCGTCGCCTGTCGAACACAAGAAAAACCAGGCGACCGAATTGGCAGGGATGGACTGCGGAGACGCTCGCGGCTCTGGTGAGCCGTCGAGGTACGGGTGATGCAATGGGTGTTTGCCGCGCCAAAGCTGGCTCGACAGAAGGTCACGAGCGCGACAAGCCACCGTTAATTAGCGTGGCCGTCGCGCCTCTTCTCTACCTGCACCATCTATTCGGTTAAAGGCGTTTGCGCAGCCTTCAAACAAACACATCGATGATGCTGCCTAGCAACCCGAGTACCGGCACCACACTCGAGGCGGCAGAGGAAACATCGCTGGCGAAACGCGCAACGGACTGAATAGGATTAGAACTCGCCGACGACGTTGTCGACTGACTGGCCGATTGATATGCCGACTGATACATCGGTGAGTAAAGGGCACTTGCCACGGAACTGATACTCACGCACACCTCCAGTAAGAAACGAGTGTCGTGACCGGTTTTCATTCAGGCAACAATCGCCAACGCTTAACGAGCCGTAATACCGGTCACTTCCAGTAAGTTTTTCGTAGCACGATGCCGCTCATGTACTCAATGAAGAAATTCAGCGACGCAGCCGCGTTGAATTTCATTGAATACAGCGCTAAAACCAGCCTGGCTTCTCGACCTTTGCTGTCGGAGTCACCACTCCAATTTCTGCAAATCTTCTTGAGGTTCTCGGCACATGCAGGAAACGTTGAAATAATATGGAACATTCTCCTTACCTGCAAGCGTGTTTGGGTATTGAGTGGAAAAGTTTTGTGTTATTTCGTGAGAAAGCCGAAACACTGTGTGCACCAGTACTTTTTATTCGTGACTAGCCGACATATTTCCCGGTAAAACAACTTGCAATTGAAATAGTCCTTACAAGAAATTACCTGAAGCGTATTGCGTCTTTAACGGATGTATATCGACCGTATTTCAATCAGTCCTTTCAGTGCGCGACCCGCCAGATCATTCGAATGCGGGTACTGGGAATACCGGTATTCGCAGTTGCCTTGTCCGGCGAATCGGCTACTGCAACAATCCATTCCGACATGTCGCTGGCAACCGGCCCGCCCCCGATAACCGCACGGAGCAAAAGACAATGCACATCTCTTTCTTGCACACGCTGGAAGGCAACAGGAAAATTTTCGACGACGCGGCAAAGGACCTGGGCTTGTCGAGCGAACAGCTTCGTCACGAAATACGGACTGACCTCCGCTTAGCCATCCAGCAGACTGGAATGGTCACTGCGGAGATCACGGAGCAGATTAAGCATTGCCTCGTGGAGTTATCGACCGGCGCCGACGCAGTAGTCGTCACGTGTGCCACATTGAGTTCGGTCGCGGCGGCCATTGATGATTTGCCAGTCCCAATCGTGCGGGCGGACGCCGCATTAGCTGCGACCGCCGCGCGTATCGGCGGACACATCGTTGTGTTGTGCGCGCTCGAATCTTCCGTCGAGCCCACTCGTCGTCTTTTCGCGGAGTATGTGAACGAGAAAGTCGATTCAATAAAAGTAGTCAACGTCGCCGGAATCTGGGATCTGTTTACCGGCGGCAATCTCGATGCATGCCTCGCCAAAGTCGCGCGCGCCGCAAATCAAGCGTATGACGCGGGCGCTAGTGTTGTGGCATTCGCTCATCCGTGGATGGCGCAGGCCGCGCCTCTGGTTCATGCGGGACGTGTTGTACTCGATAGTCCGCATGCCGCGTTGCAGGCGATTGCGAATAGCAATGCGGCTCGGTAGTTCAGGAGCGTCGCTGCTTTAGTGCAGTCCGAGCAGGCCGGAATAAGAAGCCGCACGGTAATGCATTCGTAATGCACCTGCTCGTGCGGCGACTTTGCAACAGCCAGACCAGACAACAGGCGCTTGTCAGTTGACAGCTATCGTCATCGCTTATATTGTTCGGGCCATGGCAGATTCCGACTTTTCTCATCCTGGCGCTTTGATTCGACAGACCTGTCTCGCCCGATTCAACCTGAGCGTCACCGATGGCGCAGCAGCGTTGGGCATCAGCAGGCAGGCACTCACCAATCTTTTGAGCGGCAAAGCCGGCATTTCACCCGAAATGGCCTTGCGACTCGACAAGGCATTCGGCATCAGTGCCGAAATCTGGCTGCAACGACAGTTGCTTCACGATCTTGCAAGAGCACGTTTGCGATTCGACGAACTCAACGTCATGCGAATCGTCCCCGAGCAACAGCAGGCATTGTTCTAACGTTATTCGAGCTTCTCCCGCGGGCATCGTCGAGTTATCGGCGATGCCCGCAGTCTTTTCTACCTCTCACAATCGTATTGCGACAATTCTTCGATGCCGCTCGAAGACGTCGTGCATCGCCATTTCAGGCTTGCGTCCGCGACACATCAAACCCGCAATACGTGAGAAGCAATCAGTTCGACTGCACCCACACCCCGCCCTTGCTCGGCGTATCGCCCTGGGTCCACCACTGCGCGCAATATTTCGCGTTGAGGTAGGTCACGCATGTGCCGCCCGAATAAGCCATCGTCGACGACCACGTCGCAAGCGGACCCGACAACTGCGTCCACACTGCGGCCTGCCCGGGCACATCTCCTTGCGTCCACCATTGCGCCTTGTAAGTGGCGCCTTGATAAGTCACCGTCATACCGGCCGTATAAACCTGCGCGGACGACCATGCCGCGCCGTTCGCCGGCGTAGTCGTGCCTGAGCTTCCCGTGCTACCGGTTCCTGTCGATCCCGACGACCCGCTGCTAGCTGAACCGCTGCTCCCCGAGCCACTGCTGGAGCTGCTTCCCGACGAGCTGCCCGAGCTGCTGCTACCCGCGCTGCCGGTGGCCGCCGAGCCGCTATACGACGCGTCCTGCGTCACGCCCGTGCCCCAGTGACCATTGATCTGTCTGAAGATCGCGGCGAACGCATACGGCGTCTGTGTAATGCCCGAGCAACTCGACGACGTGTATGCGCCATTGCCCGGACACGACTGATCGCGTCCCACCGACCAGTTGCTCAACATGCCGACATCGTCAGTGCGCGCAACATTCAACACCGTCTGCGCATCGGCGAGCGTGAATGTTTCGCCCTGCACGTCGTTCATCCCGATCATCGGCGTGATGCCGACCATCTGCCAGAGTTGCGCATCCGTCTTCGTCTGACCGACTGCCTTGTACGCCGTGTCGAGTTGCGAGTACAGCGACGTGGCAGCCTGTGTCGCCGCCGAACCCATCTCGATCGACGCGCTGCCGTAATCCATCGCCATCACATTGATGGCGTCGAACGTCACGCTGTTGGCAATCGCGGAGTTAAGAATATTGACACCGTCCTGCGTCAAACCCGTCGGCATGACCGGCAATGTGAGCGTGACGTGCAACGTCGAGCCCTTCGCCGTCATCGCAGACTGCAGCGCCTTGACCGCCTGGAAATTGCGCGTGATCGCCGCCGTGTCTTCCTGCGCGCCGCCTTCAATATCGAAGTCGATGTGCGTCGCCGCGTAGCTGTCGATCACCGTCTGATACGCGCTCTGCAACGTGGCCGCAGTCGTACAGGCCTGCATTAGCGGCTCGCCGTTGGCGCCGCCGAACGACACCGACACTTCGCCGCCCTTCGCGCGGTAGTTGGTCAGCGACGTGGAGAGGGACGTAAGCAGGTCTGATGTATTGCCGGCGCCGATGTTCTGCACGCCGCCCCACGATGGAACGCACTGGTTATTGCCGGCGACCACGAAGGCCATGGTGAACTGCTGGATACCTTGCTGGACGCCGATCACGTCGAACGCGGGCGTAGGCCAGGCGGTGACGTCGACATACGGTGCATACACTCCGGTAGCGAACGCACTACTGGCGGCACCCACGCTGAGGGCCGATGCAAGCAGAATCCTCGATGACATTTTTTTCATTTCTTCTCCGTTTTTTAAGGAGACGCTGAGCCAAACCGACACGCTCGACGTCCCCGGTATGAATGCGGAGAGTATTATTGGCAAACGTTTGCCTATTTGATAGACGATTCAGCATATAACAATGAATTTATACGCTTTATGAATATAAAAATGATATTTAAATGCGTATTGATTGGCTATTAACTTTATTCAAAATTGTCATGAAACAGATGGACGGATGTCTGCGTAAGCGCATGGTCGCCCGAGATGCGGATCATGGACCCGTCCAATGCGGCGGCGCATCACATCGGAAGGTAGTCGCGTCGGTCCTCTCAACCGTGAGATTGACCGAACGTGCAGTCACCGGCCTCGTTCGATGACGCACGCCCGCCGGCACGGTCAGCATCTGCCCTCTTTGCAGATTGACGGTTCCGTCGTCCATATCGACCGCGAGCGTGCCTTTGACAACAACAAATGTCTCATCTGAATCGGGATGCAGGTGCTAGAAGTAAGGCGCCTGCATGATGCTGAGATGAACGTCATGGTCGTTCACGCTGGTCAGCACCTGGTTCGAATACGGCTGAATGTCGCCGCGGGCGATTGCTTCGATATCGATTGGCTGGATCATGTCATGCACCTGGCTTATTGCCTTCCCGACATACCCAGACTAACCCTCATTTATAGATAAAACAAATCAACAAATTTCACAAACATGCGAATAGAATTCACCTGATATATTTTTCACACTGAGCCTTAAAAATTATGAGACTTTTTATTCACTAAATTTTATCGTCTGCATTTTCCTCAGTGAAACCGGTCGCATCGATGAGCCATGCCCCAACGCTTCGTTTGTAGTCTATTGCCGCTGTCCGGCTTGCATCGAAACGGTTTCTGGGAATCGCTACAATGCGCTGGATGAACTCCTCCCAGCACCCCTCGCAAGACGTAGTGACGTCTTATTTCCAGAGCGGCGACGCGATCCGCAGTCGCCGCGTGAGCGATATCGTGGTGACAGGCACCGTCGACATACCCGCACCGTCAGCACGTCTGCTAGCAGACTGGGAAAGAGAAATATCGTCGCAGGTGATTCTGGAACCCGGCGATGTCGAGGTCATGCCCCTGGCCCGAGCGTTGATGCGATGGCCGGACTATAAGCACTGCGTGCAGGCTGCGTCGGATTGGACAGCCGCGCTTGGCATGCCTGAAGTACTCGCGTCCAGCGACGTGGCGCTCATGGCCTGCCGGGGCGCGAGATATCACCATGACGGCGCGCAGTACGGGGGAGCCGCCTTCTGCAACCTCTTTCTGTGCGACGACAGCGGCCAGGACCTGCACTTTCCGTCTATAGGTCTGCGTATTCCCATCATCAGAGGCACGGTTGTCGTGTTCGATACCGGCCAGCCTCACGGCGTCATCCAGCGCGGCAGCAGCGGTTTTAGTGCGACCGACTTCACGCAGAACATGGACAGCGTGCAGATCTTCCTGACCTGGGAATTGCCAATCGAAGACGCCCGCGTCGCGCGGGCGCTGAACATCGCATTCGATGTCGTGTCTTCGGCCTCGTTGCAACTGGCCCACGAACAGATTCTGGTGAACGGGACACCTGCGGAATTGTGCCCTGATTCAGGTCGCTGGCGCCCCGTCGATTCATCGAGCGAGGGCGTCACATAGCACGTTACTTCACAAACGCAACACTGGTCGGCGACGTAACGGCAGCCGACTTGCCTGTGTCCGACACCATGCCGGACGCAGTATCGACGCTGAACACATTCACTTTGCCGCTACGTTGATTCGCGACCAGCAGCCATTTTCCCGACGCATCGATACCGAATCCCCATGGCTTGTCACCACCGGACGAAATGCGCTGAAGGAGCGACAGCTCCCCCGATTCCGGGCTAATTCGATAAACGACGATCGAATTCTCTCCGCGGTCTTCGACGTACGCGAAGCGCCCATCGTGACTGACCGCAATCTCGGCTCCGCTCTTCACGCCCTGAAAGTTCTGAGTGCTGGTGGGCAGCGATTGCACCAGCGCCAAATGACCTTGTACTGCGTTCCAACGCAGCACCATGATCTCCGCGCTCATCTCCGTCAGCAGATAAACGTATTGACCGCTCGACCCGAACGCGAGATGACGAGGACCGCTTCCCGCCGGCGCAACGAACTCATGCTGACCGGCGCCGTCATCTTTTGACAGAGCGCGCGTTGCGCGATCAAAGCGATAGATGAACACGCGATCCGCGCCCAGATCGGGAACGAGCGCGTAGCGCCCGGTCGGATCGATTGCAATGCTGTGCGCGTGCGCGCTCGTCTGCCGGCGACTTGGCCCGGACCCTGTTTCCGTTACCGTAGACACGAGAGGTCCCATGCTGCCGTCGGCATTGACTGCGACACTCGACACGGACCCACTGTTGTAATTGGCACCGAGCAGCGTATTCGAGGGGACATCGAAACGCAAAAACGTCGTGCCGTGGCCGCCCGTGTGCGTCGCGTTGATCGGGTTGAGCGTACCCGTATCGCGATTCACCGAGTAGGCAGTGATACTGCCTTCCTTGGCGCTGTCATCGTCGACGCCATAAAGAATCGGCAACTCGGGATGCGCGGTCACCCACGTCGATTTGAGGCCTTGAGCAACGGTGCCGATTGCCGTTAATTCGCCAGTGGAAGTGTCGAGGCGCAGTCCGCTTATCTGGCTCTGCAACGTGCCGATGTAGACGAATTCGGAGTGCGCCGACGCCGACGAAGTTGCGGCAGCGCCAGCAGGTTTGTCGAGCGTGCAAGCGGACAGGGTAAGCACGGAAAGTGCAGCCAGCACGCCGAAGCGCGCCAGGCTATTTCTCTGGAACAACCGGGTCATATTCGAGTAATGTTGAGACACAGAGGGTGTGAGAGAAATGAATACTGCTCGCGCTCAAGTACCGATAGCCGCGAGAAAGTAGTCATCCATTGTTCTCTTTCCGGCATGCCGCTGATCTGTCTCCATGCAAATGACCAGAGCTTTGAGTGCCATCGGGCGAGAACAATCGGTTTAAGGGTATTCGATTAACCAGCGAGCGTCCCTGCACAAAAGTCTGATTCGCTGGCATTTTTTCTGTTCGACCAGATACGTTGACATCGCTTACTCCGACGCCAGGATCGAGCTTCTCCATTTCATCGATAAAGACTTGGCGAGCGCAGCTTACTACGACAAAACCTTTCGTTCAGGCTGTTGCCGCGCGGCGACGCGAAACTGACTCGGCGCCTGGCCCACTTCTCGCCGGAAGAAGCGCGTGAAGTACGCAGCGTCGGCGAAGCCGAGCCAGAAGGCAATCTGTTCCACCGACATATCGCCGAATATAAGGTTACGCTTCGCTTCAGTGATGATGCGCGCGTGAATCATCTTCGTCGGGCTTTGTTCCGACGCTGACGCACACGCCGCGCGCAATTGCACCAGGGACACCGCCATCATCGACGCATAGTCTTGCAGCGGCAGGTTCTCCCGGTAGTGTTCATCAATCAGCTTGCGGAATCGGTCTACCTGACGAATGTCGTTTCGAATTGCGCCTTCGTTGCTGGTCTGATCCAGACGTGTTTCACGAACCAGCATCAGCAGAAGACTCGTGAGCAATGCCTGAGTGCCGACCACATGGCCTACCGCCTCCGACTCGACTTCCTGTTTGAGGCTGTTAATCAGGCTATAGAACTCCATTCCGGCTTCAGCGGAATAGGACAGCGGAATCATTCGGGCCAGTGACCAGAGCGAGATGAACTCGCGAAGCTTCGCATTGACCTGCGTCAGATAGGAGACTTCGATTGTCACCACCCATCGGTCGACATCGATTTCGTAGTCGAGACCATGAACGCATTCGGTCGGCAACAGCAATGCACAAGGGCCTTCAAACGGCACGCTGCTACCTTCGAGGTTCATCACCCCGCGCCCACTGCGAACAAAAATAACCTGACCGTACGCGGGATGCGCATGGGGCTCGGTGCGCCAGCGGCCCCGCTCGGTGACATGCCCGACATGCACGAACCAGTTCTTCGTTTCAGGCTTCTCGACGTACAGGCGAACTTTTGGAACGGTGGCCCGTTTCGTTTTGGGAACGGACTTGGGCTGATACTTTGCCACGGCACTATGTGTCATAAAGTCTCCTTGGCGGCCACATCGCACTCGACGGCGGCTGCCATTGAAATGCAATGGCTCACGCGGAAAGGTTCTCTGTCTGATTCCGCATGGGTCGCAATCTTTTTAGTCGAGCGATCGCCAATCTTCATCGCGCGATTGCCAGCCGGTTTGCTGAGTGAACTGTCGATCACCGGCGCCGCTTCAATGCAGCCTTCTCGCACGACCGGTTTGGAAGAATGTTCCGGGGATATCGCCGCGACACTTGCAGCAGATACGGATATGGCGGAACTTATAGAACAAACCGCCCGGCGATGCTTGCCGGGGACGCCGCTGTACTCGGCGCGAAGTGCTATGGGCTTTTTGAGTGATCGACCTTGAAGCTCTTGCGATGCGGAGGTCGTGTCAGGCTGATGTGGCAGTTGCGTGCCATCGTAAAGGTGCGCGCCAATCGTGGCGGCAGGAATATCGCTGGCGCCGGGAGCGACAGCACGCCTGAAACCGTATGGTGCTCGGGCAGTAGAATCTGGCCTGATCTGCTGGCCGCCTCCGTTGCGTGAGCCGGCGACGACTCGAACACTATCTGCCCCAGGCCAATCTGGGCGACCACGCTCAACGGGTTTGGAAAGACCGTCAGCAACCAGCCCCAAACGCCAACTTCTATTCGGCTCGTCCGATCTCTTCCGGCCGCGCCCAAACCATAACCTGTTCCACTGAGGAGGCCGCGCGCGAGTCAGTCTATTGTCAGCACGAACGGAGTGCTCGCAAGCGCGGCCGGGTGCGGCGCCAGCTTGTGCCCAACATGCCAGATGCAAATGTGCACCAAGGGCGGCAACTACGGTTCGATACGTGACCACAATTCTTCATCCAGAATCGGCTTACACCTCGCCTCGCGCCATCGTCGTACGATAGAAGAGGTTCACTGCTCGGCACAGAAATTTAACAGCCCCGTGGGCCTCGATCAAATCGCCTCTGCGTTGGCTCACCGACGTTGAAAAAGGTTCAGCGTTGGCGAACATTCTGACGAATACTTCTGCGTTCCGTCTTCAATAATGAATACGACAACAGCAGATCAAGACAGTGTTTACCCTCGATCAAGCTTTGAAGGAAAGCCTCATCGACCTTCTATCGAGAACCGGATAAGCACACTTTTTATAGCGGATAACCTTTCAAAAAACTAAAGCCGCCCGGCGAAGCGATGCCATCCTAACACTGCTGACATATCACGGAAACAGCTCATATTTTTCCATACATTTCCGTGAGACAAACCTGTCATTTACCCGAACGCCGGCACCGCTTTCACAGTACCGGCGTGCTCTGCATCAGAAGCGATGCATGATCCCCAAAGCTACGCCGCGTGTATTCGCACCCGGTGCACCCTTAAGACCCTGATAGTTAGTACCATTGAGACTGAATTGCGCGAGGCCGCGGTTCTGAATAAAGCCCGCCGATGCATACAGTGTCGTCCTCTTCGAAAGAAGATGCTCGTAAGTCAGACCGATTTGCTGTGCGTTATTGCCCGCGCCCGTGCGGTCATGTGCGTAACCGTACATTACCGAGAGATCGTCGGCGGGAGTGAACGAGTATGACGTCGATGCGGCGTACACGTCCCGCTTCACGCTGTTGTCGGTTTGACGTTCGTTGTGATACGCCAGATAGAACTGCGCATTCCCCACGGTAATCGACGAACCGACGTTCAACACTTTCAGCGTCGAAGTTCCAGTTGCATTGTCGGCCTGCTCGTAACCGGCAGCGAGATGGAATGGGCCGTTGACGTAGCGGACCACCGCGTTATAGAACTGGAACCCGTTGGACGGCTTGGTCGTCGAATCGCGCATCGCGACCATGAACTGTGCTGTCAAACCATAGATCGTCGGCGTGAAGTACGAGATCGCGTTATTCACGCGAACAGTCAAGGTGTTGAAGTTGTTCATCGGCGACCCGATACTCATGACCGCCAGAGGATCTAGTTCGGGATTCAGGAAGATGTACTGCGGCGTATTCTGCAGACCGATCCGTGTCTCGCCGAAATCACCCGACAACCCCACCCACGCCTGACGATTAAACGCTGCCGTTGCACTCGCGGCCGCGCCAGTCGCACCGCTGAATCCTTGCTCCAACTGAAAATTGACGTGCAGTCCATTGCCAATGTCTTCACTGCCCTTCAGCCCGTACCGGCTTGCGAACAGGCCGCCCGACGTGGCGCGAACCGCTCCGCCGCTGCCTGCATTCTGATACTCGATGCCGTTGTCGATGACGCCATAGAGCGTCACCGACGACTGCGCATAAGCCGCGTTAAACGCACACGCCGATGCAACGCCCGACACGAGAGTGAGCCACTTTTTCATCTAGTCTCCGAATCAATGTGTGTTCTTTAAAATTCATCATTCAGCGGTCTGTTGCGCCGAATTGAGAATTTATGATTTCGTTCGTATTTCTAATTTCCAGAAAACATCGTGCCTTTGAAAGTAACCAGAATGAAGTTGGCGGCTAAGCCACAAGAAATGCCGTGAGTGTCTCGCCGGTGCGCAGTTCGCACGTAGCAGCGTGAGCAGAAGAGGGTTGGGGCTTAAGTAGCCGGAGTGGGATCGGTATCCCTTTGTCGAATTGAAAAAGCGCGGTGCTGCAAGTTGAACGTGGAGTGCGAATCGCGCTGTAGAAGCACTGGTGCAAGATGTCGAAGCCAAAGCAGTCGAAGATGCTGGCTGTCAGAACAGAAGAAGAGGTGGCGAGAAGACGCCAGAGGTAGAACGAGGAACTCTCGTCAACCGAACGGCCAATGGCGACGCTGCACGATTCGCGGCGAACCTTCGCACACGCATGGTCCGTGCGGCCCGTTCTTTCCGGCGTCGAGTTGCAATGTCGCGTCCGTCTCGCGGCAATGACTCGTATGGCGCCGAACAGGCTACGAGGTGTCCCTTCCCGCATGTGCGTCTCCATTGCATTTTTATTGGAATTGAACGGCTACTGCATCGCGCCGCCTTAGCCTGCTTGCAGGCATTCAGGCGACGCGAAAAAATAGCGATGCCAGCCGCCCGTCTCCGGCGGCTTTCACTTTGTTGCCTGCATTTTTTTGCATGGTCATGTAGGCGGTGTTTGGTGTCTCATCAGCGCTCTCTGAGCGAGCCTCATCGCTGGGGACCTGTCTCTGTTGTAAGAATATTTGATGCCCGATCGATAGTCCTTACACAAAACGTAGATTCACTGGCATTTTTTTCTGTCGGTTAGATAGGGCACGATCGCTCCTGGAGCCTTACTCGTCCGGCTCAGCGAGACCCAAATCCAGCGCTCAGTGCAAGCTGGACAGCAACCTTGTCGCGACATATGTCATGCTTGCGGTTTTGGCGCTCACGTTTTCCTGAAACAAACCCACCGCTCGTCGCGTCAAAGTTTGCGACCCGGTTCTTGATCAGAGTCAGCCGCCGCTCATAGCGTCGCGAGAACGACTTGCCGCGGTTTGACCGGTGAGATAGGGTTTTAAAGGGGACAGTGCCGGAAAATCTTTCTGCGCAAGCGCCGTGATGCGACGACCGGCCTTCATCAGATCGACCCGTTGATCTTCGCCAAGGAGACTTTATGACACACAGTGCGATGACAAAATATCAACGCCAACCGAACAACAAAGTAGCGCTGAAAACGGTACCGAAGGTCCGTTTGTATGTCGACCGCCCTGAAGAAGAAGAGAAGTGGTTTGTGAATATCGGCCACGTGACCGAGCGGGGCCGTTGGCGAACCGAACCTCATGCGCACCCGGAATACGGCCAGGTGATCTTCGTTCGCAGCGGTCGTGGCGTAATGAATCTAGAAGGTTCGAGCGTCCCGTTCGAGGGGCCCTGCGTATTGCTGCTGCCAACAGAGTGCGTGCACGGACTCGATTACGAAATCGATGTAGACAGATGGGTCGTGACAATCGAGGTGTCTTATCTGACCCAGGTCAACGCCAGACTCCACGAGTTCATCCAGTTGTGGTCGCTGCCCCGAATGATCGCGCTGTCTTCGGCAGCCGGGTCCGCCGCTGAGTTCTTCGGCCTGGTCACGCGGCTCGCACAGGAACTCGAATCGAAGACGTTCGGTCATGTGGTCGGAACAGAGGCCCTGTTGACCCAGATCTTCCTGATGCTGGTTCGCGGAACCCAACTCGACCAGCCCGACAATGGCGGTGCATCACGCAACGAGATCCGCCTGGCCGACCGCTTTCGTGAACTGATCGATCAACATTACCGGCAGAACCTGCCGTTGCAGGCCTACGCGTCGAAGATGGCGGTGTCTCTGGTTCAGTTGCGTGCGGCCTGCGCGGCTGCCACCGGGCAAAGTCCGACCAAGATGATCCACGCGCGCATCATCACCGAGGCGAAGCGGAATCTGATTTTCGGCGAGATGTCGGTAGAACAGATCGCCTTCGGGCTCGGCTTCTCGGATGCCGCGTACTTCACGCGCTTCTTCCGCAGAGAGGTCGGCGAAGCGCCGAGTCAGTTCCGGGTGACTGCCAGAGAGCAGTCCCAACGCACGAAATAAATCGCCACTGCGCAAGAGGCTTCGCATTCGTCTTTCTTATTGGCGGCGAAGCCTCCCCCTCTTTCCCGGCCTTCTTTCTCTTCTCGATTCTTCTCCGACTCCCAGCTCTGTCTTCAAGCTGAAGCGCCCCGTTTCGCACTAACTCCACCGGTGCAAATCAGTCCGCAATCGCGGACTACATCCTCCTCCGGACGTGCAGCAAAAAATGCCAGCGAATCTCACTTTTGTGTAAAGGCAGACGCGCGGCCATCCAATACTATTCCCTCCAACCACCGCGACAGAACTGTCCAGTGCCGGATTGATCAGCTAGTTGCCCACGGTGCGGCGAATCAAGAGTCGAAAACGGCCACGCCTCGCCAATAAACAAAAGTCCAATTTCGACGGAGACAGAAAGCACATTCAAATAAAACGCACAGCGTCGAGTTGGCACATCGCCAGCCTTTTGCTGAAACGGTACGTCGACCGGCTTTGACAGCTGCGCCTCGGGTATCTGGCTCCCATTACGTCATCAACAGAGTTGAGCGGAACCGGAGCCGATAAAAAAATCTATATGGACGGAGACATGAAAAAAATTTCTAAAGCTTTGCGCAAGCCGCTTCTCGGCGTGGCCATGTTCTGCTGTTTGAGCGAGTTCGGTTTCGCCGAAGAGGTCACGGCTCCCACCGAGTCCGCACCGTCGCAGGCGCAGTCGACCCAGCAGACTCCGGCGAACGCTAACGCGCCTCTCACCTTTCCGGATCTGAAGTCGGGCGAGCAGACCGGTGTGCCGCCGGTGTCGTGGAACGATACATTTATCGGCTATCGCGTCGGCAGCAACTTCCACTACCCGGGCGTTGCCGACAAGGTTACGCAGAACATCGGCTACCTGACGACGACCGGCGGTTTCCGCTTCGGTAGCTACGCATTCAACGTCGACTATCTCGTGTCGAACTCCGCGAATCCCGAGGTTGGCGGCCCGAATACGAGTGGCGCGCAGGAAGTGTATAGCGTGGGCCGCGTCACGCTGAGCGCCAGCAAGATCTTCGGCAAGCAGATCGGTATCGGCGTGATTCGCGACGTGGGCCTGACCGGCGGTTATGAGTTCGGTGCAAAGAACGACGCCTACGCACAACGTGCCCGCATGCTCGTTCTCGGTCCGACTATCGAATTCGCGCTGCCGCGAGGCTTCTGGAACCTGACCGCAGGTGTGCGGACCGAAAGCAACCACAACGGTATCGTCGGCGTGGACGTGCACTACAACGCTGCATGGCACATCGAAAGCTCGTGGCTGTATCCGTTCCGCGTGGGTCCTGTGCCGCTGATGTTCCGTGGCTTCGCCAGCATGACCGGTCCGAAGGGCAAGGACGGCTTCGGCGTTCAGACGAAGACCGAATTCCTCACCCGCGCTTCGTTGCTCGCAGACCTCGGCTCATTCATCGGTCATCCGCGAACGGTTTATGCGGGCTTCGGTTACGAGTACTGGTACCACATGTACGGTTCACCGACTAGCGAAACGGTCGGCACGATTACATCGGTTCCGATGTTCCAGGCTGAAATCCATTTCTAATCGGCGTCTGTAGTGAACCTGCCTATTGGCGACTCCTTGATCGGGTCGCCAATAGTCGTTTGAGAAACAGGTTTGATGTTCTGTTGCTGTTCAGTTTGAGTGCTTTTCTGGTCGCATTGTCGAAACGTCCGCGTCGTTTTTTACGCGGTTCTGAATGTCGTGCGCAGTGTGTTGTGCAGTTCTCTATCAGTCTATTTTTTTCATGAAGAACCCGGTTCTCGAGATTTCATCTTTCCGATACTTCTTTCTGAGCCGCGTTGCGACGACCATGTCCAATCAGATGCTCATGGTGATCGTCGCCTGGCAGATGTATGACATCACGCACAGCGCGTATGACCTCGGCATGGTCGGCCTGGCGCAGTTTGTTCCTGCACTCGCGCTCTGTCTGATCGTGGGTCAGGTCGCGGATCGGTATGATCGCCGCTTCATTCTGATGGCTTGCCTGATAGGACAGTTCAGCGTAGCCATGCTCCTGATTGCGGGCACGTTGGGAGGCTGGCTGGGGCGCGAAGTCATCCTGCTCGCGTCGATCGGACTAGGTATGGCGAAAGCCTTCCAGTTGCCTACGCAGCAGGCGCTTCTGCCCACGCTCGTGCCGCTGCCCGCATTACCGCAGGCGCTCGCCATCAATTCCGCCGGATCGCAATGCGCCACCATCATCGGGCCGGCGATTGGCGGCTTTATCTATGTGGCAGGTGCATCTGTCGTGTATGGCGTGTGCGCGGGAATGTGCCTGTTCGCGGCCGTGATGGTCTACCTGATCCGTCATCAACATGTACGTCCGCCTCGCGAGCAGGTGACACTCCAAAGCCTGTTCGCGGGCATCAACCTTATCTGGATGCGCAAAGAAGTACTCGGCGCGATTTCACTCGATCTATTCGCGGTTCTTTTCGGCGGCGCAACCGCGCTATTGCCGATCTTTGCGCGTGATGTTCTGCATATCGGCTCGTGGGGATTGGGGCTCTTGCGTTCGGCGCCTGCAGTAGGCGCGTTACTAGTCTCTCTCTACCTCGCACGCTATCCGATCCAGCGGCGTGTCGGAAAAATGATGTTCGGCTCGGTCGCGCTATACGGCCTTTCGACGCTGGTTTTCGCGCTCTCCCACTCATTCATGTTGTCGCTGGTCGCGCTGATGCTAACCGGCGCATTCGATATGGTCAGCGTCGTCGTGCGGCAATCGCTGGTGCAACTGGAAACGCCTAACGAGATGCGCGGCCGTGTGAGCGCCGTCAATTCGATCTTCATTGGCGCATCGAATCAACTGGGCGAATTCGAGTCCGGCATAACGGCCGGCTGGCTCGGCGCGGTTCCTTCCGTGCTGGTCGGCGGAGCGAGCACGGTGTTGATCGTGGCGCTCTGGATGAGGCTGTTTCCGTCGCTGGCTCAGCGGGCGAAATTGACGACTTCGTAGAGCGACACGCTCCGAACTCAATGCGGATAACACCAACCGCCGCGGCCAACGCCCATCCGTATACGAGATTTATCTTCCATCCTTTTTGGAGTAGTCATGCAGATTCAGGAATACACCGCCGCGCAGATTCAGGCTGCCGTCACGGCGGCGGCGAGCGCAGCCGACGATTGGGCTCAGTCATCCGCGCAAACGCGCGCAGAACTTCTGCGTGGACTGGGCGCTGTGCTGGTCGCCAATCGCGAAGAACTGGTCCGCCTCGCCGATGAAGAAAGCTCACTGGGCGCCGCACGACTGAATGGCGAACTCGACCGCACCGCGTTCCAGCTAAACGGATTCGCCGACCATATCGAAGCAGGCAGCGCCTTCTCGCTGACCGACGACGAAGCCATCGCAGGCGCACCGCCCGTAGGACGTCCGCATCTGACTCGCGTGCGCATTCCGCTCGGACCGGTCGCGATGTTCTCGGCTAGCAACTTCCCGCTGGCGTTTTCAGTTCTGGGCGGCGATACCGCGTCCGCCCTTGCCGCCGGCTGCCCGGTCGTCGTGAAGGCGCATCCGGGTCATCCGAAACTGTCGCGCCGCGTTTTCGAACTCGCGCAATCGGTACTGGCCAGGCAGGAATTGTCTGCCGGTGTGATCGGCTTCGTCGAAGGTGCGAGCATCGACGTGGGCGTCGCGCTAGTGCGCAATCCCGCCATCGCGGCCGTTGCTTTCACCGGCTCGTACAAAGGCGGTTCGGCATTGTGGGCAGAAGCGAATGCGCGTCCGCGGCCTATTCCGTTCTATGGCGAACTCGGCTCGATCAACCCGATGATCGCACTGCCGCCTGCACTCGCCGCACAGGCCGAAGAACTGGCGCAAGCGTTGGCGTCATCGATCGAATTCGGTTCTGGGCAGATTTGCACGAGTCCTGGTGTTGTCGTTCTGTTCGAAGGCGCGGACGCCGACCGGTTCGAGAACGCGCTGCGTGATGCGCTGCAAACAAAAAAGACCCACACGATGCTGACGCCCGGCATGAAGCGCAACTTCGATGCAGGCGTTGCGCGTCTGACTGGCACGCCAGGTGTGCAAACTGTTCTGCCATCAGACTCGAATGGCGACGACACTGCGCCGCCACGTCCGTTGCTCGCGCGAACCAGCGCGGAGAACTTCATCGCCGATCACGCGTTGCGCGAAGAAGTTTTTGGTCCCGCCTGCCTGGTCGTGCGCGTGAAGTCGGCAGATGAAGTCGTCAAGGTTCTCAACGCTGTCGGCGGAAGCTTGACGGTCACCTTGTGGGGCGCAGAAAACGATTCCGCCGACGTGCGCCGTATCACGCGCTGCGCGACGCAAATTGCCGGACGCGTTCTGTTCAGCGGCGTGCCTACCGGCGTGGCCGTGACGCGCAGCCAGCAGCACGGCGGCCCGTGGCCTGCATCGACGGAACCATTCACGACCTCGGTCGGCTATGCGGCGATGGATCGTTTCCTGCGGCCTGTCGCGCTTCAAAGCGCACCGGCGTGGCTGGCTGAACGCGCGGGACGTCCCTGCTGATATCGGTGAATAAATAGCTTGTTCGACGTACCCGGATGCCCGCGACGAGTCCCACTCTCGCGGGCATTTTTGTTTGTCGTCGCCTGCGTGTTAAGCGAGACTGAAGCGCCATAAAAAAAGCGCCGTGCTCTCGCACGGCGCTTCGACTACATCACATCACAAACCAACTTACTGATTCGGCACGTACAGCGGCATCGAATCTTCCCACAGCGTATCGGTGATCGCGTGCTGATCCGAGCCATCGGCATTCATCACCCAGTTCTGGCCGTCGGGCTGGAACGTGTTGTCGTACAGCGCGAGTTCGTCGCGGAAACCGTAGACACCCGAGCTATAGCCAATCCGACCATCATAAAGCCACACAGCGTGACCCTGGTTTGCACCCGGCGTGGTCAGACGCGTCACGTCCGAGCCATCCGGCTTGATCGTGTACACGTCGTAGTGGAACTTGTTCGGATCGGTCGGGTTGATTTCCTTGCGCGTGAACACGATCTTGCTGCCGTCCGGCGACCAGCCCGGCAGGTTGTCCGCTTCGGTCGTCAGCACCTTCGTCTCGCGCGTGTCGAGATCCAGAACGCGCAGACCCTGAACCTTCGGGCTCCACACGCGGTACACGATCTTCTTGCCGTCCGGCGAGTAGCTCGGGAAACCGGCATTGATCGAACCGTCGGTCAGGATCTCCGGCTTGTTGTCCATGCTGCCGTCCGCCTTGATCCGTGCGATACGGCCCGGGCCCATGCCACGCGTGAAGAACCAGTCGCCGATACCGAACGCCACCCACTCGCGATTCGGCGACCACGTCGGCTGGAATGCACCCGCGAGGCCCTTCTTGATCATGTCCGGATCCAGACCGCTGCTGGCCGGATCGTAGATGCGCTGATAGCCGGTGAAGTCCGGATTGATGACGGCAATCGACGAGCCCATCGCCTTTTCCGTGTACACCAGCTTCTTGTGATCCGCCGACAATTGCGGGAACACGTCGATATAACGGTAGTTCCATGCGGGGTCGAAGCTGAACATCGGCGTGCCGTTCGGATGCGCCGGACGCATCGTGATCTTTTCGTAAACCACCTTGCTGCCGTCCGCCGAATAATGCGGCGAGCGGATACCCGAGTTCGCGGTCGAACGGAATGCGCCAGCGGTCGTGTACAGACCTTCGGTTTCGCCGCCCTTCACGTGATAAGCAACGTTGGTGTCCGAGATATATTGCGGGAACACCTTGAAGCCCGGCGTCGACGTCAACTGGGTCCGCGACAGGTCCGACAGATTGACCGAAACGATTTGCGAGCTGACCTTGTTGATCAACTCAGGACGGTGCGCACCCCAGGTCGATTCGACCGGCGTTTCATAGAACGCGACGCGCTTGCCATCGGGCGACCACGACGGCGAACCTTCGTCGAAGCCGGGGTTGCTGGCCACTTTCTTCCAGCCCGAGCCATCGGGATGAATGATGTAGATGCTGCTTTCCTGCGTACGCTCCCAGCCGACCGGCAGATTGTGACCGCGCCACTCGGAGCCGATGTCGGAAGACAGCGCGATCCACTTGCCATCCGGCGACCACGACGGACGGAAGAAGCTATGCGGCTTGCTCGGATCGAATTTGATATCGCCGGTGACGTTTTTCAGTGCGCCGGTCGCGATGTTCAGCGTCCAGATGTTGGTCGTGCCGAACTTGTCTTCACCGCGACGCGACGAAACAAAGGCGATGACATTAGGATCGGTGGGGGAAACAACGGCCGCGTCGTCGATGGCGATGTGATCGGTCAGACGCTTCAGATCGGTGCCGTCCACTTTCACGCGATACAGATTCGCTTCGCCGTAACCGTCGCGCTCCGACGTAAAGACGATCCACTGACCGTCTTTCGAGAAAGAAGCGTGGTAGTCGAAGCCGGGAGTTTGCAGCAGTTTGTGTTCGTCGCTACCGTCGGCATTCGCCACATACAGATCGGAAGTCACCGGGCCCAGGCGGTCGAGCAATGCCGTGCCTTGGGTAGCAGTTTGCGTCGCGGCCTGCGCGCCTGCCGAGATGACAATCCACGTGCCCCCGATGGCCGAATAAGCCAGGAGCTTTTTCAAAGACGAGTTTAAATACACAGCGAAATGCCTCCGTTAATTATGCTTGGTTGAGCGGCGGACTACACCGCTCAACGGCCTCCTGCGTCGCTATTCTAGTCAACGCGTTATGGTTTTCTTCCTTACTTCGACTTCTTGCGTATTACCACTTTTTTCCTGCATTTCTCTGGACGGCAGCGGCATTTAGCCGAGACTTCCGGTTACATCGTCGAACAGTTCATCGACCGAAAGACGATGCGGAATGATCTTCTGATCCAGCGCCCAATCAATCGCAAGCTGCAATCCCTTGCGGTTCGCTTCAAGCCCGATCGGCGGGAACACGGCCGGCACGCCTTCAGCGAGATTGCGGCTCTCGACCACCATCCGGTACAACTCGCGCACCACATCCGGGCGCTGCTTCGACACGTCTTCGTGCACGACGAACATGTGATTGATCGGCACCACGTTTTCACGCGCGAACCAGTCTTTCGCCGCCGCCTGCGCGTTCGGCACCAGCGTGCGCACGCGCTCGTCCTTCGGCATGTCTTCGCCGAGCAGCGCAGCGGCCAGTTCACCCTTGAGCATCATCTCCGGGATCGACGAACCGGCCGGCAGACGCTCGCAGTTATTCGGATCGCGGTACTCGGCGAGGTGACCGTCGCCGAGCGTCATCCATTGCACCTTGTCGAGATCGACGCCATATTCGTGACGCAGAATGCCGCGAATCCACAGCGCCGTGGTCTGCGTGTACGTGCGCACACCGACCTTCCTGCCTTCGATATCTTTCGGATCGAGGTGACCGAAGTCGAGGTTGTGGCCCGCACAGTGATGCTGGAAGCGGCCCGAGATCGGCGTCGGCAGCAGCACGTACGGCTTGCCGTACGCCTTCGCCTGCAGGAACGTGACGATCGCGAGTTCGCCCGCGTCGAATTTATTCTCGCGCACCATCGCCTTGAAGCCGTTGTGCGCGGGCGTCGGGCCGCAGAAATCGAGGTTCACGATATCCGAGCTGACGCGGCCGTCTTTCATCGCTTTCGTGACCGCGTAGTCGGCCAGGTTCGTGCGCAGCGTCGGCACGCCGGTGAAGTTCGTTGTCATTGATGGGGTCCTTATGCTTGATTGGATTTACAGCCTGACCTCGATCAGGCACGGGCCCGACTCGTTCACCGAGTTCGCCATGGCCTGGTGGAATGCTTCGGCGGTATCGACGGAAACAGCGGGCACGCCCATGCTTTTCGCCATCGCGAGCCAGTCGATGCGCGGACGGTCGATGTCGATCATCGCCAGCGCGCGCTCGCCCGGCGCACCCGCGCCCATGTTCGCGTACTCGGCCTTCAGGATCGCGTAGCTGTTGTTCGCGAAGATGATCGTCGTGATGTTCAGGTTCTCGCGCGCCTGGGTCCACAGCGACTGGATCGTGTACATCGCGCTGCCGTCGCCGACCATGCAGAACACGCGCCGGTCCGGACACGCGAGCGCCGCGCCGGTGGCCACCGGTGTGCCGTAGCCGATCGAGCCGCCCATGTTGTTGATCAGATCGTGCGGCGCCGCGCCGACTGTCAAGCCCATCGTTTCGCGGCCCGTGGTCAGCGATTCGTCGACGAGAATGCAGTTTTCGGGCAGCGCGGCGGCGAGTGCCTGCGCGATGCTGGCAGGTCCGAGTGCGCCGGTCGGCGGCGTGGAATCCGCGCGTTGCTGAAGCACCGCTTTCGCATTCGATGCGCCCACGGCTTCGACCAGCATCTCCAGTCCTGCAACACCGTCCTCGCCGATTTCGACCAGTTCATGCACGCTGGTGCCCGGCGATTTCAGCAGGCTCGGTTTGTCCGGATAACTGAAGAATGCGATCGGCTCGGTGGTTTCCACCGTGATGATGTGTTTGAAGCCCTTCAGATAGTCGACCGCCTGATTGACTGCATACGGAATGCGTTCGAGCGTCACGCGCCCTGCGCCGCGCTCGATCCGCGCGCTGAAGAACTGCGTCGCGATGCGGCAGCCGGTGGCCGCCTTCAGCTTGCCCGCGAGTTCGACCGCACGGCCTTTGGTCGAATGACCGGCGAGCACGATCAGCGTCGGCTCGCCCGAGTGCAGCACCTTCGCGATGTGCTCGACGCGTGCGACGTCAGGCGCTTTTGCTTTTTCAGACGTCACCGCACGCGAAGGTACGACCGCTTCACCCGCTTCCTGCCACGATGCATCGCCCGGCAGGATCAGCGTCGCGATCTGGCCGACATGTTCGCTCGCCTTCGACACCGCAGCGGCCACATCCCACGCGACCGTATGCGACGACTCCACACGACGCACCCAGTGACTCAACGGACGCGCAAGCCCCTCGATATCGGACGTGAGCGGCGGATCGTACTTCAGGTGCGAAGCCGAATGCTCGCCCACGATGTTGACCATCCCCGACGATGCACGCTTCGCATTGTGGATGTTGGCCAGCCCGTTCGCGAGGCCCGGCCCCAGGTGCAGCAGCGTGGACGCGGGCGTGCCCTTCATCCGGTAGTAGCCGTCCGCTGCGCCCGTGCAGACGCCTTCGAACAGGCACAGCACGCTGCGCATCGCCGGATTCTCCAGCGCCTTCAGGAAGTGCATCTCCGACGTGCCGGGATTCGCGAAACAGATATCGACGCCCTGCGCTGTCAGCGTCTGGACCAGGCTTTCGGCTCCGTTCATTTAATACCCCGCCAGCTCGCGTGCGGCACCGACCACGCCATAGCTGCGTTGCGGCGCGGACATCAGGAAGCGGTAGCCTTCCTTGACCAGACGGTCGTGATTCTTCGCGGTCGTGTGCGGATTGCCGACCACCACGTTGTGCTTGTGGCAGGTCTCGACGATCTGGCGCATCGCGTCGAGCACTTCAGGATGTTCGTACTGACGCGGCAGGCCAAGTTGCTGGCTGAGGTCGCCCTCGCCGATCAGGATGAAGCCGATGCCCGGCACGTTCGACAGGATGTCGTCGAGGTTGTCGATGGCTTCGGTGCTTTCGCACATCAGGCCGACGAGGATTTCGCCTTCGGGGGCGAGCGGCCACACGTCGGCCTTTTTGTAGTAGTCGGCCATGCTCAAGCCCCAGTAACGCGCGGCCGTCGCGGGACCGTCACCGCGTGCGCCCTTCGGCTCATACAGCGGCGCATTTTTCGGACGTGCATAGCGGCACGATGCGACCGCGTTATACGCCTGCTCGACGGTCGCGACGTGCGGCCACACGACACCGTAAGCACCGCGATCGAGCACCTGCTTCGCAAACGCCTGATTCATCTCGACACCGTTCGCAGGGATGCGCGCAATCGGCGTCACACGCGGAGCCACCGAACCGGATTCGGCGATCTGCTTGCGGTTCAGCATGTACTGCAACGCATCGCCGAGAGCGGACACGTCGTACGGGTTGTGCTCCATTTCGAATACGATGCCGTCGTACGGCGCATCGCTCATTTCGATTGCGTTCTGCTTGTCCAGTTTCGAAAACGCGGTGTACGCAGTCTTGCCCGATTCGAAGGCGCGAATGATGCTGTTGAGGCGGGTGTCGCTCATGGTCTTTCTCTCTCGTAAATTTGGTGCGTAGGGTCAGCGTGGCGCGATCAGTCGGCCGCTTTCCAATACATGAAACCCATACCTTCGCCAGTGCCCGCGGCCGTGCGCCAGCAGGGCACGTAGTCAACCAGCGTCATTTCCGCGCCGGTTTCCTGCACCGCTTTCATCACGCTCACGTAGAGCTTGATTTCGGACGTGCCCGACTGGTACGAGCGGTTGTCCACTGCGGCAAGGCCGTCGTAGTCGTAGTCGCCCAGCATCTTCATGATGCTGTGGTCGAACTCTTCGTCGTTGACGAAGTGCGACAGGCCGCCCGACGCGAAGATGCCGACGCGCACATCGTCCGGCCATGCATTGATCGCATCGCGCAACACGCGGCCGAAATCGATACAACGCGCCATCGACGGCTGGGTCGGCGGATAGAAGCAGTTCATGATGATCGGCACGTGCGGCGGTGGGTTGTCGCCCATGATCTGGTGATACACGAAGCTGTATGCGTGCGGCACGACCGGATATTCCGGCAGCGGTTTCATCCACACGTTATCGGGCCATGCAAACAGATCGGTCAGATCGAAGTTTTCGCGCTGGAAATGATCGATCAGGTACGTCGCCAGCTTCGGATGACACTGGTGCGTGACGTGATGGTCCGGCGCGTACACCGAGCGTTGCGGCGGACCGTTGTGTACTTCCTGGCCGGTGTAGATCGCGATCGACGGCGAGAAGTCGGTGAAGATTTCCTTCTGGTCCTTGCCCAGAATAATCGCGACATCCACGTCCGCTGCGCGATACGCTTCGGCCATCTTGTCGAGTGCGGTACGGCAGCGCGCAGCGCGTGCAGTGCGTTCCTCGATGGTCAGGAATTTTTCGAATGCGGCGCCACGGTGCGCTTCAAGTTCGGGATACGTCCATGTCCGGTTACGGAACCACAGTTCCGGATTGTTGCGGTCACGTTCCCCGTTCTTGAGCCAGTCCTCAGGTGCTTGCCCCAGCATGCCGCTGTGCGGCACGGCCATCCCGAATACGATCTTCGCCATTTACGTTTCTCAATGAATTAGTGTGTTCAACAAGGCCGGTATGTCAGCCATCCAGGCTATGCCGGCCAGGCCGTGATTACTCAGGCTCGCCGCAGCGATCCGTGGGACTCGGTCACCTTGGGGGCCCATTCGGGGCGGTACAGAATTGCCGTGGCCAGTGCGCCGACAACGAGGAATCCGAGGATCACCATCATCGGCAGGTCGTAGCTCCCGCTCACATGCAGCAGCCAGCCCGAGAGGCTCGCCGCCACACCACCGGCAAGGCTGGTGGCAAGTTGCTGCACACCGGTCACGAGACCGATGGTCTGCTTCGGGATCAGCGTGAGACGTGACAACACCAGGTTGTTCGCGGTCACGAAGCCGAGCAGCGACAGCGACAGCACATTCCAGAACAGCGCCATCTGCAGCGTCGGCGCGTAGGCACCGAACAGCACCGTGCATCCGCCGATAAAGCCCGCGATCGTGAATACTTTGCGCACCGTGATCGGGTTATGGCCGCGCGCGATGATCCGGTCGGCCGCCCAGCCCGCGAGCGCCGCCACGATGGCGATACCGGCGAAGCTGAAGAACGTGAAGAGCCCGGAGCGCGTAATCGACAGACCACGTTGCTCGACCAGATACGACGGCATCCAGGTCATGCAATAGAACGTGAAGTAGCCGTAGCAGAAGTTGGTGACCATGCCGCCCCACACCACCGGGCTCGACAGAATGCTGCCGAACGTCACCGTGCGGGCGCTGCGGTTGGCCTGCGTGAGGACAGCTTTGGTCGGCAGGTCGTTGCGCACCATCAGCAGCCAGGGGATGAGCCAGAGCAGACCGGCGAGGCCGGTTGCGATGAACATCATTTTCCACGAGTAGTTGACGATGAACCACGCGCCGACCGGTGCGCCGATCGCCGGACCGAACTTGTTGCCCATCGCGAGAATGCCGACGGCGAGGCCGTTCTGGCTTTCGTCGAAGTTGTTGCGGATCCAGCGATAGCTCGCGGGAATCACAATCGCTTCGGCCATGCCGATGATCAACCGCATCACGACGAGGCTCGCGAGCGCCGTCACTGCGCCCATCAACGCGGTGGCGATACACCACAGCGCGAAGCTGATCGCGTACGGCCATTTCACGCCGTAGCGGTCGGCCACCCAGCCCATCGGAACCTGAAATACGCCGTATGACCAGAAGAACGCCGCGTTGATCCAGCCGCGGTCGATGTCGGTCAGCGCGAAATGTTGAACGAAGCCTGGGTCCGCCAGCGTCGACGAAATACTGGTTCGGTCGACGAAGGAAATCAGCACGCCAAGCGCAAGGAGCGCGAGTACGGCCCAGCGGCTTGCCATCCCGGGTCGCACAGAATTGCTTGTCTCCATCTGCTTGTTTCTCTTAAGTTTGTTTGAACTCTGCGTGCCGGCCAATTCTGCAAAACGCCTGCTTCAGCGCCTCGAATGGCCGGCCCGGATACAGCGGTAAATCAGGCCAGAGCCGGGTACAGCTTCTGTGCCGTCTTGCCGAAGATCCACGCGCGATCTTCTTCGCTCAGGCTGGCGAGACCTGCCTGAGCGGTCGCGAGAATCTCAGCAAGCGTTCCCGGCGACGTCGGATAGTTCGAACCCCACGCCATGCGTTGCGCGCCGAAGGCTTCGACCACACGCGGGAAAAACGTTTCCGCGCTGGCCTTTTCCTTCTTCACGTCGCCGAAAATGCGCGGCGTGAGCTTCATGTAGATGTTTTCCAGCGGAGCCAGATCGAACAGGCTTTGTGCCTTCGCGTACGGCGCACCATCGGCGACTTCCGGACGACCCAGGTGATCCAGAACGATCGCGACGTTCGGGAAGCGCTTCGCGAGCGCGGTCACTTGCGGCAAGCCGATCGGGCCGGTCTGGATACACATCGGCAGGCCGAGTTCGCCGCACAATTCCCATGCTTCGAACGAGCGCGGATCGTCGAGTTCGCTCGGATCGAATTCCTTCGTGCTGCCGCCGGTGAACAGGCGCAGGCCCGCGAGGCCGCGCTTGACCCATTCGCGGATCTTTTCCGGTGCGTCAGGTTGCAGCACGTCGACCGAACCGACTGCCACCAGGCGATCGGCGTATTGACCGCAACCATCGACGACGTAGCTGTTATCGAAGCCGTAGGTGGTCGACGAATGCACGACGGCGGCCTTCGCGACACCGGCTGCGTCCATCGATTCGATCAGCGTCTCGACGGTAGTCGGGCGCTCCTTCGACCAGTCCGAACGCTTGCCGAACAACGGTGCCGGCGGATACAGCGATTCGTTGTCGGAGATGATGTGCGGGTGAATATCAACGATTGTCATGAGTGTCTCTGTGCTTGTCGGGTTGACAGGCGGCCCTCGCGGACCGCTTTATGAGCCGCATTGCTAGCCGCCTGTTCTCGCGCTTACCTGCCCTGCGCCTTCAGGCGTGCATCGAGTCGCGGATACACGCGACGTGCATTGCCCTCGAAAATCTTGTAGCGATCTTCTTCCGACAGCGCCTCGCACGCGTCGATATAACGCTTCGTGTCGTCGAAGTACTGGCCCGTTGCCGGATCCTTACCGCGAACCGCACCGATCATTTCCGAGCCGAACAGCACGTTGTCCGACGGAATCACCTTGGTCAGCAGTTCGACACCCGGCTTGTGATACACGCACGAGTCGAAGAAGATGTTGTTCAGCAGACCTTCGAGCGGACGGTCGCGCATTTCGAGCGACATGCCGCGATAACGGCCCCAGTGATAAGGCACTGCGCCGCCGCCGTGCGGAATCACCAGACGCAGCGTCGGGAAATCCTTGAACAGATCCGATTGCAGGATCTGCATGAACACCGACGTATCCGCGTTCAGATAATGCGCACCTGTACCGTGGAAACACGGATTGCACGATGCCGCGACGTGGATCATCGCGGGCACGTCGAGGTCGACGAGCGCTTCGTACATCGGATACCACTCGCGGTCCGTCACCGGCGTGCCGGTCCAGTAGCCGCCGCTCGGGTCCGGGTTCAGGTTGCAACCGACGAAGCCCAGTTCCTCGACGCAACGGCGCAATTCGGCGACGCTGTTGCCCGGCGCGACGCCCGGCGATTGCGGCAACTGGCAGACCGGCGCAAAGTTGTCCGGATACAGTTCGGTCACGCGATGCACGAGGTCGTTCGATACGCGGGCCCATTCGAGGCTGGTGCGTTCGTTGCCGAGGTGATGGCTCATCAGGCCGGCGATCGGCGAGAACAGCGTGAGGTCGCTGCCGCGTTCGCGTTGCAGCTTCAGTTGACCATTGCCGATAGCTTCGCGGATTTCGTCGTCGCTGACACGTGCTCCGTCGAGCGAAGGAGCGTTGGCGGGGTCGTTGGCAAATTCAACCTGCTTCGCGCGCCAGGCGCGGAACGAAGCGGGAACGGTCGTGAAGTGACCGTGGCAATCGATAATCATGGTGTCTCCTGTCGACCGGTGTTAGCGCTCCCGCGCTGACTCCGGTCCTATGCAGCTTGTCTCATTTGACCGGCGCTGAAGGCATCCACCCTCGCTCCGGCCCAGTGCATCTTGTTGCGTTCGAATCGGCGGCTTACTTCGCCAGCGGATCAACGAACAGTTCGTCGATCGCCATGCGGCGCGGCGTCAGACCTTGCTTGAATGCGGTCGCTTCCAGCGTCTCGATGGTCTTCAGGTTTTCCTGCAGACCATACGGCAGCGGGTCGTGTCCGACGATCTTGCGCAGTTCCAGATACTTCTTGTCGCTGGCCGCCGTCGCTTCGCCTGCATCCAGACGAACCAGCCATTCCTTCTTCGCCTGCGCGAACGCGTCGTAAATCGATTTCGCGATCCACGGATGCTCGGCCAGCACCGAGTCCTTCACGACGATCGTGCCGTGCATCGGATAAACGCCGGTGCGTGCGTAGTATTCGGCTTCGAGTTCGGTCGCGTTCGGCAGCAGGTCCGGGTAGTCGGCTTCGACTTCCTTCCAGCCGCCCGTCGGCGCACCCGTGCGGCCGATACCGGCTGCAGCGGCAAAACCTGCCGACAGTTCGCCCGACGCCATCATTTCGGCAAGCGAGCTGCCTTCCGGCGCATGAATCACGTTTTCCGGCAGCTTCAGTTGCTGAACGTGTTCTTCGTCGTCGACCACCCAGGTGACCTTCGACGAATCCAGACCGAACTCGTCGATCAGCACCTGACGGGTCCACACGCCGGTCGTAACCGAGTACGCACGCACGCCAACTTTCTTGCCTTCGAGGTCTTTCGGATGCTTGATGCCGGCGTCCGGGCGAACCAGCAGGCCGCCGTGGTGGAAGCGGCGAACCACGAAAATCGGCAGACCGACGAACGGCGCGCCATAAGCGCGGGCGATGATATAGGTCGTCGGAGCCAGCTCGCAGACGTCGAATTCGACGTCGCGCACCATCCGGCGAAACGCGCCGATTTGCGGCTGAACGGTCACGAATTCGGCGTCGACGCCCTCAATGGGGATGGAACCGTTACGGATGGCAGACGTATGCGGATGCTCAGCGATTGCAATTTTGAGCGGGACTTTCTTGGTCAACATCCTCTCCTGTGGATTAGTCGTCGCCAGCAACCGGTTGAAGACACCAGCGCCGGACGTATCGTCTCGATAGGGTAAGAATATTGGAGGACGAGTCGCGCGTCCCTACACAAAAGTTACATTCAATGGCACTTTTGTGGATTGGCCCGCAAGCCACGCCGAGCGGGGGCTACGGGCTTGCGTGCTGCGGTTTTGAGCAGCGGCTGCGACCAACGGCGAGCAGCGCTTGCCGGGGCGAAACAAGCGGGTGTGGTCGGGTTGGTGATGCCGGAATAGTGTGGCGCGTCTTCGCCATCGCCGGCGAAAAAATGCGGACGTGGCCCTTTTATTTCGTCAGATTACCGAGCGCAGCGCGGTTCGCCGACGTCAGGGATTCTGACGTCGGCTACACCCAGGTTGCTCGATCTAAAACAGCATCGGGAAAACCGGTTCGCGCTGCGTGGCCCAAGAGTTGGGCAAGCGCTCGCAACACGAAACGGTGTTTGCAGCCTGAGGGTTCTGCTTCGGGATGCCAATCGACAGGAGCGATTGCGCTACGTCGTTGCAGACGTTGCATCGAAAATTAGACGGACGATTAAAAACTCCCGCATTTTTCCGTGCAGCAACACCCATAGATTTCGTTTTTCCCGCTTGAATATTTAAAGCGCAACGGTCGTGATTATTAGAGCAATCTCTCTTTCAATCGAAAATTGACTTATTTTTCTCGGACCTATGATGGTTCCATCAACCCACGGAGGGGTACGCGATGGCTGTCGGTTATTTTGTCAATGGAGTGCGGGTGAATCCGCATGCGCCGGGCAACCTTTTGTCGGCCAATGCGTTGACTCATCTGCATGGCGACGATTTCATACGGGAATTTGGGGCCGACATGTTCAGACGCCTCCCGCTTGAACAACAGGCGGCGGTGATCGGTGCATGGTCGAAAGCGAATTCGGACAAAGCCAAAGAGCGAAGCGAAGTCTTCGAAGCGTTGCTGGCGGGAATTCTTTGCTCTGACTGATTAGCCCAGCATTCCCTCGACCGCCAGCACACGTTGCACTGCCGCCCGACTTCTTATCCGCTCATACCAGGTTTGCAGGTTACGGAGATGCGTCAGATCGATGTCCGCGTTATAAACGGATTTCATCCAGTCAGCCCGGCCCCAACCCGTTAGCGAAAAAAGATAGGCATCGGCAATCGTGAACTTGCCGCCCATCAGAAACTCCTTTCCCGCTAACTGCCGGTCGACCCATGCGAATCGGCTTTCGAGCTTCGGCCTGGCTGTATCGACATACTTGCCGGCGGCGACGGCATACAGCAATGGAATAAAGCCCTTGTGAATTTCAGAGGTCAGGAAATTCAACCATTCGAGAAGCCGGTAGCGATCCATCGTGCCAGGCGCGGGTGCCAACTCCAACTCGGGCCGCTGATCGGCAAGGTACTGCGCAATCACAGGTCCCTCGCGCAATTGCGCGCCGTCGTCCAATTCAAGCAACGGCACATAACCTAGCGCGTTGACGTCGTAATAGTTCGAACCGTCTTCTACCAGATGCTTGCGTGCATCCACCTTGATCAATTGCGCTTCTATTCCCGCTTCTTCCAGGACGATTCGAATTGCTTGTGAGCAACTGCCCGGTGCGTGATACAGCTTCATGTGTTCTCTCCTGTGCATGACGATTGGCATTTGCCACGCGCTTTCGTGGCAACGCGGCTAATATGGCGTGGCAGGAACAAAAAGAGAAGAAGGCAGAAGTTTGTGCGGTAGGCACAAAAAATATACTGGGTGAAGGTGGATCGATGAAAAGAAGTGCAACCGGCTGTTCCGTTGAAGAAGCGATGCGCCTGCTCGGCGGACGTTGGCGCTTATTGCTTGTTTCGTATCTTCTGGACGGGCCGAAACGTTTCAACGATTTGCGCAGAGACGTCGACGGCATATCGCAGCGCATGCTCACACTGGATCTTCGCGCACTCGAACAGGCCGGGCTTATCCAGCGGACCGTATTTCCGGAAGTGCCGGTGAAAGTCGAATATCAACTCACCGACGACGGTCAACGTCTGAGGCCCGTCGTCGAAGTCATGCGGGATTTCGGTCTGTGGCTCAAGGCGCGTCCCGGATATGAGCTAACGGAAGAACCCGACGAGGATCAGGCAGCGGCCTGATCGAAAGATCGTCAGGCACTCGTCCCCGCCCATTTCACGAAGACCTGACCGGCTTCGCGCAACACGGTCTCGCGAAGCTCCATGCTGACGCCAGGTGCATCGTAATACGTAGCGACAAGAAGCGGCGCACGATCTGGCAGGCAACCATCCACGCTTCCAGTTGACGACGCGATTGAACGCTCAGTACATCGCCCAGAAGAATACGGCTGGCAGAAGTGGCAATGGCTCGTGGTGTAACGGCGTGCCGGCGAACGGCCAGACATTCGGTACGGCTGTCACAGAGCCGACGGTCAACCTGCTACGCATCGAGGAAAGTCTCTCTGCTGCGCATCTGAGGCTTGCTGGCGTGCAGATCGAGAATCTGCCGTGGCGCGAATGCATGGCACGTTACGACCGGCCGCATACGTTCTTCTATTGCGACCCACCCTAATGGCAGACTGGTGACTACCGCGTGCCGTTTCCGTTCGAAGAATACGAGCGCATGGCGGCAATGATGCGCGTCAGCAAGGGTAAGGTTATGGTCAGCATTAACGACCACATCGATATTCGGCGAGTTTTTGACGACTTTCCAAGGCTTGGGCTGTCAATCACTTACACCGTCAATAACACAGTGCCCACTGGCACGGTGACGGGCCGCGAACTGGTGATAGCAAACTGGGAGCTGGGCACGCAGACGACCGGCCTTTTTTGAGAATGGCGCACAGACTGACGGACTCCCTGACACTTCGTAATACTTTCACACTTGGTGTTACCCGTTGCATGCACCTGTTGTGATTGTGGCACTACCAACGCATTGGAGACGGCCGGGGCGAAGCGGCTATGGATTGACAAAGTTCCTGTAATGTATGTCCGCCATACAAATGAGAGGGTTTGTCATGCCAGATAGCTATGCTGCAGAACGCGGTATCCCATCTATTCCTCCCTGTCGACAATCAGATATCTACCTTCGCTTTAACGGTCGCTTCCTGATGGTGGGTGGACCGCAGGGACATGACTATGCCGCTGTCTCAGGCCGACCAAAAGTCTCAGGGGGGTTCGACTACTCCCCAGCTCGCCAACACGAAAGCAGCGAAGGCCCGATTCCCCCTGGGCGCTATTGGATTGAGCCCTCACAAATGTGGACCAATCACTGGTACAACATCGCGCCGCGTGGTGCATGGGGCGATCACCGCATCACGATTCACGTATTTCCAGGTACTGCGACCTTCGGGCGCGGCGGATTCTTTATTCATGGAGGCAGCCACGCTGGGAGCGCGGGATGCATCAACCTCCATAGTCGGATGGAAGACTTTGTCCGCGATTTGGAAGCCGCGACCGCAGGATCTCCGGACTGCTATATCCCGCTAACTGTCTCGTACTGACATGGCGAAGATTCTGCGTATCGCCTTGGGCGTCGCCTTGCTCGCTCTGGTGGCGCTGATAGTTGTATTTAACGTGCTCAATTTTGGCGAGGCGTTCGGTAGTGGGCCACCGTACTACGGACGGACGACGAACATGGACAAATGGTCCAACCCGTTACCCGTGCTTGCGGCGGTCGATGCCCTCGGCATTCTGGCCATTGCCGCTTATATGTACTTTATGAAGCGGAAAGGATGAGCGGCAGGACGTTAATGACGCTGCTGACGGTTATCCGTGTGCCCCCCCACAGCTTATTCGCCGAAGGGACACTTCGCGGTATTGCTGCACTTCTTTGCATAATCGCGACTGCTGCAGTGGGCGACATCTGTGTCAAAACCCGCGCGAGATTGGGTCAAAACGCCCGCTAGGCTACAGTCACGGTGAACAAATACGCGTCGGCCGCCGAGAACTCGTCGCCGAGCAACCACGGCTGTTCGGCGAGGCGCTGCTCCAGCAACGAATAGTGCTTGTGCAAAGCCTCTTTCCGTTCCGCGCGCACGGCTTCCGGCGTCGCGGGGTTGAACAGCGGCGAGTAGCCCTTGTGCAACTCGGAGTTGATGAAGCCCAGCAATTCCTGAAGACGGTAACGCGCAAGCGTGCCGTTTGCGGGCGCCAGTCCGCTTTCGGGATTGAGGTCGGCGAGGTACTGCACGATTGCCGGTCCTTCAGTCAGCAACTCGCCGTTGTCCAGCTGCAGAGAGTACGCATCAATGAGGCCGCGCCGCTCTGCTCCTCAACTCACTTGTACCTGGTACGAAAGACTGTTTGTCCATGGCGGGTATTCGAAACCAGCGCCAATGCGCCTAGATTTCATACCTATCGGAGCCGATGGCCCGATCCGCATCTGATCCCAAGTACTCGTCTACCCGTCTGGAGCATTCATCATGAGCACATCACACAAAGTCGTTGTCGTTACCGGCGCATCGCAAGGCATCGGCGCAGAACTGGTCAGCGCGTTCCGCAAGCTCGATTACCACGTTGTCGCCACCGCGCGGTCGGTGAAGCCGTCGGACGATCCCGGCATCCTGAGCATCGCGGGCGATATCGCCGATCCGGCCACCGCGCGTCGCGTGATCTCGGAAGCGGTCGCCCGCTTTGGCCGTATCGATACGCTGGTCAACAACGCGGGCATCTTCATCGCGAAGCCTTTTACGCAGTACACCGCCGAGGATTACGCAGCCGCTATCGGCGTCAACGTGTCCGGCTTCTTCCACATCACGCAACTGGCCATCGCCGAGATGGAGAAGAACGCGAGCGGCCATGTGGTCACGATCACGACCACGCTGGCCGACCAGGCGATCGACGGCGTACCGTCGGTGCTGGCGTCGCTGACCAAGGGCGGATTGAACGCGGCCACGCGGTCGCTCGCCATCGAGTATGCAAAGCGGGGGATTCGCGCCAACGCGGTGTCGCCTGGCATCATCAAGTCGCCGATGCACGCGCAGGAGACTCACGCGGCGCTGGGCGCGCTGCATCCGATGGGACATATGGGCGAAATGAGCGATATCGTGAACGCGGTGCTGTATCTCGATGCCGCGCCCTTCGTGACAGGCGAAATCCTGCATGTGGACGGCGGCCAGAGCGCGGGCCACTGATCGACTTCGACATCAGATTCCATCAACCGACGGCACAGGAGAACGACATGCCTATCGTCACCATTCAGGTGACCCGCGAAGGGTCCCAACCCGGCAACGATTCCGTCACTGCGGACGAAAAAGCCAGGTTGATCGCAGGCGTCAGCCAGGTGCTGCTCGATGTGCTGAACAAGCCGCTCGAAGCGACGTTCGTCGTCATTCAGGAAGTGGAGATGGAGAACTGGGGCTGGGGCGGCCTGCCGGTCGAGGCGTATCGCAAGCAGCGCAATTCGACGCCTGGCTGATCCGGCCATCCGATCGGCGTTGAATGGGAACAGGGCGCCCCGCAACACCGCGTGGCGCCCTCTCCGGCGTGGCGGGCCATGAAGCCAGGCCCGCGATGCTCGATTCCGCCATGTCGCCCGATTGCACGCGACGCTGCACGCATAGCGTTCGCTCGGCCAGCGTCCTGATATTCTGTCCGGACCCTCGTTACGCAGCGAAGCGACCCGCGCCGCCCGTTGCGTTCGTCTCGTGGCCGTACCTGGCGCCATCTGCCGAGGCCGGACCAGCGCGCTACCGCAGATCGCCCGAATCCATGCAGCGTCAATTTGAAGATGTTCTTCTGGGCAGCATCGAACTGTTCTGCCTTGCCGCCGAACTCGAAAGTTTCACCGTCGCCGCGAATGCAGCCAGCGTCACGCCCGCTGCCGTGAGCCGTTCGGTCGCGCGGCTCGAGGAGCGGCTCGGCGTACGCCTGTTTGTGCGGACCACCCGCCAGATCCGCCTGACCGACGCAGGACGGCGGTACTTCGAGCAATGCCGGCAGGCACTGAGCCTGCTCACCGACGCCGAGCGCGAAGCGACCGGCCAGCAAACCGCCGCCAGCGGTGTTTTGCGGATCAGCATGCCGACACCGTACGGCCACTATCGCGTGCTACCGCTGCTGGCGGAATTTCGCGCGCGTTTTCCTGGCGTCACGGTCGAGACGCACCTCAGCAACCGCAATATCGATTTCGCCGACGAAGGTTTTGATCTCGCCATCCGCGGAAGCGCCCCAAGCGACTCAGGTCTGATCGCGCGCACGATCGAGGATGCGGAACTGGTGGTGGTTGCATCGCCCGCTTATCTGCGGCGTGCGGGAAAACCAAAAACACCGGACGATCTGGCGAATCACGACTGCATTCAATACGCGTTACCGAGTACCGGGCGCAATCTGCCGTGGCTGTTCAAACTGAACGACGAAGTGACCGAGTTGACGACACGCGGCGGTTGCTCGGCGTCGGGCGACGTGCTGGCGGGCGTGACGCTCGCGCGCCACGGTGCGGGCCTTTTCCAGACCTATCGTTTTATCGTCGACAAGGACATCGCGGAAGGCTCGCTCAAGGAATTGCTGATTCCCTATGGAGGCTGTTCGCGGCCATTCGTGTTGCTGTATCCGCATGCGCGGCATCTGTCGTCGCGGGTGCGCAGTTTTGTCGACTTTCTGATGGAAAAGCTCGGACCGTAGTCACGCAATCCACCGTTGCAAGCCGACCTGCCACGCGCTCACTCGTAGCGCGCGAGAAACATGTCCGCCGCCGATTCGGCAACCTTCTTCTGCTCCGCTTTGCTGAGAGCGGGTTGCCCCATGGTCACCTGCGGCCAGAAAGCGAACGACTTCACCAGCCCCTGCAACTGCTGCGACGCGAACACCGGATCGGCTGCCTTCAGCCGTCCATCGGCAGCGGCTGCGCGAATCCACACGGTCAGGTCTTCTTCGCGCTCGCCCATTCGCGCGACCATGTCCCGCGCGCGTTCAGGCGAATGGATGCCCGCCGCGATCGCCACGCGCGCAAGCGAAAGAAACGCCTCGTCATTCATCAGCCTCAGCTTGCGCGACAGCAATTCGAGCAACTGCGCGCGCAACGGCTGATCCGCGCGATAAGACTGCGCATCGCCCATGTGGCTTGCGTCCCACAACTGCTGCAGGATTGCCGCGAACAACGCTTCCTTGCTCGGAAAGTGGTTATAGACCGTACGTTTCGAGACGTTCGCCCGCGCGGCGATGCGATCCATGCTGGTCGCGTCGAAGCCAGCGGCGAGAAATTCCTCGGTGGCCGCGCCGATCACCGCAAGGCGCTTGCGATCGGTCAGCCGTTGATGGGGGAGAGTCGGTTCCATCGTTAAATTTTACACCAGGCAGTTTACTTTTCTCGACGATAAACTACACTACCAAGTCTACTTTCCGCTTTGGGACGTTTCATGACTTCGTTCAGCGATTTCCTCGGCCGTACTCTGGGTTTTACCGCAGCGAAACGCGGGCGCGCGTTGTCGCACACGTCGGCGCAACATGACGGCGAGCGCTTTCGCAACGTCCGGGCGCGTCCGGTCGAAGGTTTCGGCAAGACCTTGCGCATCATGTGGAACATGCTGTTCAGGAAGCCGTCCGGCACCGTGCCGACAGGCGCGCTCCCGGTCGACGCATTGACCCGTGAGCAACTCGAAGCCGCGCCCGACCGCAGCCTGTACCGGCTCGGACATTCCACCCTGCTGCTCAAGCTGCGCGGAGAATTCTGGCTGACCGATCCGGTGTTCGCCGAACGCGCGTCGCCGTTCCGGCGGCTCGGTCCCAAGCGCTTTCACGCGCCGCCCATCGCGCTGGCCGACTTGCCGCCGCTGCGCGGCGTGATTCTGTCGCACGATCATTACGACCATCTCGATCGCGACACGGTGCTCGCGCTCGCCGCCACGACGGGCGTGTTTCTGACGCCGCTCGGCGTCGGCGACCGGCTGATCGAATGGGGCATCGACGCGAAAAAAGTGCGTCAGTTCGACTGGTGGCAGAGCGCGGAAATCGACGGACTGACGTTCACCGCGACGCCCGCCCAACACTTCTCCGGCCGCAGTCTGTTCGACGGCAACAGCACGTTGTGGGCGTCATGGGTGATCGTCGATCAGGACTTGCGGGTGTTTTTCAGCGGCGACACGGGCTATTTCGACGGCTTCAAGGCGATCGGCGAGCGTCTCGGTCCGTTCGACGTCACGCTCGTCGAGACCGGCGCTTACGACGCCCAATGGCCGTACGTCCACATGCAGCCTGACGACACCGTGCAGGCGCACGTCGATCTTCGTGGCCGCTGGCTGGTGCCGATTCATAACGGCACATTCGATCTGGCGATGCATCGCTGGTACGAGCCGTTTGAGCGCGTGATCGGCCTCGCGGCGGCACGCGGCATCACGCTGTCGACGCCGCGCATGGGCGAGCGGCTGGATCTCGCCGCGCCGCATCGGGGCGAGCGCTGGTGGCGCAACGTGGTCGAGGTCGAGGACACGCCGAAGGCGTCCCGCCGTCGATTTTCGTGCCGCGCCGGGCAGGCGAATTCCTGAAGCGAATGGTTGTCCGGGCGATATCGACGCATCGATATCGCCCGTTGTGGAATGAGTGTCGCTTTCTTAAGCTACATCCGCCGGGGCGCTATTGGCTTCACCGCCCATGGTTCGCAGAATGTCGCGCCAACTCACAATACCCACAGGCCGAAACTTCTCATCAACCACAGGAATGCACGAAATCTCGTGCGCAAGAAAAAGCCTGACCGCGTCTTCCACACTCGCATCGGGCCGCAACGTTACCGGCTTGCGGCTCATTATCTGATGCACCCTCTTACCGAGGGTTCCAACATCCCTCTGAGTCTCTACGACACTTCCGATAAACGGGCTCATCGCCCGGAGCAAATCGCGATCGGACACGACGCCCTGAAGTTCACCATCTTCAACAACCAGCAGATGATGAAACTTCACGGCATCGAAGATCTCCTTCACTGACGCCAACGTGTCGTCGAATCCGACAGTGACGACTCGCGGCGTCATGATTTCTTCTATGCGCATGGTATTTTTACTTTCCGATTCAGTGGTGAGTTGACGCATCGCGCGCCTTTTTCTGACCCGTTTCGAACGAGGACGTATATATTGCACCAACCTGCAAATCTGGTCGGCAACGGCCGCAATTACTGGCAATCTGATGATGGACCTCTGGATTCAACCTTGCGCCAAGTGCGCCGACCTCTACGGACAACCTTCCACTGACGCTCCGCACCCGGAGCTTTCACTCAACGGCATGGGCGCTGCGGGGGAGACGCGAGTCGAAGAGCATTACACCTGCGTTCGATGCCGCGGCGCCTTCGTGCGAGTGCTCGCCGGCCCGCCCACGCGGCAAATCTGGATGCTGCTGAACGCGGGTCAGCACTGACTCGCCGTTGCGCCGGATTGCCTGCATGCAAACGCACGGCAACCAGCGATGAGCCACATCCCGCCTCCCACTTCGCGTTTCGTCATTAGCGCGATGCACCGGCGCGACTGAGCCCATCGGCCGCGATTCGACAGGTTGGATTCCGTCTGTTTATCAACTATGGTCAACAGGCGACATCGACGCGCGTGAAGCGCGGCGCTGCATTTGCGCGTGTTCAATCAACGCTGCGGGATGGCGAAGCAACCGGTCCATCCCTTCAGAATGCCGATCATGACGACGACCAGCGAGGTGAAGTCCATGGCCAGAATGAAGGCGGTACAGGTAGCGGAAGCGGGAGGTCCGTTAAAGCTCGTCGAACTGGATGTTCCCGAACCCGGCGAGGGGCAGGTTCGCATCAAGGTTCAGGCGTGCGGAATATGCCATAGCGATTCGCTGACCAAAGAGGGCCAATGGCCGGGTCTGCAATTTCCACGCGTACCGGGCCATGAAATAGCCGGTGTCATCGACACGATCGGCGCGGGCGTGGAAGGCTGGAAA